>CAZVTK010000045.1:13118-29329 GCA_964629765.1 uncultured Mesorhizobium sp.
TCACTCGACTATATTATCGAACTACTTGCCATTTGCGAGGAGGAGGGCGACACCGGTATCGTCGCCGAGGCCGAGGCCGCCATCCGCAAGCTCGGCGCCGAGGCGCGCGAGCGGCAGGTCGAGACCTTGCTCTCGGGCGAGGCCGACCACAACGACACCTTCCTCGAAATCCATGCCGGGGCCGGCGGCACCGAGAGCCAGGACTGGGCGAACATGCTGCTGCGCATGTATACGCGCTGGGCCGAGCGCCGCGGCATGAAGGTCGAGGTGCTGGAGATGCATGACGGCGAGGAAGCCGGCATCAAGTCCGCGACGCTCCAGATCAGGGGCAACAACGCCTATGGCTGGCTGAAGACCGAATCGGGCGTGCACCGGCTGGTGCGCATCTCGCCCTATGACAGCAATGCGCGCCGGCACACCTCCTTCGCCAGCGCCTGGGTCTATCCGGTCATCGACGATTCGATCGAGATCCAGGTGTCCGAATCGGACGTGCGCATCGACACCTACCGCTCGTCGGGCGCCGGCGGCCAGCACGTCAACACGACCGATTCGGCCGTGCGCATCACCCACCTGGCGACCGGCATCGCCGTCGCCTGCCAGGCCGGGCGCTCGCAGCACCAGAACCGCGCCAAGGCGTGGGAGATGCTGCGCGCACGCCTTTATGAGGAAGAGCTGAAGAAGCGCGAGGCCGCCGCCAACGCGACCGAGGCCACCAAGACCGACATCGGCTGGGGCCACCAGATCCGCTCCTACGTGCTGCAACCCTACCAGTTGGTGAAGGATCTGCGCACGGGGGTCGAAAGCACCAACCCCGCCGCGGTGCTCGACGGCGATCTCGACGGCTTCATGGAAGCCTCGCTCGCCCACCGCGTCGAGGGCGGGGCAGGGCAGCCGGTGGCGGATATCGAGTAGGCCGTTCGGACCTTGGCGTCATCCTCGGGCTCGTCCCGAGGATCTTCCGGTTACATCAGCTTGGCGACGGCGCGGCCGGCCTTGATGAATTTCAGTGGGTCGACGGCGGTGCCGTCGCGGCGCACCTCGTAGTGCAGATGCGGGCCGGTGGAGCGGCCGCTGGAGCCCACCTTGCCGACGATGGTGCCGCGCTGGACGGTGTCGCCGACGCTGACGCTGATCTTCGACATGTGGGCGTAGCGGGTCGTCAGCCCGTCGGCATGCTCGACCTCGACCATGCGGCCGTAGCCGCCGTTCCAGCCGGCCTTCACCACCTTGCCCGCGCCCGAGGCGCGGACCGGCATGCCGTAGGGCACGCGAAAATCCATGCCCGCATGCAGGGCCGGCGTGCCGAGCAGCGGGTCGCGGCGGATGCCGAAGGACGACGAGACGGCGTAGCCGGGGGCGGGGTTGTGGATCGGCAGCAGCATGGCCGTTTTCTTGACTGCCTCCAGCCGGCCGAGGGCGTCGTCGAGCTGCTCGACCCGGGCCTCGAACATCTGCTTGCCGTCGACCGCGATCAGCGGCCCGCCCAGCCCGGTCTCGGCCGTTTCGGCCTCCACCGAGAGACCGGCCTTCTCCAGGACGTCGGTGATGGCGTCGGCGGTGCGGTCGACATCCTCCGCCAGCGTCGTCAGACGGTCGATCTGCTCGGTCTCGATGGTGCGCAGGGACTGGTTGATCTCGGAGAACAGGAGGTCGGCGCGGTCGGCCGACGACAGGTCGTGCCCGGCCGGCTTGCCGGCGCCCCAGAAGGCGCTCGTCAGGCTGGCGGTGCGCAGGCCCGCGCCCGCCGCATCGACCCGGCGGTCGTCGGCCGGAGCATCCGCCGCGGGCTGCTCGGCGGCGGCAGCCGGGGCGAGGTCGGTGCCGGCGCGCTGGAGAATCGGATCGAGCCGCCCGTGCCGCCTTGTGAGCTGGGTCTGGCGGGCGATCAGCTCGGAAACCTTGGTTTCCATGAGCTGCTGGTCGAGCAGTTGCCGGCTGGTGATTCGGTCGACCTGCGCGCGCAGCGCCGCGATGCGGTCCTCATAGGCGTGCTGGAGGCGCGCCTGACGGGCGATGCTGGCGCCGATCAGGTCGTCGCGCAGCACCAGATAGGTGGTGGCGAGCAGGTAGCCGACGGCCACGGCCGCGAGCACCGAGCCGGCCAGCGCGGCCAGCCACGGCCGCACGGTGAAGTGGCGGATCTGGTCGCCGCGCGCGATGATGACGGTGTGCGGTTCGCGACGCCGACCGAAGACCGTTGATTGTCGAGGATTCTGCAAGGGACGCACCATCAGGACCGACGAGTCTGATGGCGCGATTACACACTTTTAGGGTTAACGGAGGGTTTCAGAGGCCCGGACCGGCGGCACGCCGGTCCTCCATGCCAGACTGCTCAGGTGAGCAGCCAGATCAGGATGATGACGGGAATCGGGATACCCAGAAGCCAGAGAAGGATGCTGCGCATGACGGTCTCCGATGGTTGTTGCCTGTGGGCCGGAAAACGTCAGGGCGCAGCAATGGTTCCTTCGGCGAGCGACTTGGTAGCCAGCGACCGGGCGGCGGCGAGCACGGCCTGCGCATGGCCGGCGACGCGCACGCCGCGCCACGCATGCGAGAGCATGCCGGCGGAATCGGCGAGGAAGGTGGAACGGACCACGCCCATGTAGCGGCGGCCGAACATTTCCTTCTCCGCCCAGCAGCCGAGCGGCCCGATCAGGGCGCGGCCGGGATCGGACAGGAGCGCGACCTTGAGCCCGTGCTTCTCGCGGAACCGGCGGTGCCTGGCAGGCTCGTCGGGCGACAGGCCGAACAGCCGGACACCTGCGCCGCGGAATTTTCCCGCCAGCGCCGAGAAGGACAGCGCCTCCGCCGTACACGTTTCGGTATCGTCCTGCGGATAGACGAAGATGACGGCAGGCTTGCCGAGAAGGTCGGAGCGCTTCACCATGCGCCCGTCATGGTTCGCGAGAGCGAAATCCGGCAGGGATGTGCCAAGGGAGTGAAAGGCGGACGGCGGGGACATAGGATTGCCGTTGTCTTGTGAATGAAGCCAGTCGGGCGGCCGGTGTAGCGTGCGATCCGCATGCCGGTCCAGCCGAAACGAGAGGTGTGGGCGCGCGGGTGTCGATTCCGCAGAAGATCAGGTTCCGCCGCGGCGAGATCGTCGGGCTGCACACCTTGCCCTCCGCGGGCGGCGCCGGGCACGTCTTCTCGCTTGCGCGGATGGCGCGCGTGGCGGCGCTGGCGTCGGGCGGCCTCGTCGTCGTGCTGGTCTCGCTCGTCGCGGCGCTGCTCGCCGTCGGCAGCATCTCGATCTCGTCGGAACGGCTGACGCAGGCAGCCGAAAGGGCGGTCGCGCAGATGGTCGGCGAGGAGGTGCGGCTCGTCACGGGCGAGGCACGGCTGGCTTTCGGCCTGACGCGGCCCTTCGGCCTCGAACTGCGCGACGTTTCGGTGACGACGGCTGAGACCGGCGAGGCGCGGCTCAGCGCCGGCCTTCTCCAGTTCAGCGTGCGGCTGCTGCCGCTGCTCGCCGGCGAGGTGCGGCTCGCGGGCGCCACGGTGTCGGACGTCGACCTGCGGCTTGCCGAGCTTCCGGCGGCGCCGGGCGGCGGGCTGCTGGCGCAGCTTGCGGGCGCCGACGGGCTGGTCGGGGCCGACGATCTGGTCGCCTTCGCTTTCAACGGTCTTGCCGGCGCGATGGATGCGCTTGACGGGTCGGGCACGGGCCTGTTCGTCGTCGAGAACCTGTCGCTCGACCTCGGCGCGCGAAAACTGCTGATCGCAAGGGCCGGGATCGCCGAGACCGCGGAAGGAGCGGCCATCGACGTCGCCGCCCGGCTGGGCGAGCGTGACCTTGCCGTGAGCGGCAGGGTGGGACGCGGGCCTGCTGGAGCCATGCGGCTCGACCTCGGCATCGACGTGCCGGCGCCGGCGGCCGGGGCCGACCCGGAGCAGCCCGGCATGCTGCAACTGGGCGCGCTTCGCATCGAATTGACCGGCGACAAGGCCGATGCGGCCTCGGCGGGGGCGCTCAGGGCGCGCATCGAGACGACCGGGACACGGATCAGGGTCGGCCACAGCGTGCCGCATACGGGCCGCATCGCGCTCGACTTGAGGCTCGACGGGACCGGCTCGCGCTACGACATCGCGCGGCTCGAAGCCGGCGACGGCCGCACCGACATCACGCTCTCGGGCAGCGTCGATCTCGTCGGGCAGGGCGCTGCGCCCCATTACGGCTTCAGGCTCGCCAGCGGCGGCTCGCTGCTGGCGCCGGCCGATTCGCTGGAGCCGGCGCTCGCGGCCGCCATCTTCTCGACCGGGCGGGTCGACGCCCGCTTCCGCAGCATCGTCGCCGACCGGCTGGTGGTGGCGACGGGCCAGAGCGAGGTGCTGGCAACGCTCGCCATCGACCTGCCGGAGACGGGCGGGTCGGGGCTGCGGCTGGCGGTGAACGTGGCCGACCTGCCCACCGCCCACGCCAAGAATCTGTGGCCGTGGTTCGGCGCGGGGTCGGCGCGCGGCTGGACGCTCAGGAACGTCTTCGGCGGCGTGGTCAAGGAAGGCCGGCTGGAGCTCAACCTGCCGGCGGGCCGGCTCGCCAGCGGCATTCCGCTGACGCCCGACGACCTGTCGGGCCATTTCGTGGTGCACGGCGCGCGCTTCGACATGGCCGGCTCGATCCCGCCGATGCGCGATGCCGTCGGCATCGTCGACATCGCCGGCAAGGACGTCACCATCTCGCTGGAATCGGGCACCGTCTATACGGAGGCCGGCCGCACGCTCAGCGCGCGAAAAGGCTCGTTCCGCATCCCCGACACGCACATCCCGCCGCTCCGGGGGCTGCTGTCGCTCGATGTCGAAGGCTCGGCCGACGCCGTGGCCGAGATCGCCAACTACGAGCCGATCAGCCTGTCGCGCTACATGAAGCTCGACCCCGAAGGCATGGCGGGCACGGTGAGCGGCCATGTCGACGCGACGATCCCGCTGGTGGCGGCCTCGCGCGACACGATCGACTGGAGCGTCGACCTCGCCTTTTCCGGGCTCAACGTGCCGCAGGCTTTCCAGGGCCAGAAGCTCAGCGAGGCCGACGGCAGGCTCCGTGCCGACCCGACGCGGGCGGTGATCGAGGCCAAGGGCAGGCTCAACGGCGTGCCGGCCGATTTCTCGCTGGAGGAGCCGCTGGGCGCCGACAAGTCCGGCCGGCGCATGATCGCCGAATTGCAGGTCAACGATTCGAGCCGCGAGGCGCTCATGCCGGGGCTCGGCGCTATCGTGTCGGGTCCGTTCGCGCTCACCCTCCTCTCGCGCGAGGACGGCGCCAGCGACATCACCGCCGACCTGACCTCGGCGACGCTCCAGGTGCCGTGGATCGGCTGGGAGAAGAAGCCGGGCGTAGCGGCGAATGCGAGCTTCGTCATGCGCCGCGCCGGCGGCGTCACGCGCATCGAGGAGTTCTCGGCGGGCGGACGGGGTTTTTCGGCGGCCGGCATCATCGAGGTGGACGCGAAGGGGTTTGCCCGCGCCGAGTTCAGCCGGCTGTCGCTGCACGAGGGTGACGACCTCGCCACCACGGTCGCGCGCCGCAACGGCGGCGGCTATGCGGTGACCGTGCGCGGCCGCAAGGGCGACGTGCGCTCGGTGGTCGGCGAATTCAACCTGGACACGCGCGACGGCGACGGCGGCTGGACCGCGACGGACAAGTTCTCGCTCGACCTCGAGCTGGACGCGGCGACCGGGTTCCACGGCGAGACTTTGCGCGACCTGAAGCTGGTCTTTTCCGGTCCCGGAACCACGGTGGGCGGCATGCGCGCATCGGCCCGCACCGCCTCCGGCGCGCCGGTGTCGATCGTCGACGCCACCATAGGCAACGAGCGGCGGCTGGAGCTCGCCGCCGGCAATGCCGGCGAGGTGCTGCGCTTCCTCAACCTCTACCAGAACGTGCGCGGCGGCGTCGCCGAGCTGCGCCTGTCGGGCGCGGTCGGAAAGGCGCTGAGCGGCCCGCTGATCGCGCGCGGCTTCGACCTCATCGAGGAACAGCGGCTGGAGACGATGGTGAACCGCGCCGCGCCGGGCTCGGACCGCTCGCTCAACCAGACCGTCAACAGCGCCGTGGACACCGCGCGCGCGCAGTTCGACGTGGCCTATGCGGTGATCGAGAAGGGCGAGGGCTATCTGAAGGTCGCCGACGGCGTGGTGCGCGGCGGCTCCATCGGCGCGACCTTCCAGGGCACCGTCTTCGACCGTTCCGGCAACATGCTGGTGACCGGCACCTTCATGCCGGCCTACGGCATCAACCGCCTGTTCGGCGAGATCCCGCTGCTGGGCGTCATTCTCGGCAACGGGCGCGACCGCGGCCTGATCGGCATCACCTTCCGCCTGCACGGCAAGACCGCAAACCCGCAGGTGTCGGTCAACCCGCTCTCGGTGATCGCCCCCGGCATCTTCCGCAAGATCTTCGAGTTCCAGCCGAAGCAGATGGATACGGGCGAGACCGAGTAGGCGGTCAGGCCCGTTTCAGGCCAGTCTCAGGCCGGGCGCACCAGCACGTGCTTCTTCTTGCCGAGCGACAGCTTCACCACGCCGGCATCGGTAAGGTGATCCTGACCGATGACCAGCCGCTCGTCGGTGACCGCAGCGTCGTTGACGCGCACGCCGCCGCCCTGCACCTGGCGCCGGATCTCGCCGTTGGATGCGCCGAGCCCGGCGCGCACGAACAGCGCCAGCACGCCGATGCCGGCGGCGAGCTCGGCGGCCGGCACCTCGATGGTCGGCAGGTTCTCCGCAAGCGCCCCTTCCTCGAAGGTACGCCGCGCGGTCTCGGCCGCCTCGTCGGCCGCCGCGCGGCCGTGCAGCATGGCGGTGATCTCGGTGGCGAGCACCTTCTTGGCCTCGTTGATCTCCGAGCCGCCCAGCGCCGCGAGCCGCCCCGCCTCGGCGAGCGGCATGGTGGTGTAGAGCTTGAGGAAGCGGCCGACGTCGGCGTCCTCGGTGTTGCGCCAGTACTGCCAGAATTCGTAGGGGCTCATCATCTGCGCATCGAGCCAGACCGCGCCGGACGCGGTCTTGCCCATCTTGGCGCCGGACGCGGTGGTCAGCAGCGGCGAGGTCAGCGCGAAGAGCTGCGGCGTGCCGAGCCGGTGGCCGAGGTCGATGCCGTTGACGATGTTGCCCCACTGGTCGGAGCCGCCCATCTGGAGCCGCGTGCCGTGGCGCCGGTTCAATTCGACGAAGTCGTAGGCTTGCAGGATCATGTAGTTGAATTCGAGGAAGGACAGCGACTGCTCGCGGTCGAGCCTCAGCTTCACGCTGTCGAAGGACAGCATGCGGTTGACCGAGAAATGGCGGCCGACATCGCGCAGGAACTCGACATAGTTGAGCTTCAGCAGCCAGTCGGCATTGTTGATCATCAGCGCGTCGCGCGGCCCCTCGCCGAACGAAAGGTAGGGCGCGAAGTTGCGACGGATGCCCACGAGGTTCTCCGCGATGCCCTCGGGCGTCAGCAGTTTTCGCGATTCCTCCTTGAAGGAGGGGTCGCCGATCATCGACGTGCCGCCGCCCATCAACGCGATCGGCCGGTGGCCGGTCTGCTGCATCCAGTGCAGCATCATGATCTGGATCAGCGAGCCGGCATGCAGGCTCTTCGCCGTCGCATCGAAGCCGATATAGGCCGTCACGGTCTCCTTCGCGAACAGGTCGTCGAGGCCGCTCTCGTCCGAAATCTGGTGGATGAAGCCGCGCTCGGAGAGCGTGCGCAGGAAGTCGGACTTGAAGGCGGTCATGGCGGCGTCTTTCCGGGAAACGGCGCTGGCTGCGCGGTCGGCGGGCCTTTAGCATCCGGACGGGCGGAATCACAACCTTGCAAGGCAGCCATGGAAGCGGTCACGGCGCTCGGACTGATGAGCGGCACGTCGATGGACGGCATCGACCTCGCACTGGTCACCACCGACGGCGACGGCCATGTGGCGCGCGGGGCAGGCGGCTTCGCGCCCTATGACGCGGCGTTCCGGGCGCGGCTGGCAGGCGCGCTGGAGACGGCCAAGGCAATCGCGCGCCGGAACGAGCGGCCGGGCGACCTCGCCGCCGTGGAGCGCGAGGTCACGCTGCGCCACGCGGCAGCGGTGCGCGATTTCCTGTCACGGCAGGCGGCAAGGCCGGCGCTGATCGGCTTCCACGGCCAGACCGTGCTGCACCGGCCGCTCCAGGCGCTGACGGTGCAACTCGGCGACGGCGCGGTTCTGGCGCGCGAGACGGGCATCCCTGTGGTGTACGACATGCGGGCGCAGGACATGCGCCATGGCGGGCAGGGCGCGCCGCTGGTGCCCGCCTATCACGCGGCGCTGGCGGCCTCGCTGCCGTCCTTGCTACCGGGGGCGCTGCGGCGCTTCCCGGTCTGCTTCGTCAACATAGGCGGCATCTCCAACATCACCTTCGTGCCTGAACGGGGCGACCCCGTCGCCTTCGACACCGGCCCGGGCAATGCGCTGATCGACCAGTGGGTGCAGCGCGAGGGCGGCATTCCTTACGATGCCGGCGGCGCGGTGGCGGCCGAGGGCGGAGTGGTGCATGCCGTGGTCGAGCGCTACCTGCAAAACCCGTTCTTCGCGAAGGCGGGGCCGAAATCGCTGGACCGGCTCGACTTCACGCTGGACGCGGTTTCGGGGCTGGAACTCGCGGACGGCGCGCGCACGCTGGCCGCCGTGTCCGCGCAGGCGATCCTTGCCGGGGCCGACCACCTTCCGCAGCCGCCAAGACTGTGGATCGTTTGCGGCGGCGGCCGCAAGAACCCGCATATCGTCGGCGACATGCGAAGCCTCGCCGCCATGTCGGGTGCGGAGGTCATCCTCGCGGAAGAAGCGGGCTTCGACGGCGACGCCATGGAGGCCGAAGCGTGGGCCTATCTCGCGGTGCGCTCGCGGCGCGGCCTGCCGCTGACCTTTCCGACCACCACGGGGTGCCGGCAAGCGGTCAGCGGCGGGGTTCTCGCCTCGCCGGGGTAAGAACCCGTCGCGATCGCGTCAGGCCGGAACCTTGGCCTTGGGAGCAGCCTTGGCCTTCGCGGCCGCCTTCGGCTTCGCGGGAGCCTTTGCCGAAGCCTTGGGTTTTGCAACCGCTTTCGGCTTCGGTGCGGCAGCGGCCTTGGGAGCCGCGGCGGGCTTTGCCTTCGGTGCCGGGGCAGCCTTCGCCTTGGGCGCCGCAGCCGGCTTGGCGGCAGCAGCGGCCTTCGCCTTCGGGGCAGCGGCCTTGGCGGCCGGCTTCTTGGCGGCGGCGGCTTTCGGCGCTTCCTCGACCACATCGGCGCCGGCGACGCCCTTCTTCAGCGACTCGATCGACTTCAGCGCGGAGGCCTTCTGCTTGTAGCCCTCCGAGCTGAACATGATCTCGCCATTGTCAGCGCGATACCGGAAACGCGTTTCGCCCTTCTTGTCCTTGTAGACTTCGAATTTCGCCACGGCTTTTTCCCCGTTTGGAGCGGTGATTCGGACAGTCGAACCGTTTCACGCGTTGCGCCGGCTGTCGACCGGTCAAGGCCGGATGCCGGGCGCAGCCGCGATCCTTCCACCACTTTTGCGGAAAAACGCCTCTAGCGAAGCCGCTTCGGGCGCGGGTCGGACAGCTCGCCGCGCAACCGCCGGTCGAGATAGTCGGAGCATTCCTCGATCAAAAGGTCGGCGTCGTTGGAGAAGAAATGATTGGCCCCTGGCATCGTCTTCTGGGTGATAGTGATGCCCTTCTGCGACTGGAGCTTGTCCACCAGCCCCTGCACGTCCTTCGGCGGGGCCACCTTGTCGGCGTCGCCATGGATGATCAGGCCGGACGACGGGCAGGGGGCGAGGAAGGAGAAATCGTAGATGTTGGGCTGCGGGGCGACCGAGATGAAGCCCTCGATCTCGGGCCGGCGCATCAGGAGCTGCATGCCGATCCAGGCGCCGAAGGAATAGCCGGCAACCCAGCAGCTCTTGGAATCGGGATGCAGCGACTGCACCCAGTCGAGCGCGGCGGCGGCGTCGGACAGCTCGCCCGCGCCATGGTCGAACTCGCCCTGGCTGCGGCCGATGCCGCGGAAGTTGAAGCGCAGCGTGGTGAAGCCGCGCTTCTGGAACATGTAAAACAGGTCGTAGACGATCTTGTTGCTCATCGTCCCGCCGAATTGCGGGTGGGGATGCAGCACCATGGCGATCGGCGCGCTCTTCACCTTGGAGGGCTGGTAGCGCCCCTCCAGGCGGCCGGCGGGTCCAGCGAAGATCACCTCGGGCATCACAACACTCCGTATCCGTCCGGGGAGGACATAAGATGACGGAAAATGTCATCTTTGCGCTGCCGCCCGCGCCTGCGGCGCTTGACGCGGCGGGCCGCGCTCCCTAGAACCACTTTAGAATTGTTCAAAACTAGGCACGGTGGCGCGCCCGGCGTCAAGGCGGCTAGATAGGACGGCGGGGCCTGCGATTTCAAGGAAATTGCATCCGCCGCGGCCGCGGATGGATAAGGGCCCGGGAAAGAGACGAGGACTCGGGAAAGACATGGCACCGCAGCGGGTCTATCTGGACCACAATGCCGGCGCGCCCCTCCTTCCGGAGGCGCGGGCGGCGATGCTCGCGGCCATGGATGCCGCCGGCAACGCCTCGTCAGTGCATGGCGAGGGCCGAGCCGCGCGCCGTCTGGTCGAGTCCGCGCGCCGCGAGGTCGCCGCGCTCGCCGGCGCGCAGCCCCAGCATGTGGTCTTCACCTCGGGCGCGACCGAGGCGGCCAACACGCTGCTCGCGCCGCGCTGGACGATGGGCCGCGCCCCGCTCGCCTTCGGCGCGGTCTATGTCAACGCCGCCGACCATCCGGCGACGCTGGCCGGCGGGCGCTTCGATCCCGCCGACGTGCATGTCTTCGGCGTCGACGGCGCCGGCATCGCCCGGCTGGACGAACTGGAGCGGATGCTCGCCGCCCACGACCGAGGGCGGGGGCTGCCGCTGGTGGCGATCCACGCGGCCAACAACGAGACCGGTGTCATCCAGCCGGTCGCCGAAATCGGGCGCATCGTCCATGCGGCCGGCGGAGTCCTGGCCGTCGATGCCGCGCAAGCCGCCGGCCGCATTCCTCTCGATATTTCAGACGGTACGGCAGATTTTCTTATCCTGTCCGGGCACAAGCTCGGCGGGCCGCAGGGCGTCGGCGCCATCGTCGGGCGGGCCGACCTGATGATGCCAGCGCCGCTGGTCCGCGGCGGCGGCCACGAGCGCGGTTTTCGCGCCGGCACCGAGAATGTCGCAGCCATGGCGGGATTTGGCGCAGCCGCGCGCGTGGCGCTGGCGAGCATGGGCGAGATCGGGGGCGAGATGGAGCGGGTGCGCGCGTTGCGCGACGCGCTGGAGGCGCAGGTGCTCGCGCTGGCGCCCGGCTCAAGCGTGATCGGCGCCGGCGCGCCCCGGCTGGCCAACACGTCGAGCTTCGCCCTGCCGGGCATCAAGGCCGAGACGGCGCTGATCGCCTTCGACATGGATGGCATCGCGGTTTCGGCGGGCTCGGCCTGCTCGTCGGGCAAGGTAGGGCCGAGCCATGTGCTGAAGGCGATGGGCATTGGCGGCGGCGAAGGCGCGATCCGCGTCTCGCTCGGCCGCGCGACCGGCGAGGCCGAGATCGGGCGGTTCATCGAATCGCTGTCGCGCCTTCTGGCGCGCAGCGGCGGGCGTGAACGCGCCGCGTGATGTCGGTTCGGGCGCGCGGAAGCGGGCCCATGTGAACCCGGGCGTGGATGCGCGCCCATGTGAAAATGCAGGCGGGCCGTGCACAACGGACCCCGTGACACTATATGCCGCGTGTGCGAGAAGCGCGCGATTTTCGAAGACGGCCGGGCCTTGAACCCGGCATGGATGGAGAAAGCCGATGCCTGCGGTGCAGGAAACGATCGAGCAGGTCCGCAAGATCGATGTGGACCAGTACAAATACGGCTTCGAGACGAAGATCGAGACCGACAAGGCTCCCAAGGGCCTGTCGGAGGACATCATCCGCTTCATCTCGGAGAAGAAGGACGAGCCGGCGTGGATGCTCGAATGGCGGCTCGCCGCCTATCGCCGCTGGCTGACCCTCGAGGAGCCGACCTGGGCGCGCGTCGAATATCCGAAGATCGATTTCCAGGACATCCACTATTACGCGGCGCCGAAGAACCAGTCCGGCCCGCGCTCGCTCGACGAGGTCGATCCCGAGCTGCTGAAGGTCTACGAGAAGCTGGGCATCCCGCTCAGGGAGCAGGAGATTCTGGCCGGCGTGCAGAAGCAGGCCGATCCCGAAACGGCTAACGACAATGTTTACAAGTCGGGCCGCGTCGCGGTCGACGCGGTGTTCGATTCCGTGTCCGTGGTGACCACGTTCAAGGAGGAGCTGGCGAAGGCCGGCGTCATCTTCTGCTCGATCTCCGAGGCGATCCGCGAGCATCCGGAGCTGGTGCAGAAATATCTCGGCTCCGTGGTGCCGACGACGGACAATTTCTACGCCACGCTGAACTCGGCTGTCTTCACCGACGGCTCCTTCGTCTACGTGCCGAAGGGCGTGCGCTGCCCGATGGAGCTGTCGACCTATTTCCGCATCAACGAGAAGAATACGGGCCAGTTCGAGCGCACGCTGATCATCGCCGACGAGGGCGCCTACGTGTCCTATCTCGAAGGCTGCACGGCGCCGCAGCGCGACGAGAACCAGCTTCACGCGGCCGTGGTCGAGCTGGTGGCGCTGGACGACGCCGAGATCAAGTACTCGACGGTGCAGAACTGGTATCCCGGCGACGCCGAGGGCAAGGGCGGCATCTACAATTTCGTCACCAAGCGCGGCGACTGCCGCGGCGACCGCTCCAAGATCTCGTGGACGCAGGTCGAAACCGGCTCCGCCATCACCTGGAAGTACCCGTCCTGCATCCTGCGCGGCGACGGGAGCCAGGGCGAGTTCTATTCGATCGCCGTATCGAACGGCTACCAGCAGATCGACAGCGGCACCAAGATGATCCATCTCGGCAGGAACACGGTGAGCCGCATCATCTCCAAGGGCATCTCGGCCGGCCACTCGAACAACACCTATCGCGGCCAGGTTTCCGTGCACCGCAAGGCGGAAGGCGCGCGCAACTTCACCAATTGCGACTCGCTGCTGATCGGCGCGAACTGCGGCGCGCACACCGTGCCCTACATCGAGGCGAAGAACGCCAGCGCGCGGCTGGAGCACGAGGCGACCACGTCGAAGATCTCCGAGGACCAGCTCTTCTACGTGATGCAGCGCGGCATCCCGGAGGAGGAGGCGATCGCGCTGATCGTCAACGGCTTCGTCAAGGACGTGATCCAGGAATTGCCGATGGAGTTCGCCGTCGAGGCGCAGAAGCTCATCGGCATCTCGCTGGAGGGGAGCGTCGGATGAACGAGAAGGTCGAGAATCTGGTTCTTGAGCAGTTGAGGCCCATCCGGGCCGACATGTCGGCCATGAAACATGACATGTCCGGCATGAGGGCGGAGATGCTGATCATCCGGCAGCACATGGCCGGGCTGCTCGGCTCCCAGACGTTGCATGACGGCGAGATCGCGGAGCTCAAGGTGCGGCTGGATCGCATCGAAAAGCGGCTCGAACTGGCGGACTGACGATGGACCCCGTCACGCTCTCCTTCTACGCGGTGGTGTGCGGGCTGCTGGCCGGCTTCGCGCCGGCGGCGAGCCGCGCCTTCCGCATCGCGCTGGGCATTGGCGTCGGGCTGGTGGCGGCGTCGGTGCTGCCGCCGCTGAGGGCGTCGCTCGGGATTTGAACGGCATGCGCCGGACGGCGCGGCAATCGAACGGAAGAACAGGAAAATGCTGGAAATCAGGAACCTTCACGCCCGCATCGCCGAGGACGGCACCGAGATCATCCGCGGCCTGAACCTGACGGTGAAGGACGGCGAGGTCGCCGCGATCATGGGGCCGAACGGCTCGGGCAAGTCGACGCTCAGCTACATCCTCGCCGGGCGCGAGGACTACGAGGTCACCGAAGGCGACATCCTGTTCAACGGCGAGTCGATCCTCGGGATGGACCCGGCCGAGCGCGCCGCCAAGGGTGTGTTCCTCGCTTTCCAGTATCCGATGGAGATACCGGGCGTGGCGACCATGGAGTTCCTCAAGGTGGCGCTCAATTCGCAGCGCAAGCAGCGCGGCGAGGAGCCGCTGAAGGTGTCCGAGTTGCTGGCGCGCGTGAAGAAGGCGGCCGGCGAGTTGCAGATGGACATGGGCATGCTGAAGCGCCCGCTCAATGTCGGCTTCTCGGGCGGCGAGAAGAAGCGCGCCGAGATCCTCCAGATGAAGCTGCTGGAGCCCAAGCTTTGCGTGCTCGACGAGACCGATTCCGGCCTCGACATCGACGCGCTGAAGATCGTGGCGGAGGGCGTCAACGCGCTGCGCTCGCCCGACCGCTCGATGGTGGTCATCACCCACTACCAGCGCCTGCTCGACTACATCGTGCCCGACAGCGTGCATGTGCTGTTCAAGGGGCAGGTGGTGAAGTCGGGCGACAAGACGCTGGCCCACGCGCTGGAAGCCGAAGGCTATGCCGGCGTGCTGGGCGAGGCGGCATGAGGTGCCGGTTGTGAATATGGCCGTGAACATGCACGCTGCCCCGAAGATGACGCCCGCCGAGGCGGCGCTGGTCGAGGCGTTCGCCGGCAAGGTCGCCGACCTGCCGGGCGATCCTGGCATGATGGTGCTGCGCGACAACGCGGTGGAGGCCATCAAGGCGGGGCTGCCGACGCGGCGCATCGAAAGCTGGCACTATACGGACCTGCGCCGGCTGCTGACCGCGGTGCCGGCTGCGCAGAACAACGTTTCCACGGCGCTTGCCGCGCTGGTCGCCGGCAGCACGGTGGTCGACGCGACGCCGGATGCCGGCGCTCGCCTGCCCACCGTCGCGGGCGCCACGATCGAGCGGCTGGCGCCGAGGCTGATCGCGGGCGAGCTGACGGCGCTGATCGAGCCCAAGGGTTTTGACGACGCGGTCGGCACCGTC
Organism: uncultured Mesorhizobium sp.; assembly: GCA_964629765.1. Lineage (GTDB taxonomy): Bacteria > Pseudomonadota > Alphaproteobacteria > Rhizobiales > Rhizobiaceae > RCIO01. Next base: position 28,053 of record CAZVTK010000045.1, read on the forward strand.
AACGCCGCCTTCGTCGAGGACGGCATCGCGGTTTCGGTCGAGGCGGGCGCGGCGCTCGAAGCGCCTGTCGAATTGCAGAACCACCATGCCGGCGGGCAGGTGCATACGCGCCTCCTGGCACGAGTCGGCGCGGGGGCGAAGGCGGTGTTCGTGGAGCGCCATTCCGGCACGGCCCCGGCGCTGGTCTCCTGCGTGTCCGACCTCGACGTGGCCGACGGGGCCGAAGTGGTGTGGATCGTGCTTCAGGAGCAGCCCGCCGACGCCACGCATCTGGCCCAGCTCAACGCCACCATCGGCAAGGACGCGAGCCTGACCGTCTTCGTCATGAATACGGGCGGCAGGCTGGTGCGGCAGGAGCTGCGCGTCCAGGCGGCCGGCGAGAACTGCCGGTTCACGCTGCGCGGCGTCAACCTGCTCACCGGCGAGACGCATAGCGACGTGACCATGGTGCTCGACCACGCGGCCTACGGCGCGACCTCGACGGAGGTGGTGCGCAACATCGTCCTCGGGCGTGCGCATGGCGTGTTCCAGGGCCAGATCCGCGTCGCGCGCGAAGCGCAGAAGACCGACGCCAAGATGGCCTGCAACACGCTGCTGCTGTCGGACGAAGGCGAGTTCTCGATCAAGCCGGAGCTGGAGATCTTCGCCGACGACGTGGCCTGCGGCCATGGCGCGACGGTGGCCGAGATCGACCGCAGCCATTTGTTCTACCTGATGGCGCGCGGCATTCCCGAGAAGGAGGCGCGCGGGCTTCTGGTCAAGGCGTTCCTTGCCGAGGTGATCGAGGAACTGGAGGACGAAGCGCTGGTCGAGCCGCTGGAGGCGAGGCTGGACCAGTGGTTCGCGGAGCATGGATAATCTCGTCGCCCCCTACGACGTCGAGGCCATACGCCGCGACTTCCCGATCCTGTCGCGGCAGGTCCACGGCAAGCCGCTCGTCTATCTCGACAACGGCGCGTCGGCGCAGAAGCCGCAGGCAGTGATCGACGCGGTCACGCACGCCTATTCCAGCGAATACGCCAACGTGCATCGCGGCCTGCATTTCCTGTCCAACGCCGCCACGGACGCCTATGAGCGCGCTCGGGAAAGCGTGCGGCGCTTCCTCAACGCGCCGTCGGTCGACAATATCGTCTTCACCTCCAACACCACCTCGGCCATCAACACGGTGGCCTATGGGTTTGGCATGCCGCGCATCGGCGCGGGCGACGAGATCGTGCTCTCCATCATGGAGCACCATTCCAACATCGTGCCGTGGCATTTCCTGCGCGAGCGCAAGG
>CAZVTK010000046.1:0-29146 GCA_964629765.1 uncultured Mesorhizobium sp.
CGCTGTGGTGGAACGACAGCTTCCACGAGAACACGCTGTGCTTCACCAACAACATTCCCCAGCGCGACGGCGGCACGCACCTTGCCGGCCTGCGCGGCGCGCTGACGCGCCAGGTCGTCGGCTATGCGGACGCGTCCGGCGCGACCAAGAAGGAGAAGGTCTCGCTGACCGGCGACGATTCGCGCGAGGGGCTGACCGCCGTGCTGTCGGTCAAGGTTCCCGATCCGAAATTCTCCTCGCAGACCAAGGACAAGCTCGTCTCCTCCGAGGTGCGGCCGGTGGTCGAGAGCCTCGTCAACGAGGCGCTGGGCACCTGGCTGGAGGAGCATCCCGGCGAGGCGAAGACCGTCGTCGAGAAGGTCATCCAGGCGGCCGCCGCGCGCGAGGCGGCGCGCAAGGCGCGCGACATCACCCGCAAGTCGACGCTGGGCGTCACCTCGCTGCCGGGCAAGCTCGCCGACTGCCAGGAGCGCGACCCGGCCAAGTCCGAGATCTTCATCGTCGAGGGCGATTCGGCCGGCGGCTCGGCCAAGTCGGGACGCTCGCGCCAGAACCAGGCCATCCTGCCGCTGCGCGGCAAGATCCTCAATGTCGAGCGCGTGCGCTTCGACCGCATGCTGTCGTCCGAGATGATCGGCACGATGATCACCGCGCTCGGCACCAGCATCGGCAAGGATGAAACCTTCGGTTTCAACCCCGACAAGCTGCGCTACCACAAGATCATCATCATGACGGACGCCGACGTCGACGGCGCCCATATCAGGACCCTGCTGCTCACCTTCTTCTTCCGCCAGATGCCGGAGCTGATCGAGCGCGGCCATCTCTACATAGCCCAGCCGCCGCTCTACAAGGTGACGCGCGGCAAGTCGCAGCAATACATCAAGGACGAGCGCGCCTTCGAGGAATTCCTCATCGGCTCGGGCCTCGACGACGCGACGCTGTCGCTTGCCGACGGCGAGGTGCGCGCCGGCGCCGACCTGCGCGCCGTCGTCGAGGAGGCGCTTTCCGTGCGTTCGCTGATCAACGGCCTGCACACGCGCTATGACCGCGCCGCGGTCGAGCAGGCGGCCATCGCCGGGGCGCTGAGCGCAGCCGTGCTTGCCGACACCGGCCGCGCCGCCGAGGCGGCGGAGCGCGTCGCGCGCCGGCTCGACGCCATGGCGGAGGAGACCGAGCGCGGCTGGAGCGGCCGCCTCAACCCCTCCAACGACGGCACCGGCGGTTATGTCTTCGAGCGCACGGTGCGCGGCGTGCGCGAGATCGTCACGCTCGACGCGGCATTGATCGGTTCCGCGGACGCCCGCGCGCTCGACCGCTACGCCGCCTCGCTCCAGGCCGTCTACGGCACGCCGCCCGTGCTGAAGCGCAAGGAGGTGCAGGAGACCATCGCCGGCCCGCGCGCCTTGCTCGACGCCGTGTTCAACGCCGGCCGCAAGGGCATTTCGCTCCAGCGCTACAAGGGGTTGGGCGAGATGAACGCCGAGCAGCTCTGGGAGACGACGCTCGACCCCAATGCGCGCTCGCTTCTGCAAGTCCGGGTGACCGACGCCACCAACGCCGATTCGCTGTTCACCCGCCTGATGGGCGACGAGGTGGAGCCGCGCCGCGAGTTCATCCAGGACAACGCGCTGAGCGTCGCCAATCTCGATATCTGACCGGCTGATGTCGGACGCCGGCGTCGCGCAGCATCGGACCGCTTCGTTCCGGACAACAGGAGACCCGGCACCAATGACTGAAACCAAGCTCCCCTATGACGAGAAGAAGGCCGTCGCGGCCCTCAAGGGGATCACCACGGCAACGCTCACCACCGTCCTGCTGAAGAAGGGGCTCCGCAATGTCTGGCTGCGCGGCGCGGCCCCGCTCGGGAAGGGCCAGCCGCGCATCGCGGGGCGGGCCTTCACCTTGCGGTTCGTTCCGGCGCGCGAAGACCTCGCGACGCCGGAAAGCTGGTCGTCCCCTATCTCCACACGCGCGGCCATCGAGGCCATGCCGCAGGGATGCATCGCCGTGGTCGACGCGATGGGCGTCACCGATGCCGGCATCTTCGGCGACATTCTGTGCGCGCGCATGGTCAAGCGCGGCGTCGCCGCGCTCGTCACGGACGGCGTGGTGCGGGACGTCAGCGGCGTTCTGGGCACCGGGTTGCCGGTCTGGTGCGCGGGCGTTGCCGCGCCGGCGTCCGTCGCTGGCCTCACCTTCGTCAACTGGCAGGAGCCCATCGCCTGCGGCGGGGTGGCCGTGTGGCCCGACGACATGATCGTCATCGACGACGACGGCGCGGTGCTCATCCCCGCCAATCTGGTCGAGGCCGTGGTCGAGGCCGGCGTGGAGCAGGAGCGCCTGGAAGGCTGGATCATGGGCGAGGTCGAGAAGGGCACGCCGCTTCCGGGCCTCTATCCGCCCAATGCGGAGAACAAGGCGCGCTACGAGGCGTTCAAGTCGTCATCGTCCGTCTAGCGGGAGATAATAGGTGATATGCAAGCGGCCGGAGCCGCTGGCATCGACCCGCCACGGGCGGCCCGACCTCCGGACCCTTCAGACGGAGCGCACCATGCCGCCGTCCACCCTGACCAGCGTGCCCGTCACATAGGAAGCGCGCTCGCTTGCCAGGAAGGTGACGACGTCGGCGAACTCCTCGGGGCGGCCGTAGCGGCCCGCCGGTATGGAAGCCGCGGACTGCCGGGCGACCTCCTCCACGGACGCGCCCGTGCGCTGGGCGGCGCTGGCGTCGAGCGAGGCGACGCGCTCGGTGCCGATGCGCCCCGGCGTCACGACGTTCACGGTGATGCCCTTGCCCGCGACCTCGCCGGCCAGCGTCTTGGACCAGCCGACCACCGCGGCGCGAAGCCCGTTGGAGATGGCCAGGTTCGGGATCGGCTGCTCGACGCCGGACGAGGCGATGGTGACGATGCGGCCCCAGTTGCGCGCCTTCATCTGCGGCAGCAGGGCCTGGGTGAGGTGGATGATGTTGGCCGCCATCGCTTCGAACTGCGCGATCCAGTCGGACCGCGGCGCCTGCTCCGCGCTCGAAGGCGCGGGGCCGCCGCTGTTGTTGACCAGTATGTCGACGCCGCCCGCCTCGACGACGCGCCGCGAAACCGCCTCCACCGATGAGAGATCGGCCAGATCCAGCCGCATCGGAACGACGGACGCGCGCATCGCCTCGGGAAGGGCGGCGATCCAGCCCTCGATGCGGTCGATGCTGCGCGCGCAGGCGTAGACGCTCGCCCCCTCCATGGCGAGCGCGCGCGCGGTCGCCGCGCCCAGTCCCCGGCTTGCGCCGAGGACCAGCGCCTTCCTGCCCGACAATCCGAGATCCATGTCAGCCGATCCTCTCGAGATAGCGCGTCTGGCGCGTGGTCAGGAAATCGATGTCGGCGATGTCGAGCGCGCTCAGCATCTGCCGCGGCTTGCGCATGGTGGCCGAGCGGATGGCGCCGCGCTGGGCCAGCACATGCTTGCGCACGGCAAGCCCGATGCCCGGCTGCTGCTCGTAGCGGGCGAGCGGCAGATAGGCGTCGAAAATGTCGTGCGCGCGCGCCACGTCGCCGCGCGCATGGGCGGCGACCACGTTCACCATCATCTCCGGATAGGCGAAGCCGGTCATGGCGCCGTCCACGCCGCGCGTCATCTCGTCCGGCAGGAACAGGCCGCCATTGCCGACCAGCACGGAAACGCGGCGCAGGCCGGTTTCCGCCTCGGCCTTGCGCAGCGCGCTGATCTTGTTGAGGCCCGGCCAGTCCTCGTGCTTGACCATGACGCAGGTGGGAATGTTGCGGATGATCCTGGCGATGACGCCGACCGGAATCTGCACGCCCGTTATCAGCGGATAGTCTTGAAGCACGAAGGGAACGGACGGTCCCAGCGCCTCGGCCACCGACTCGTAATAATTGTAGATCTGGTCGTCCGACCGCAGGTGGCCGGGCGGCGCCACCATGACGCCGGACACGCCCAGCGACATCACCTCATGGGCGAGCTCGCGCAGCGAAGCGAGGCCGCCGCTCGACACGCCGACGACGATCGGCGCGCGGCCGCCGGTCGCGCCCAGCGCGACCTTGACGAACTCGCGCGATTCCGGCGCCGTCAGCTTGGGCGCCTCGCCCATGATGCCGAGCAGGGTCAGCCCGGTGCAGCCCTTTCCCAGATAGAAATCGATCATGGAGCGGGTGCTGTCGTGGTCGACATCCTCCCGTTCGGTGAAGGGGGTTACGCAGATGGCGAAGACACCCTTCGCCGTTTCGTCCAGCTTTGCGGTCATTTCGAATCCTGAAGAAAAAAGCGATCAGCCCGGCAGCGTGTAGGCCGTCTTGACGGTGGTGTAGAATTCGGCAGCGTAGCGGCCCTGCTCGCGCGGGCCGTAGCTCGACCCCTTGCGTCCGCCGAACGGCACGTGGAAATCGATGCCCGCCGTCGGCAGGTTGACCATCACGACGCCGGCCTGCGAGTGCCGCTTGAAATGGCTGGCGTGCTTCAGGCTGGTCGTGCAGATGCCGGCCGAAAGCCCGAAGGCGGTGTCGTTGGCGAGGTGAAGCGCCTCCTCGTAGTCCTTCACGCGCAGGACGCAGGCAATGGGCCCGAAGATTTCCTCGCGGGCGATGCGCATGTCGTTGGTCGCGTCGGTGAAGAGCGCCGGCCGCATGTAGAAGCCCGGCGTGGCGCGTTCCAGCACCTCGCCGCCATAGGCGAGCCTGGCGCCGTCCTTGCGGCCGATCTCGATATAGGAGAGATCGTGCTCGAACTGGCTCCTGTCGACCACCGGGCCGATCTGGGTCGCCGGATCGAGCGCGTCGCCGATGACGAGCTTTTCGAGGCGCTGCGTCAGCGCCGCGACGAACCTGTCATGGATGCCCTCGGTGACGATCAGCCGCGAGGAAGCGGTGCAGCGCTGGCCGGTGGAGAAGAACGCGCCGTTCAGCGCGCATTCCACGGCGTTGTCGAAATCCGCGTCGTCGAGCACGACGAGCGGGTTCTTGCCGCCCATCTCGAGCTGCATCTTCTTGAAGGAGGACGCGCAGGCGGCCGCCACCCGGGCGCCGGTCTCCACCGAGCCGGTGAAGGTGATGGCTGCGACCTTCCTGTGCGCGAGCAGTGCCTCGCCCACCACCGAGCCGCGGCCGTTCACCAGGTTGAACACGCCGCGCGGGCATCCGGCGCGCTCGAGGATCGCGGCCAGCGCATGGGCGGTGGCCGGCACCAGATCGGCCGGCTTCCATACCACCGTATTGCCGTAGGCGATGGCGGCCGCGATCTTCCACGACGGAAGCGCGATCGGGAAGTTCCACGGGGTGATGACGCCGATCACGCCGACCGGCTCGCGCGTGATCTCGATATCGATGCCGGGGCGCACGGAGGGAACCTTCTCGCCGCCGAGCCGCAATGCCTCCTGTGCGAAGAACAGGAAGACCTGCGCGGCGCGGACGGTTTCGCCGATGCCCTCGGCCAGCGTCTTGCCCTCCTCGCGCGAGAGCTGGCGGCCGAGCTCGTCCTTGCGGGCCATGATCTCGTCGCCGGCCTTCTTCAGCACGTCGTGGCGCTGCATGACCGGCGACAGCGACCATTGCCCGAACGCCTTGTGCGCGGCCTCCACCGCGGCATCGGCTTCCGCGCGCGTGGCGCGCGCCATGCGGCCGACGATGTCGCCCGTGTTGGACGGGTTGATGTCTTCTCCGGGTTCGCCGCCGGCGAGCCATTCGCCGTCGATGAAATTCCTGAAAAGCTCCTGGGAGGCGGTCGTCATGGGTCGGTTCGCTCCTGTTGGCCGGTCTTCAGGCCGGCCTCGCGCAGTTGGAGGACGTAGGGGTGGTCGAGGGTGGATTTCGGCACCATGGAGATGCCGCCGGGAGAGCCCCAGCCGGTGACCTGGTCGCCGAAGAACTCGGCGTTCACCGCCTCGAAATATTTCAGCTCCTCGGGCAGGTCGATCTCCTCATAGATCGCCTTGACCGGGCAGACCGAGACGCAGAGGCCGCAATTGATGCATTCGTCCGGCTGGATATACATCATCGCCCCGCCCTCATAGATGCAGTCGACGGGGCAGCTCACCTGGCAGGCGCCGTCCTTCACATCTATGCAGGTCGTGGTGATGACGTAGGGCATGATGCGCCTACTGTCCCTTCCACACCGGCGCGCGCTTCTCGCGGAAGGCGTTCACGCCCTCGTGCTGGTCGGTGCTGTCGAGCGCCGTCATCAGCGCCGGCAGGCGCATGCCGTTGGCGTCGTAGGCGCCATACTGCTCGACGGCGCGCACGATCTCCTTGACCGCGCGCAGCGAAAGCGGGGCGCAGGCGAGGACCTGCCCGACCCAGCGCTCGACCACCTCGTCCAGCCTGTCCGGGGCCGCGATCTCGTTGACGAGGCCGACGCGATAGGCTTCGGCCGCATCGATGCGATTGCCCGTCAGCAGCATGCCCATGGCGACGGCGCGGGGAATGCGCTGGGAAAGCTGGGTGATGCCGCCGGCGAGCGCCAGCCGCCCGAAGCGCGGCTCCGGCAGGCCGAAGGAGGCGTTCGAGGAGGCGATCACGATGTCGCAGCCCAGCACCATCTCGAAGCCGCCGCCCAGCGCCAGGCCGTTGACGCGCGCGATGATCGGCACGTTCATGTTGCGGCGCTGCGAGATGCCGCCGAAGCCGCCATGCATCATGGAGGCCCAGTATTCGAGGCCGCGCTTCTCCGAGCCGCTCTTCATGTCGGCCCCGGCGCTGAAGGCGCGGTCGCCGCTGCCGGTGAACACCACGCAGCGCACGTCGGGGCTGGTCTCGATCTCGTGCCAGATCTCGATCAGCCGGTCCTGCGTCGCGGAATCGACCGCGTTCATCACCTCCGGCCGATCGATCGTGACGCGCGCGACATGGTCGCGCAGCTCGTAATGCACAGTCATGGTCTGTCTCCTCACAGGCGGATCGCCGGCCCGTCTCAGGCCCGGCCGATCTCGCGCAGGATTTCCGCCGTGTGCTCGCCCAGCCGGGGCGGATCGCGGCGTAGCCGGAAAGCCCCATCGCCCATGGTCAGCGGCGAGCCGAAATGCCGTTCGTCGTTGCTGAGCGCGATGATCTTGCCGTTGACCCCGGTCTGCGCGTGATCGAGCGCGTCGCTCATGTCGAGCACAGGAGCGCACAGGAGATCCTGCTCCTCGAAACGTCCGATCCAGTACTGCGTCGTGTTCGTGGCGATCTTCTCGCGGAACGTCCTTTGCAGGAACGGCTTGTGCTCGATCTGGCCGGTGATGTCGGCATAGCGCTCGTCCTGGGACAGATCCGCTATGTCCAGCGCCCGGCAGATGAGCTGGAGCGGGTTCTCCTTGAAGGCGCCGACGATGACGATGGCCCCGTCCGTGGTGGGGAACACGCCGCTCAGGGGCCGGTCGCCCCAGTTCAGCTTGCGCCCGTCCTTGAACCAGATCGCGACCTCCTGCATCTGCATGGCCAGCATGGAATCGAACATGGCGACCGAGACCTTCTGGCCCCGTCCCGTCTTCTCGCGCTGCATGAGGGCGAGGAGGACGGCCTGCGCCAGATGCATGCCGGCGGTGTAGTCGCACAGCGCGGTGGCGAAGATCGCGGGATCGGCGTCCTCGTTCGGCTTGCGCGCCATGACGCCCGACAGCGCCTGGAGCAGGATATCCTGCCCCCCTTTGTGGGACAGCGGCCCGACCGCGCCGAAGCCCGTTCCCGATGCGCTGATGATGCGCGGATTGATCTGCGACAGCACGTCGTAGCCGAAGCCGAGGCGTTCGATCACGCCGGCACGGAAATTGTCGACCACCACGTCGGCGGTCTTCACCAGATCGTAGATGATCTGCTTGCCCTCTTCCGTGCGGACATCCACTTCCATCGACCGCTTGTTGCGGTTGACGGAGCGGTAGACCGCGTTCTCGACCCCGTCCGGGTCCTCCTTGAAGGAATGGCGGATCAGGTCGCCGTAGCCGGGCTTCTCGATCTTGATGACGTCGGCCCCGTAGTCGGCGAGGACAAGCGTGCCGCACGGGCCGAACATCACCTGCGTGAAGTCGATGATGCGGATGCCTTCGAGCGGCTGGGGAACAGGCGCGGTATTCATGATGCTCTTCCGTCTCCTCCGGTGTTCTAGACGGCAACTTTGACCTTGGCCTGCGCCGGGTTTTCGCCCGGATCGGCGCCCTGCTCGCGCAGCAGCGCGCGGACCTTGGCGAGGTCGACATCGGCGACGTCGACGCCGCTGTTCAGCGCGACGGCGGCCGCGACGCCGACGGATTCGCCCATCGCCATGCAGGGCGGGATCTCGCGGGAAATCTTCTGGGCATCCGACGAGGACGAGTAGTGCCGTCCGGCGACCAGCAGGTTGCCGACGTCCTTCGGCAGGAAGGAGCTGTAGGGATAGTAGTAGTCACGGCCGCGGGCGATGGTGTCGGCAAAGAACCTGCGCTCCAGCACGTCCTGCTTGGTGACGACGGTGCGGCCCTGCAACAGCCGGGTCTGACGCACGCCGAGTTGGGGCGCGACGTCGATCAGATAGGCGTTCTCGAAGCCCTTCAGATGCTTGCGCGCATACTCGATCGCGGCATGCATGCGGCGGCGGCCTTCGATATCGGCCTGCGTCAGGTCCTCGACCTTCAGCCCGTCGAAATTGGCCATATGCGGGCAGTTGCACCAGACGATGCCGGGCAGCGGGGTCTTGAGCCACCACTTCTCCCAGCTCCCGCCGAAAATCTGCTTCACCTCGCGATTGGCCTTGTGGAAGGCTTCCGGCTCCTCGAACTCGAAACGCTCGGCCTCTTCCACATCGATGCCGCCGAGGCGGAACACGGTGGTGAGGATGAAGGCGCCCGCCGTGAAGGCGGCGCCTGCCGACGCGGCGACGTCGAGATCGCCGGAGGCGTCGACGATGATCGAGCCCATGATGGCCTGGCGGCCCTCCTTGGTCTCGCAGATCACGCCGGTGGCCCGGCCGTCTTCCACGATGGTCTTCGAGAACCAGGAATGCATCCGCAGCCGCACGCCGGATTCGATCACGATATCGTTCGAGGCGCGCTTGAATGCGTCGGGGTCGAAGGCGGCAGCCGGGCAGATCTCCGGCGGCTTCTTCTTGGAATGGAGATGGTAGAGGCCCCAGCGGCCCCATTTGCGGTAGAGTTCCTCGCTCGAGCCGTGATCGCTTTCCGGCGGGACCACGCACAGGCCCATCGTCTGCATGCGCTCGATGAGTTCCTGGCAGATGCCGCGCACGGTCTGGGTCGCGCCGTCGGACATGTCGTCGAGCACGAGCACCATGCCGCCCGAGGCGAGGCCGCCGAGATAGGGATAGCGCTCGAGCAGGATGACGCTCGCCCCGTTGCGGGCGGCCGCGACGGCGGCGCTGACGCCGGCCGGACCGCCGCCCACCACCACGACGTCGGCACGGGCCGCAATGGGGATCTGGGCGCCGTCTTCCTTCACGAAATCACGTTGAGCGGACATTGCATGTACCTCCAAAATTCTGGATCACGCCTGAAAGTCGTTCAGGGACAATTATTTGGAACCGTCGAACCGCCAGCGCAGCATCCGCTTTTCGAGCCATGCGACGAGGCCGAAGAAGGTTGCGGAGAAGGCCGAGGCGACGATGATGGTCGCGTAGAGAACCGGAGAGTCGTACTGGTAGGTTGCCTGGATGATCAGGGCGCCGATGCCCACCGTCGCGCCGATCCACTCGCCGATGATGGCGCCCACGACGGCGGTCGAGGCGGTGATCTTGAGCGCCGAGAACAGGTAGGGGAGAGCCCCGTACAGGCGCAGCTTCATGAAGACCTCGCGCTCCGAGGCCGACAGGATCTTCATCAGCTCCACATGCTGCTCGGACACGTCGCGCAGGCCGCGCGTCATGTTGACGAGCGTGGGGAAGAAACAGATCGTCGCGACGATGATGATCTTGGGCACGAAGCCATTGCCGAGCAGAAGCACGAGAATGGGCGCCTTGGCGACCAGCGGGATCGTGTTGATGACCACGATCAGCGGGAAGAAGGCTTCCTCCAGCGAGCGCCGGTAGACGAAGGCGACCGCGATCAGGCAGCCGAGCACGTTGCCGACGATGAATCCCGCGATCGACTCGAAGGCCGTGACGCCGAGATTGTACATCAGCATGTTGAAGTCGGCATAAAGGGTGCGAAGCACCGTGGACGGGGCCGGCGCGATGAAGGCCCTGACCTCGAAATAGCGCACGGCCCATTCCCACAGGAGCAAGGTCCCGGCGAAGGTCGCGAGGGGAAGGATCATCCCCTTGCTGCGCTGGTACAGGCTGCGCTTCGGCTCCTGATAGGCGGCCTGCGGGGCGGCCGGCGCCGCCGCGTCGACGGTAGAGGATTGCATCAGCACGTCTCCAGCACTTTGCGCAGGCGGGTCGAGGTTTCCACGAATTCGTGGAGGTCCTTCGTCGAGGAGTTGCGCGGCAGCGGCAGGGGAATGTCGATCATCTCCTTGAACCGCCCCGGCCGCGCCTGGAGAAGAAGCACCTTCTGGCTGAGGAAGGCGGCCTCGTAGATGGAATGGGTGACGAACATGATCGTCACGCCGGTCGTCTCCCAGATGCGCAGGAGCGCCTCGTTGAGGTGGTCGCGGGTGATCTCGTCGAGCGCGCCGAAGGGCTCGTCCATCAGGAGGAGCTTCGGCTGGTTGACGAGGGCGCGGGCGATCGACACGCGCTGCCGCATGCCGCCCGAAAGCTCGCCCGGCAGGGCGTCCTTGCGGTCGGCGAGGCCGACGAGCTCGAGAAGCTCCATCGGATCGCGGCGGTTGGCCGTTTCCCGCGTGCCGCCCACCTCCAGCGGAAGCAGGACGTTGTCCAGCGCGCTGCGCCATGGAAGCAGGGCCGCATCCTGAAACACGAAGCCGATGTCGCGGCGCCTGCGCGCCTCGCTCGCCGTGCCGCCCAGGACCTCGACCGAACCCTGCGAGGGCACGATGAGGTCCGAGACGACGCGCAGAAGCGTCGACTTGCCGCAGCCGGATGGCCCGAGGAGGGTCAGAAACCCTCCTCGTTCCACCTCGAAGCTCACATTCTGCAACGCCTGTACGGGACCGAAATTGACGCTGACATTGCCAAGCCGGACCGCGGCGCCACCCTGGGAAGGGTGGCCCGCGGCCGGTTTCCCGGCGACCGGACGCGCCATCAGCCGATCCTCGCCCGCTGGCCTTTCGTGGCTTCGAGGATCGCCGTGGTCATCACGTCCTCGGGCTTCGGCGCGCCGGCGGTGAATTGCTTCAGCTCGTCGAACAGGGTGATCTGCTGCTGCCAGATCGCCGGGTCGAACGCGCCCCAGCCGTCATTCCTGGTCAGGTCGCTGAAGGCGAACTGCTTCAGCAGGTTGAGCGCCTTCAGCTCGGTCTCGGCCTTGAGGTTCGGATAGGCATTGACGAGGATCTCGACCGCCTTCTCCGGGTTCTCGTAGGCATACTGCCAGCCGCGGCTCGCCGCGCGCACATATCCCTGGTAGAGTTCGGGGTTGGCGTTCAGCTTCTCGGCGGTGGCGAAATAGGGCAGCGGCAGCAGCTTCACGCCGTTGTCCCACAGCGACAGGGTCACCGCCTGGTCGCCGAGCATCTCGTGCTGGCCGACATTGGAGCGCCAGCCGGCGGCGGCGTGCACCTGGCCGGACATCAGCGGCATGACGTCCGAGCCGATCACCACGATCTCGACCTGCGATTCTTCGATGCCGTTGGCGCGCAGCAGCGCGCTGATGAGCGCCCGGCCGGTCGCCTGGATGCCGATCTTCTTGCCGATCATGTCTTGCGGCTTCACGATCGGCGCGGTCTTCAGCGAGAAATAGGCGAAGGGGTGGATCTGGAGCGAGCAGGCGAAGCAGCGGATGGGAATGCCCATCGACGCGGCGATCATGATCTGCGGGCTGGAGGACTGCTGGCCGATGTCGTACTGGCCCGAAGCCACCAGCGGCACCGGGTCGATGTTCGGGCCGCCGGGCGTGAACTCCACGACGTTGCCCTCTTCCTCCTGATAGCCCAGCGCCTGGGCGACGATGTCGCCGGCGAGCTGGCTGTTCATGAGCCAGCTCCCCTGGAAGGCGACCTTGCGGGTGCCCTGCGCCCGGGCGCGGAACGGTACGATGGCCGGCGCGGCGAGGCCGAGCGCGGCGGCGCCGGAAAATTTGAGCAGGCTCCGGCGGTCTAGGAATTGCTTCATGGTCTTCTCCTCGGATCGTCGCCTTGCGACGTTTGCTGTTCCCGAAGGTTTACGTATGAGAAGAACGCCATCGCAAAAAGATCAAAGTTTCGAGGCCCCTGTTGCCGAAACAGCAACGGCGGCCTAAGATTTGCCCGTCCGGGGAAATTGTCCATGCATGCCGCAGTCTTACGGTATTTCGACAAGATCGCCGAAAGCGGATCGATCCGCATGGCCGCGGATGCTCTCCATGTCGCGCCGTCGGCCATCACCCGTCAAATCCTCAATCTGGAAGCCGAGCTCGGTTGCAGGCTGTTCGAGCGGCTGCCGACCGGCATGAGGCTCACGCCCGCGGGAGAGGTGTTCCTGCACCACACGCGCCGGACCTTGTCCGACTGGCGCAACACCGCGGGCGCGCTGAGCGCGCTGGCGGGAGAGACCGCGGGGGAGGTCCGCATCCTGGCGACCCCGCCCCTGATCATCAGCGTCCTGCTGGGTGCCATCGAGGTGCTGGTCGCGGCCCATCCCCGCATCCGCTTCAACGTGACCGACGCCAACATCGTCAACAAGGCGGACCAGATGAAGCTCGGCCACCCGGACGTCGCGCTTCTGCCGTTCGACCGGCGCTATCGCCAGTATGAGCTCGTCGACCAGCTCAACGTGCGCGTCGGCGTGGTCGTCACGCCGAACCATCCGCTGGCGAACGAGAAGATGCTGACGCTGACGCAGTGCGCGGCCTACCCGGTGCTCATGGTGCAGGACATGTGGGTCCAGCGCCATTCCGACGAGGAGTTTCAGGAGACGGGCGCCGAATACGAGCCGCGCATCACCTCCTCGTCCTGGCCGCTGGCGCGGGAGGCGACCCGCCGCGGCCTCGGCGTCGGATTCTTCTCCTCCGTGGGCGTCGCCAAGGAACTCGCCACGGGCGAGCTCATCTTCATACCGCTGGACATCGCGGGCTATGTGACGAGCAGCCTTTCCCTGTATGTGAACAGCGCCCGGCAGACCGCGCCGGAGGTCGCCGCGACGGTCCGCAACATCGCCGACAAGTTCGTCGAGGTCCGCTCGATGCTTCCGCCCGCGACGATTCCCGAGCGGCATGGTAGGAAAAGGAATTAGGTCCCGATCCTGGCGCCGGGCCGGAAGCACGACATGCACGCAGCGGTTTTGAGATATGTCGAGAATGTCGCGCGCTTCGGATCCATCCGGCGCGCGGCGGAGGTGCTTCACGTCGCGGCGTCGGCCGTCAACCGGCAGATCATCAAGCTCGAGGCCGAAATCGGCGTGCCGCTGTTCGAGCGCCGGCAGAACGGCATGCATCTGACGCCCGCCGGGGAACATCTGGTGCGCCACATACAGGCGACGCTGGCCGACTGGGAATCGACGCAGAACCGGATCGCCGAACTGGGCGGCGACATCCACGGAGAAACCAACATCCTCGCGATACCGGCCTTTCTCGTGGATCTGGTTCCGGCTGCCCTGGCGACGACATTCGGGCAGCACCCCCACATCAGGTTCAAGGTCAAGGACGGCAGCCCGCCCGAGATCACGAAGGAGATGCGCGAGGGAAAGCCGGACCTGGCGCTGCTGTTCATGGACGCGCGCTACAATTCCTACGATCTGCTGGAGACGCTCGACACGCATGTCGGCGCCGTCATGAGATCGGATCACCCGCTCGCGAAGGAGGCCGAGGTTTCGATGTCGGATTGCGCGGCGTTTCCGATCGTGTCCCTCTCGGACCCGTGGATCATCGACATGCTGTCGGAGCTCGAATTCGCCCACAGCGGCGCAAGCTTGCAGACCAGCGTGATGTCGAACTCCTTCCGCATCCTGACGAAGTCGATACGCTCCGGTCTCGGGATCGGCTTCACGACCCCCATCGGCGTGCTGAAGGAGCTCATGTCCGGCGAGCTCGTCCATGTCCCGTTCAAGGGAGACCGTACCGGCGGGGCCACCGCCCTGTTCGCGCATAAGCAGCGCAAGGACGCGGCGCATATCCGCGTCGTGGCCCGCAACATCCAGAGCAGGCTTGCGGACCTGCGGGAATCGCTGCTTCAGATCCAGGGCCGCGGGCGCGGTTGAACGCCCCGCCCGCGGTTCACGACAGGCTTCAGACCCACCTGACCAGTATATGGTCCACGGACAGCACGCATTCGTCGCGCTGGTTCAGGACGGTCGTCCTCTCGATGATACGCCTGACGCCCGGCCGGTTGGGGTCCATCCCGGATTCGACCACCTCGACCTCGATATGGATCGTGTCGCCGATGAAGACGGGATTGCGGTAGCGGACCTTGTCGTAGCCGTAGGAAATCCTGACGCCCTTGCTCAGATCGGTGTCGAACTTGAGCCCCATGGCGATGCTGAGCGTCAGCGTTCCGTGGGCGAGCCGGCGGCCGTAGCGGCTCTTGGCGGCCTCCTCGGCGTCGAGATGCAGCGGATACATGTCGCCCGTCTGGCCCGCATGCATGATGATGTCGGCCTCGCCGATGGTCCTCCCCCGCGACCTGTAGCGATAGCCGACGCGGTCGACTTCATGAATGTCCTTGTCGTCCATTGCGCTGTGGCCCTTCCCGGGATCGTGTCACGGCCGCGGGCCGGGCGCCTCGGTGAGGCGCGCCGGCCCGCCGCTTGGGAGAAGATGGTCGAGGTCAGCCGAGCTTCGCGCGCTGGCCCTTCGTGGCTTCCAGGAGGGACGTGGTCATCAGGTTCTCGGCCTTGGGAGCATCCGTGCCGAACTGCTTCAGCTCGTCGAACAGGGCGATCTGGCTGGACCAGACGGCCGGGTCGAACGCGCCCCATCCGTCATTGCGCGTCAGGTCGCTGAACGCGAACTCCTTCAGATAGCCGACGGCCTTGAGCTCGCCTTCGGCCTTCAGGTTCGGATAGGCCTTGACGAGAATTTCCACCGCCTTCTCGGGGTTCTTGAAGGCATAGTCCCAGCCGCGGCTCGTGGCGCGGAGGTATCCGTTCAGCATTTCAGGATCGGACTTGATCTTGTCGCCGGTCGCGAAATAGGGCAGCGCGAAGAGCTGCACCCCGTTGTCCCACAGCGGCAGCGCGGTCGCCTCGCCGCCGAGCACCTCGCGCTGGGCGACATTGCTTCGCCAGCCGGCGATGGCGTCGACCTGTCCCGTCATCAGCGGGCCGGCATCGGAGCCGATCGTGACGAACTCCACCTTCGATTCGTCGATGCCGTTCCTGCGCAGCAGCGCGCTGAGGAGAACGGCGCCGCCGGCCGCCTGGATGCCGATCTTGCGGCCGATCATGTCCTGCGGCGTCCTGATCGGCGCCGAAGGCAGGGAGAAATAGGCGAACGGATGAATCTGGAGCGCGACGGCGAAGCACTGGATCGGGATCCCGCGCGACGAGGCGAGCATGATCGACGGGCTCGATCCGAGCTGCCCGATGTCGTAGCTGCCCGACGCGACGAGCGGCACCGGGTCGATGTTGGGCCCGCCGGGAAAGAACTCGACGACGATGCCGTCCTCTTCATAGTAGCCGAGCTCGGCCGCGACGACTTCGCCGATCTGCTGGCTGGTGACGAGCCATCCGAGCTGCACCGTCATCTTGCGCGTTCCCGCGGCGCGCGCGCGGGTCGTCACGATGGTCGGCGCCCCCAGGGAGAGCGCCGCTGCTCCCGCAAGTTTCAGAACGGCGCGTCTGTTGGCCTGAACCACACTCTTCATACATGTCTCCCAATTCTTGGATGCCGGATTGCTTCGCCAAAAACGGTATCGCCGAACAGGGCCCGGAAGAAGAAGAACATTGCGCTAGGTCCGTTGCCGAATGGGCAACGGTCTCCTCGCCCGGTCGACGCCCGACGATGCACGGGAGCGCGAAAACATCGGAACGCCCGGTCGGTCCGGTCGGCTCCCGCGAGACGTCGCGGTCAGGAATTAGGTGCGCCGCAAACCCCGGCCGAGCCCGTCGCCTTTGCGGCGGCTCCCCGAGCGCCGCTGATTTCGCAGCCGTCCTTTCCCGGCCGGTACGTGAAGATTGACGCCATGATTGTAATACAATATGGCAAATATCTTGATTGCTTACGGAGAGGCTCCATGAAATCCATCAGATATTCCCGCCGCGGGCCCGCCCGTGACGTCCTGTCGTTCGTCGAAACGGAGCGGCCTGCTCCGGGGGCCGGAGAGGTGCTGGTTCGCATATCCGTCTCGGCGGTGAATCCCTCCGACACCAAGGGCCGCGGCACGTGGCTCGGCGCCACGGCGATGCCCTTTCCCGAGATCACCCCGCATCAGGACGGGGCGGGCGTCATCGAGGCGGTGGGCGAGGGCGTGGACCCCGCCCGCGTCGGCGAGCGCGTGTGGCTCTATATGGCGCAGCGCGGCCGGCCGTTCGGCACCGCGGCGGACTATTGCGTCGTGCCGGCCGAGCGCGCCGTGCGGCTGCCGGATGTGGCGAGCTTCGCCGAGGGCGCCTGCCTCGGCATCCCGGCCATGACCGCGCATGCCGCGCTGTTCCTCGACGGCCCGGTCGAGGGCAGGACAGTGCTGGTGCAGGGCGCTGCCGGCGCAGTCGGGTTCTACGCCGTCCAGCTTGCGAAATGGGGCAAGGCCGCGAAGGTCATCGCCACCGTCAGCCGGGACGAGCAGGGCGCGCAGGCGCGCGCCGCCGGCGCCGACCACGTGATCGACCGGAGCCGCGAGGACGTGGTGGCGCGCATCCGCGAGATCACCGGCGAGGCCGCCGGCGTTGACCGCATCGTCGAGGTTTCGTTCGGGGCGAACCAGGAGGTCAGCCTCGCCGTGCTCGCGCAGAACGGCGTCGTCGCCGCCTATGCCTCCGACGCCCAGCCGGAGCCGGCGCTCAAATTCTATCCCTTCGTCATGAAGAACGCGACGATCCGCACCGTGCTCATCTACGAGGTGCCGCAGGCGGCGCGCGATCACGCCGCGCGCGACATCAATGCGCTGATCGAGACAGGCGGGCTCAAGCACCAGATCGGCCTGCGCCTGCCGCTGGAGCGTGTGGTGGAGGCGCATGAGGCGATGGAGACGGGGCGCATCGTCGGCAAGATCCTGCTCGACATCGCCTGAACTCTTGCGGCCCGGCGCTGCGGCGCCGGGCCCGCCGCCGCGCGCGGAGGCCGGTCAGGCTTGGAGCCAGCCGAGCTGGCGGAAGACATCGGCCTGGTCGATGGCGCCGCTCTTCTTCACGATCAGCCCGTCGCGGATGGTGTGGAGCGCCACGGCGGTCCAGGCGATCTTCTGGCCGCTGGGCTGCTTGCCGAGCCACAGGCCGTCATGGGTGCCGCGATAAAGGATGTGTGTGACCACCACGTCGCCTTCCGCCCACTGGCCGAGAAGCTCGTCCTTGCAGTCCGAGAAGGCGTCGTGGAAGTGCCTGATCCAGGTGTGGACGCCTTCGATCCCGTCCAGGCCGATGCCCTGCAAACCCTTCACGCCGAAGCGGATCTCCACGTCGGGCGAGAAGATCTGCGGGATCACCGAATAGTCGCGGTCGTTGACCAGCTCATAGAAAAACCGTTGCGCAACCTTCTTGTTGCGCTCCTGCAACGTCTCGCCCATGCTTCTTCCTTTACGTCGGGGTGAAATGAAATGGCCGGCGCGACGGCGCCGGCCTCGTCGTCAGAGCCGCCGCGCTCAGAGGCCCTCGGACCAGTCGCGCAGCACCGCGCCGCCACGCTCCCTGACCTTCGATAGATAGGCGCGCACCACCTCGCGTGCGGGGAGCCCCTTGTCTTCCATCGTCGCGGCCCATTTTGCCGCGATATTGGGCAGCGCCGCCGCCCAGGCCTCCTTGTCCTCGACCGGTACCTCGATGATCTTCAATCCCTTGGCCTGCATGTCCTCGATGTTCTTCGCGACCGTCGCGTCGGTGAATTCCACCAGCCTCCTCTGGTACTCCTCGCCGACCTCCGTGACGGCCGTCTGCACCTCCTCCGGCAGGCCGTCGAACACGTCCGCGTTCATTGCCAGCGCGCCGAAGCACATGGCGCCGAAATCGAGCTTGACGAGATGCGGCGCGGCGTCGGCGATGCGCAGCGAGAGGCCCAGCGAGGTCGGTGCCAGCGCCGCGTCGTAGACGCCGGTCTGGAGATCTGTATAGGCGGAGTTCGGCTGGAGGGTCACGCCAGTGGCGCCCTCGAGAAGCCAGTTGAGGTTGGGGCCGATGCCGCCCACCTTCATTCCGGCGATGTCCTTGTAGGACTTGACCTCCCGTACCGAGAAGAGCTGGAAATTGTCGGACCCGATCGCGGCGAGATATTTCAGCCCGTTGTCGGCCCACAGCTTCTGCATCGCCGCGTTGGTGCGGTTGAGCTCGTCCACGCTGAAGACGATCGTGCCAAGGTCCTCGGAGGCGAAGGGCGTGTAGTAGGATACGATCTGCAGCGGCAGCTTGTCGGGATTGAAGCTCGCGCCGACGATGGCCATGTCGACCACGCCCTGCTCGACGGCGTCGATCTCGCCGCCGATCTTGGCGATGGTGGACGAATAGCCCTTCGTCCATTCGATCTTGTAGTTTCCGGTCTCGGCCAGCCGGCGGTCGATCTCGGGCAGGTAGAATTCGTCGAGCAGCTTCACCCAGTTGACGATCGGGGCGTGGCCCGTCGCGACGGTCAGCTTGATCGTCTCCTGCGAAAAGGCTGGCGCCACGCCCGTGGCGGCCAGCGCGAGCGCGAAGGCGCTCATGGCAAAGGTCACGCGTGCTTTCTTCATTTCGGTATCCTCCCGGTGTTGGCCGAAGCCTGTTGAAACCCCCGGCCGCTCAGGCGGCCGCCTCCGCCCGCTCGTCCTCGAAGGGCAGATAGACGGCGCGGAACGCCGCATCCTTCAGCCGCCCGGCGCGCGGTCCGTTGTCGACGCGCGCATGCATGCGGTTGGTGGAATAGGAAAAGCCCAGGCGGACCGCGGGGTCGGCGAGCCCGACCGAGCCGCCGACGCCGTGATGACCGAAGGCGCCGGGGTTCGGACCCATCTGAATGATGGGCGGCGAATTGCGCAGCAGTCCGAGCGCCTGATGATAGCTGCGCTTCATCACCATCTCGCACAGATTGTGCTGCTCGGCGGAGAAAATGCGGATCGTCTCGGGCCTCAGCAGCCGCACGCCGTCGATCTCGCCGCCATTGGCGAGGCATCCGAACAGACGCGCCACGGCTCGCGCATTGCCGTGGCCGTTGGCGCCGGGGATGGTGGCGGCACGCCATGCGCGGGAGTTGAAGTCCTCGTCGCGCGGCAGCTCCATCCAGGCGTATTTCAGCAGCTCGTCGTCCGGCAGCGACTCGACCGCGAAGATCGTGCCGCCGGTCGCCGGGATGAAGTCGGCGACCCGCTCGAACTCGCCCTCGGCAAGGCCGATGTGATAGTCGAGCCCGAGCGGGTCGCAGACCTCGCGGCGCAGGAATTCGCCCGGCATTTCGCCGGCGATGCGGCGGATCAGCTCGCCGACCAGGAAACCCATGGTCAGGATGTGGTAGCCGGAGCGGGTGCCGGGCTCCCACAGCGGCGTCATGCCCGCCAGCGCGCCGGTGATCGCGGCCCAGTCGTAGATCGCCCCGCGCGGCAGCGACGGCCGCAGCACCGGCAGGCCGGCGCGATGGTCGAGCAGCCAGCGCACCTTGATCCCGGCCTTGCCGCTGGCGGCGAATTCCGGCCAGTAGCGCGCCACGGGCGCGTCGAGGTCGAGTTCGCCGCGCTCGACCAGGATCGCCGCCGCCACCGTGGTGAAGGCTTTTGCCACGGACATCATGTTGACGATCGTGTCGCGCTGCCAGGGCCGCGTGCGGGCCGCGTCCTGCCAGCCGCCCCACAGGTCGACCACGGTGCCGCCGCCGACCACGACGGCGCATGCGGCGCCGGTCTCCTCGCCCAGGGCAAAATTCCGCTCGAACGCGGCGACGACGCTCTCGTAGCCGGGACGGACGCTGCCGCGGATCGCATAGGAGGCTCCGTCCGGCGCCCGCACTTCCCGGTCGATTTCCGGCCGGTCGATTTCGTCTGGCCGGTCGGTTTCCTCCGGCTCCCCGGAAACGGTTACAGCAATCGCCACGGCGTTCCTCCCAGCGGTTGCGTTGTTCTATATTATTGTATTACAATAAGTCAATACGTCAGAGTGTGCGGAATCCCGGGAGGCGGCGTTGGACGGCGGAACGACAGGATTTGTGGGGCTCGGCCAGATGGGTTGGAGGATGGCCGCGAACCTCGCGCGCTCCGGGCTGCGGCTGACGGTCATGGACGCGGACCCCGCTGTCGCCCGGCGCTTTGCGCGGGAATTTGCGACCGCCAGCGTCGGCGAGGATGCGAGCGCCTTCGCGAAGGTCGGGATGCTCATCACGATGCTGCCCAACGGCGACGTGGTGCGGCGGGTTCTGCTCGGCGAGGAAGGTTCCGGGGGCCTTGTGACCGCGCTCGGTCGCGGCGCCCTGGCGATCGACATGGGCTCCTCGGACCCTGCCGGTTATCCGGGCCTGTCGTCGGCGCTCGCATCCCGCGGGATCGGCCTCGTCGATGCGCCGGTCAGCGGCAATGTGAGCGGCGCAGAGGCTGCGACGCTGACGATCATGGCGGGCGGCGAGGCAGCCTTCGTGGATCGCGCCGAGCCGCTCTTCCGCGTCATGGGAAAGACGCTTTTCCGAACCGGGCCGCTCGGCAGCGGCCAGGCCATGAAGGCGCTCAACAACCTCGTCTCTGCTGCTGGGCTGATGGTCACCGTCGAGGCGTTGCTGGTGGGCCAGCGATACGGTCTCGACCCGCGGCAGATGAACGAGATCCTCAACGTCTCGACCGGCCGCAACAATTCCACGGAGCGCAAGATCGAGCCCTTCGTGCTGTCGGGCCGCTACGATTCCGGCTTCCGGCTGGCGCTCATGGCGAAGGACCTGCGCGCCGCCGGCGCGCTGGCCGAACGGGCCGGGATGGCGGCGGAGATCGGCGCGCTGTGCGTGCGCCTCGCCGATCAGGCGTCGCGGGAGCTGGGGCCCGAGGCGGACCATACCGAGGTTGCCCGCTTCATCGAGCAGCGCACGGGCGAGCGATTCCTGCGCCGACCTGTCACCCGGTCATAGGCTGGCCGACATCGGGTACGCGGACATCCCAATGATGCGGCCGGCGTCCCCGCCAGGGAACCGAGAGCGCGAACAGGCTGTCTCCCAGCAGCGAGCCGCAAAGCAGCGTGCTGCGGTCTGCGCCGGAAAAGGCGAGGCTCGATATGTTCTGCAGGGTCGCGGTCGGCACCTGATCGAAGTGGTTGCGGTCCATGGTACCCGCGTCGAGTGCGGCCTCCACGAGGTCCACCCAGGAGCCGTCGCGCTCGGCGGCGATGGCGACGGGCTCGCGCGCTCCCGCGGGCAACCGGAAGATCTCGTTGGAGACGATGCAGGCTGTCCACAAGCCGCCTTCCTCGTCGAAGGCGATGCCGTCCACGAAGGCGCCCCGGGGCAACTGCACCGATTCCTCCTGGAAGGCGGCCGACAGGCCTCCAGTCAGGGCGAAGCGCGAGATCTTCTGCCCGAAGGTCTCGCTAACCCACAGCGAACCCGTCTCGAGGTCGGGGACGAACTCGTTGGCATAGTGCAGGCCGTCGACCACCACCCGGGGCCGGCCGTTCTCGACGACCGCGATGAAGCCGTTGGCGACGTCGCGCCGGTAGGCGCGGTGGCGCGGGCTGAGCGTCGAGGACACGGAGAACCAGACGCACCCTTCCGCGTCGGTCGTCACGAAGTTGACGGGCGGGCACGCCCGCCCGCCGATGCCCGTTATCCACGGCTCAGCACGCGCGCCCGGGACAAGGCGGAATATCCCGCCGGCATCGGAGATGTTGGCGATCAGGAAGGTCGCGTCCCCGAGCAGGGCGATACCGTTGGGCAGCAGCGGCAGGCCGTCATAGGTCACCGCCTCGCCCAGCAGCGTCTGCCGGCCGTCGGGAGAGATGCGCACGACGCCATGTCCGCGATGCGACGCGAACACGCTGCCGTCGGCGGTTGCGACCACGCTTTCGGGGCGGTCGAGAGCCTTGCCGAGCGGGGGCAAGGCGCGGCATCCGTCGAGCAGACGGACCATGTCAGTGCCCCTCGTCGAAGGCGGCTATCGCCTCGCGGACCGTCCGCAGCGCGTCGATGGCGGCCGGGAAGCCGCAATAGACGGCGATCTGCAGGATAACCTCCTGGATCTCCTCCCGCGTCACGCCGTTGCGCAGCGCGCCGCCCACATGCAGCCGCAGCTCGTGCATGCGGCCCAGCGCGGCGATCATGCCGAGATTGACGAGGCTGCGCGAACGGCGGTCGAGCCCTTCGCGACCCCACACGGCGCCCCAGCAGAAGGTGGTCACGAGCTCCTGGAGCGGGCGGGCAAAGTCGTCGGCATTGGCCATCGACGTTTCGACATAGGCCGGGGACAGCACGGCCTTGCGGATTTCGAGGCCGCGTTCGTAGAGATCCTTCGTCATCGTTTCCTCCATGAAATGAAGGATAGATTATATTATTGTCATACAATCTTGCAAGAGCTGGAAGCCGTATTGCTCTGGAAATGGTGTCGTTCGTGGCTGCGGAAGTGCCGTGTTGCGGGGGTACGGCCGCGATAACGCCGCCGAGCGCACTGCCTGCGGGAATCAGGAAGGCGAACGTCCCGGCCGTACGGGCGCGTCCCGGCGGTTCAGCCCTTCGCGTTGCCGTCCCAGGCGCCGGATTCCATGAATTCCCGGGTCAGGCGTGCCGCATTCTGCATGTGGATGCGGAACGCGGTTTCGGCGCCGTCGGGATCGCCGCGCTCGATCGCGTCGATGATGTCGCGGATCTCGTCCACCGATCCTTCCGCCTCGCTGGACTGCACGATCATGGTCGGCCAGAGCAAAGAGAGCTGGCCGAAATAGCGGCGCAATATGTCCGTCAGCTCGTCATTGTCGGCGATCCTGAGCAGGATCGAATAGAACTCGCCCTTGGCGGCGATGATGCCGATGCGGTCGCGCGAGGAGAGCACCTTGGCGATGCGCTCGAGATTCTTGCGCAGCGCCTTGATGTCGGCCGGCGCGGCGCGCTCTGCGGCGCGCCGGCCGATGAAGCCCTCCAGCAGCGCGCGCACCTCGTAGATGTCCTGCGCCTGCTTGAGCCCGACGCGGGCAACCATCGGCCCCTTGTGCGGAACGATCTCGATCAGGCCCTCGGCCTCGAGCTGGCGCAGGCCCTCGCGCAGCGCAGTGCGCGAGACGCCCAGCATCTCGCACAGCTCGCGTTCGATCAGCTTCTCGCCGGGCTCGAAGCGGAAGTCGAAGATGGCGCGGCGCAGCGTGTCGACAAGCTGCTGGCGCACCGGCGCCACCACCTTGACGATGCGCAGATCGTCGCCGTCGATGTCGGATCTTGCCAAGGGAACCTCCGGACGGCGGGGGCATCCCGCGGGGCCGATGCGGGGCGGGATATCATCCGGCTTCGACGGCGACAACCTGCATGACGTTCGGCCAATCGGACAATTTCCTGGCGCCGCCGCTCATGCCGGCAGGTTGACCAGGACGAACATGCCGATGGCCATCAGCACGAGCGTCATATGGACCTGCTGCACCTGCGGCTGCTTCATCCAGTAGCCGAACCACAGCCCGCCCGACATGAAGAACAGCCAGAGCGAGACGAACAGGACCAGCGCCAGATTGGCGCTGGCCGTGGGATCGGCGAAAGGCCGGCCCAGCCACGCGGCGGCCGTGGCCGCTCCGGCAAAGGCGAGGGCGGCCGCTATGACGATCTGGCAGACCACGATGAACGACAGCATGCGGCCATGGAACCGCACGTCGTCGATCGCCCGGTGCTTGAGCCCGTTGCCCATGTTGGCGTCCTCCTTCAGCAGCGCCATGCGGAACATGACGCCGAGCAGGAAGACGTTGGTGCCGCGGTCGCGGATGTTGTTGACGACCGCGATCGCCAGCCACGCCGCGAAGGCGAAAAGCAGAACGGCGCGCGGGAACAGCACCGAAGCGAAGGATTCCATCGTCAGCCTCCGAGAAGAACGAGCGAGAGTTGCGGGAAGGCGACCAGGGCGATCAGCACCAGCGCCATGATGACGACGAAGGGGGCGGCACCCAGGAACACGTCGCCGAGCGTGATGTCCTTGCTCGCCAGCGAATCCTTCACCACGAACACGCCGATGCCCATCGGCGGCGTGATGATGCCGATCTCCACGGCCACGATGGTGATCACCCCGAACCAGATCATGTTGACGTCCTGGGCGATGAATACGGGCGCCGCGAGCGGCACCATGATCAGCAGGGTCGAGATCGAGTCGATGATCGTGCCGAGCAGCAGGATGATGACGAGGTAGATCAGCAGCGCCTGCATGAGGCCGAGGTCGCTGGCCATGAAGAACTCGCCGATCATGGTCGGCAGGCCGGACAGCGCCAGCATACGCGAATACATGGCCGCGCCGACGATCAGCAGGCACACGCTCGAGGCGACGTGGCCGGTCTCGCTGAGCAGCCGCCACAGCGTCGGGCCATCCAGCGTCCGCCGCACCAGCGCGAACACCAGCGCGGCGAATGCGCCGGCCGCTCCCGCCTCGGTGGGCGTGAAGAAGCCGCCATAGATGCCGCCGAGCACGATGGCGACCAGCAGCGCGATCGGGAACAGCTTGCCCAGCGCCTCGCCCCAGCCGACCACAGCGGCAGTGGTGCCCGGGGCACCCGGCGCATCCGCCATCTTCACCAGCGCAGGCCGCCACATCACCATCGCCACGATGCCGACCGCGAAGGCCACCGACATCAGAAGACCCGGAATGATGGCGGCGATGAACAGGTCGCCGATCGACTGCTCGGTGATGATGCCATAGACGATGAAGAGGAGGCTCGGCGGGATCAGCATGCCGAGGATCGACGAGCCGGCGACGATGCCGACGGCCAGCCGCTTGTCGTAGCCGTGGCGGATCATCTCCGGCACGGCGACCTTGGTGAACACGGCCGCGGACGCGATCGAGATGCCCGTGATGGCGGCGAAGATGGCGTTGGCCGCCACGGTGGCGACGCCCACGCCGCCGCGCATGCGGCCGAAGAACCGGTTCGCCGCCGTGAAGGTGTCGAAGCCGATGCCGGAGACGCTGACCGCGAGCCCCATCAGGACGAACAGCGGCACAACCCCGAAAATGTAGTCGGAAATGGCCTCGTTGGCGGCGATGGCGGTCATGTTGGCGGCGATGTCGAAGCTGCCGCGGATGAGCAGCACGCCGACGAACGAGGTGGCGGCAAGCGCCACGGCGACATGCACGCCCGCATAGATCAGCGCGATCATCACGCCGACGGAAGCAAGGCCGATGAGGGCGGCGCTCATGACCGCACCTCACCGCGCAGGATTGCCCAGCCGGTAACGCAGAACTGGATGGCCAGCACCGCACAGCCGAACACCACCAGCGCTTTCACCGGCCACACCGGCACGGTGAACACGCCCTCGGCGCCGAAGAATTCGCCTCTCCTCCACGACTTGACGAATTGCGGCCACGCGCCCCAGGCGATGACCGCATAGAGCGCCGCACCGAGGAGGTGGAACAGCCCCTCCATCACGCGCGCCGCCGCGGGCCGGAACTTCGCCAGCATGTCGATGCCCAGCGTCGAGCGCGTCAGCCGGCCGAGCGACAGCGTGTGTGCGGCTTGCAGAAATACGACGCCGACGATGACGAGGCGGACGACCTCGGGTACGCCGAGGATCGGCGCGCCGAACAGGTTGCGGCCGAGGATGTCGGCGTTGATCAGCACCATCAGGAACACGATGCCGATCGTTCCGGTGGCGTTCATCCCACCCACGAACACGGCAAACCAGTGGCCGATGCCGCCTCCCGGCGCACCCTCCGCCCGTTCCGCGCCGTGAGCCATGCCGCCGCCCGGTGACGGGACGCGGGAAACTCCAGTCGTCATGATTTGCTCCTCCCAGCCTTCGCCACAGGGGCGAATGTTACGATCGCATTATTGTAA
This sequence comes from uncultured Mesorhizobium sp., assembly GCA_964629765.1. Classification (GTDB taxonomy): domain Bacteria; phylum Pseudomonadota; class Alphaproteobacteria; order Rhizobiales; family Rhizobiaceae; genus RCIO01. The sequence goes on from CAZVTK010000046.1 coordinate 26,041, forward strand.
TACAATCCTATTGACTCATGGAGGATGAGCCCTTAGGAGTCAAGCCGGTTTCGACAGGAGGCCGGTTTCGACAGGAGGAAAGGCATGTTCGATAGGCAGGACACGGCCTTCGTGTTCATCGAGTTCCAGAACGACTGGATTTCGCCGGACGGAAAGATCAATCATCTCATGCAGGATCGCGCGCATTTCGACGCCGCGGTGACGGGCGGGCGAAGGCTTCTCGCGGTCGGCCGCAGCGCCGGTGTCCGCATCGTCCATTGCGGCCTGTCCTACCAGCCCGGCCATCCCGAGCTGGGTGCCGGCGGTTGGGGCCTGCGCGGCGTCATCCCAAGGGTGACGACCTTCACCCGCGGCTCGGCCGGCGCTGGGTTCGCGCCCGGATTCGAGCCGGCGGGCAACGAGTTCGTGGTCGCGGGCCGCACCGGCGGCTCGGGTTTCACAGGCTCGAATCTCGATGTCTACCTGCGCAATAACGGCATCGGGCACCTCGTGCTCGCCGGCTTCGCCACCAATGTGTGCGTCAGTTCCACGCTGCGGGCCGCGCATGACCTCGGCTACAACGTCACCGTCGCCGAGGACGCCTGCGCCTGCTTCACCAGGGAGCAGCACGACTTCGAGATGAAGCACGTCGTGCACCATTTCGGCCATCACGCGACGGTCGACGAGATCGAGGGCCAGTTGCTGCAGAAGGCGGCCTGACGCTTGCCGCCCGGCAGAACCGGGCAGAACACCACGAAAGGATCATGGACAGATGAAACGCACCATTCTCGGCGCGGCGCTCGCGCTCGCCTTCTCCCTGCCCGCCCATGCCGGCTCGCTGCCGGCCAGCACCCCAGCGAGCACCATGGTTGGGATCGACCATGTCGGCATTTCGGTCCCCGACCTGAACCAGGCGGAAGACTTCTTCACGACCGTTCTGGGCTGCGAGAACGTCTTCCATCTCGGACCGTTCGCCGATCCGGAAGGAACCTTTATGAGCGGCCAGCTCGGCACGCATCAGAAGGCGACGCTTAACATCGCCACCATGCGCTGCGGCGCCGCGTCCAATGTCGAGCTGTTCGAGTTCCGCTCGCCGTCGCAGAAGAGCGGGTGGCCGGCGCGCGACGACATCGGCTCCGCCTCGATCGGCTTCTACGTCGAGGATCTCGACGCGACGCTCGTCCATCTGAAGGCCAACGGGATCGAGACGCTCGGAGACGTCGTCGACGTGGCGGACGGCCCGATCGCCGGCCGCAAATGGATCTATGCCCGCGCCCCGTGGGGCCTGCTCGTCTTCTTCATGAGCGAGCCGGACGGCATCGCATGGGACAGAGAGGACGGCGTCGTCCACCCCTTCAGCCTGCGCGCGGCGCGCTGAGCCTGCAACGACGCCGGCGGCGCAGCCATGCCGCCGGCATTCATCCGAAGCTGACCACCCGGGAGGACATCATGGCTATCGCCAAGGTCAACGGCGTCGATATCTGGTACGAAATATCCGGCAGCGGTAATCCGCTCTACCTGCTTCCCGGGCTCGGGCTGGACCACAATTATTACCGCTTCGCCATCCCGCTGCTGAAGGAGCGGACCGCGGTCGTCGCCCTCGACCCGCGCGGCATCGGCCAGTCGGGCAAGCCGTCGCCGGCGGACAGCGAATATTCCGCCGAGGTCTGGGCCGACGATGCGGCCGCGCTGGCCCGCTCGCTCGGGCACGAGCGGATCGACGTGCTGGGCTCCTCGCTCGGCGGCGCGATGGCGATGGCTCTGGCGCTGCGCCATCCCGATCTCGTCCGCTCGCTGACCGTGATCGGCGGCTTCTCCGAAATCGACCGGGCGATCGAGATGAACATGAACTTCCGCAAGAAGGTCATCGCCGCGCTCGGCATGGGCGAGGTGCTGGCCGATTTCATGTCCATGTCGACGATGACGCGCGAGTTCATGGAGACGGAGCAGGGCAGGGCGGTGATGACCGCGATCCAGGGCGGGGTGAAGGCGAATCCGGCCGACTACTACGTCGCCTTCATCGACGCGGTGCTGCGCTGGGGCGGCAGGCTGGACGGGCACCGGCTCGACCGGAGCTGGACGGAGAGCATCAGCGCCATCGCGGCTCCGACGCTGGTGATCGCCGGCGACAACGACTATTTCATCCCCGCCAGCTTCTCGCGCATCATCGCCGAGAACATTCCGGGCGCCGTCTATGCGGAGGTGGCTTTCGGCGGCCACATCCCGTTCATCGAGAAGCCGCGCGAGACCGCCGACCTCGTGATCGGCTTTCTCGACCGCCTCGATGCGGCCCCGGGAGCACGACGTGCCGTCGCGGCGGGCTGAGGCGCAAGCGGAGCTGCCGGAGCAGGTCCTGCCCCTCGGCCCGCGGCGGATGCCGGCCACGCAGGTGCGCGGGCAGCTCGTGGAGACGCTGCGGCGGCTCATCTTCGAGTTCCGCTACCGGCCCGGCGAGCGCCTGCGCGAGCAGGAGCTCTGCCGGGTGGTCGGCGTCAGCCGGACCTCGCTGCGCGAGGCGCTGCGGCAGCTCGAAAGCGAGGGGCTGATAGAGATCGCCGCCAATCGGGGACCGATCGTGCGCGAGGTGAGCGAGACCGAGGCGCGCCAGATCTACGAGCTGCGCGCCCTGCTGGAGGGTTTCCTGGCCCGCCGGGCGGCAACACGCGCCACGACGGCCGACAAGGCCGAGCTGGCCGCCGCGGCAAGCCTGCTTCGCGCCGCCGTCGCGTCGCGCGACATGCGCCGGATCATCGCCGTCAAGTCGCGCATCGACAAGCTCATGATGGCGATTGCCGACAACCGCGCGCTGACCGGGGCGCTGGAGCGGCTGCACGGGCGCATCAGTCTGCTCAGGGCTTCCACCGTGCTCATGGAAGGTCGCGGCAGCCGCAGCGTCGCCGAGATCGAGGCGATCATGGCCGCGATCGCCGACGGCGATGGCGACGGCGCCGAGCGCGCCGCCCGGCTGCATATCGCGCATGCCTGGGAGGTCGCGGCGCTGGGCTTTGCCGGCGGCAGGGAGGGGCTCCCCGGGTCGCAGGCTCCGCAGGTCTGAAGGGAAGGCGATAGATCATGCCGTCACGTTATTCGCAGATTTACGCCGACTGGCGTCGCGATCCTTCTGCGT
>CAZVTK010000047.1:0-29012 GCA_964629765.1 uncultured Mesorhizobium sp.
CCCCGACCCCCCCCCCGGGGTGCTTCCCCCCCGACCTTCGGACCCCGCACGGGTATATGTAAACGCGGCGCCGTCTTCGCCGCGTCCCCTTCTCCCCTTGTGGGGTCCGAAGGACGGGTGCGAAGCACCCAGGGTGGTGGCCGAGCGGAGCGAGGTCGGATGAGGGGTGTTGGCCGCGCGCCGGCCCGGCGCTCAGATCGCCGTGATGCCGCCGTCGGCGGCCAGCGTCTGGCCGGTCATGAACGAGTTGGCGGGGTCGGCGGCGAAGAGGATCACCTCGACGATCTCCTCCACCTCGGCTAGGCGGCGCATCGGCACGCCGCGCACCAGCTCGGCTTCGGCCGCCGCGCGGTCGGACGTCAGACGCAGCGTGGAATTGACCATCTCGGTACGGGCGAAGGAGGGGCACACCGCGTTCACGCGCACGCCCTTGGCCGCATATTCGGCCGCTGCCGAGCGGGTGAAGCCGACGACGGCGTGCTTGGCCGCCGAATAGACCGCCAGGCGCGGCGCGCCGGCGATGCCGGCGACCGAGGCGATGTTGACGATCGCGCCCTTGCGGCCCTCGCGCGCTTGCCGCTCCATCAGCGGCAACTGGTGCTTCATGGCGTAGAACACGCCCATGACGTCGACATCGACAATGCGCCGCGCCTCGTCGGAGGGCAGCAGCGGGAAGCGCACGAAATTCTGGGCGATGCCGGCATTGTTGACCGCCACGTCGAGCCCGCCGAAGCGGGTTGCGGCGAGTTTGGCCAGTCCCTCCGACAGCGCCTCGTCGGCGATGTCGCCGGCCAGCGTCGCGGTCTCGGCCGGCAAGGACTTCGCGAAGGCTTCGAGAGGATCGGCCCCGAGGTCGGAGAGCACGAGCCTTGCGCCCTCGGCGGCGAAGCGCGCCGCCGTCGCCGAGCCGAAGCCGCCGGTCGCGCCGGTCACCAGCACCACCTTGCCTTCGAAGCGTCCCTTTGCGGCCATGGTTCAGCGCTCCTGCGCGATCAGTTCGGCGGCGAGCCCGGCAAGCAGCGTCACCGCCTTGCCGTAGGTGCGGGCCTTTTCGGGGTTGGACGCGTTGCCGTCCAGCGCCCGCTTGTAGACGCCCTGGCAGATCGCAGCGAGGCGGAAGAAGGAGAAGGCGAGGCAGAAGGTCCAGTTGTCGATGCCGGATATTCCGCGCCGGCGGCAATAGGCGGCGACATAGATTTCCTCGGACGGCAGGCCGAGCGCGGCCCGGTCCAGTTCTCCCAGCCCGCGGAATTCGCTCGTATGCGGCAGCCGCCACTGCATGCACTGGTAGGCGATGTCGGAGAAGGGGTGGCCCAGCGTCGACAGCTCCCAGTCGAGCACCGCCACGACGTAGGCCCCGTCGGGCGGCGCGCCGGGCGCGAAGATCATGTTGTCGAGCCGGTAATCGCCATGGACCAACGCGACCTGCCCGTCGTCGGCCGGCAGCGAGCGCTCCAGCCAGACGATCAGCGCGTCCATGTCGGCCACCGCGCCGGTTTCCGAGGCGCGGTACTGGCTGGTCCAGCGCGCAAGCTGGCGCTCGAAATAGCTGCCCGGCCGGCCGAAGTCGGAAAGGCCGGCGGCGGCCACGTCGACGCCGTGCAGCGCGGCGAGGGTGGCGTTCATGGAATCGTAGATCGCCGCGCGCTCCGCGTTCGAGCCCGCCTCCGGCAGCGCCGGATCCCAGAAGATGCGGCCGTCGACGAATTCCATGACGTAGAACATGCGCCCGATGGGCGAGTCGTCTCCGGCAAGATGCAGGACCTTCGCCACGGGAACGCCGGTGCCGGCGAGCGCGGCCATCACACGGTATTCGCGGTCGACCTGGTGGGCCGATTTCAGCAATTCGCCGGGCGGCTTGGCGCGCAGCACGTAGCGCCCGCTCGCCGCGTCGAGGCGAAAGGTGGGGTTGGACTGGCCGGCGTTGAACTTGGTGACGGCGCGCAAGCCGCGGAAGCCGGCGACGTGGCGCTCCAGATAGGCGCCCAGCGCCGCCTCGTCGAAGCCCGCCTCCGTCTTCGTCATGTCGCCTGCCTCGCCCGGTCGATCTTCGACAACGTCAGCCAGCGCAGGGTCAAGGCCGGCTTCAGCACGTTCTCGATGTCCATGGTCACGTCATACGCCATCTCGACCCAGCCCGACGGCCGCGGGTTCACGCGCGCCAGCGTGAAGCGGGCGCGCACCCGCGCGCCGGAGCGCACCGGCGCCACGAAGCGCATGTTCTCGAAGCCGTGGTTCACGCTGATCTCGACATTCTCCAGCGGGTGGAGTGATTCGTATGCCAGCGTCGACAGCAGCGAGAGCGTCAGGAAGCCGTGGGCGATGGTGCCGCCGAACGGCGTCTGCGCCGCGCGCGCCGGGTCGACATGGATGAACTGGCGGTCGTCGGTCGCCTCGGCGAAGCGGTCGATCATCTCCTGCGTGACGGTGCGCCACGGCGAGACGCCCACTTGCGTGCCCACGGCGGCGAGGATGGTCTCCAGCGACACCGCTGGCAGCTTGAAGATCTCCATCGGCGGAAATTCAATCCTTGAAGAGGCGCATCCCGTGCTGGACGGATTGCCCGCCGTCGATGGGAATGATCGCTCCCGTGACATAGGCGCCGCCGCGGCCGCACAGATACAGCGTGGCGCCGGCGATGTCATCCGGCCGGCCGATGCGCCCGAGCGGGACATGGGCTCCGACATGGGCGGCCTGCTCGTCGCTGGCGGTGGCGAAGGCGGTCATGCGGCTCTGGAAGGGACCGGGCGCGAAGGCGTTGACGGTGATGCGGCGGCCGGCGAGCTCGCCCGCCAGCGTGCGGGTGAGGTGGTGCACCGCGGCCTTGGAGGCGGCGTAGGAATAGGCGCCGTCGGCCATCGGCTGCGTGCCCATCACCGAGCCGAGATTGACGATGCGGGCGGGGTCGTCGTCGCTTGCCGCCTTTTCCAGCAGCGGCAGCAACTGGCGCGTGAGGTGGAAGAGCCCGCCGACATTGACGTTCAGCACCTTGGCCCATGCCGCGTAGGGAAAATCCTCCAGCTCCGCGCCCCATGTGATGCCGGCATTGTTGACGAGGATGTGCAGCCGGTCGGTGCGCGCAGCGACCTCCGCCGCGAGCGCGTCGACGCCGGCTTCAGTGGCCACGTCGCCGGCGAACCCTTCCGCGCTGCCAGCCGCGCCGTCCGCAGTCCCTGGCGCATTCAGCTCGGCGGCGACCGCCGCGCAGGCGTCGCCCTTGCGCGAGGCGATAAGAACCCGCGCGCCGCCCTCGACCAGCGCCGTCGCCACCATGCGGCCGATGCCGGTGGCCGCGCCCGTGACCAGCGCCGTCTTGCCGGTAACCGAAAAGAGATCGTCCAGTCTCGACATGCGGGCCTCCCTCCCTGCGGCCGCCCCTCGCGCCATCCCCTTGGCCATCCCTCTGGCCGGGCCGGCTCGACGCGCCGTTGACAACATACCGGGTAGTATGTTCATCATCGCTGCGTCCGTAAAGAGGCTCGCCCGAAGGGGCGGGGGAAAATACACGGCCTTCCGGCAAGAGGTATGGCGGAAAGAGGCGCGGCGGACGGGAGGAACGAGGGCGGCATGATGCCGGAACTGCGCTCGGCCGGCCTGGGCGGCATGGCCATCGACAGCTCGCGCGCCGGCATCCTGGCGGCGGCGGCGCGGTGCTTCATGGAGCGCGGCTATGCCCAGACCTCTATCGACGACGTCGCCCGCAGCCTCGGCGCCACCAAGGGGCGCATCTACCACCATTTCCCGTCCAAGGGCGACCTGTTCGCCGAGGTGTTCCGGGCCGGCATGGACATGAACCATGCCGCCGTCGAGCCGCTGAGCCGGCAGCCGGGCGCGGCGCTGCCGCGCTGGCGGCGCATGGCGATGGCGCATGTCATGCAGATGATCCTGACCAAGCCGTTCCAGCGCGCGGTGTGGCTGGGCGTCGAGATGCATCTTGCGGGCGCGACGACGCCCGAGCAGCGGACCGTGTTCAACGAGCTGCTCGCCTATCGCGAGCGCTACGGCAACCTGTTCCGCGCCACGCTGCTGCAAGGGCGGGACGAAGGGGTGTTCCGGTTCGACGATCTGTCGGTGACCAACCAGCTCATGTTCATGACGCTGAATTCGCCGATCTTCTGGTACACGCCCCGCCCCGGCGAGACGCGCGCGCAGGTGGAGACCCTCGCCGCCCGCGTGGTGGACTATGCGCGGGGCGGACTGATCCTGGCAGGAGAGGATGCGGCATGAGCGTCATGGACCTTGGCCCCATGAATCTGGGTCCAATGGATTTGGGCATGAGCGAGCGGGTGAGGCCGCTGCACGAACAGGTGGCGCGCATGGTTCGCGAGGAGATCGCGCCGCTCGACCACGAATTCCTTGCCGAAGTGGGCAAGGCCGGCGACCGCTGGGTCTACACCAGGCGGCAGACCGAGATCCTCGAAGGGCTGAAGGCCAAGGCGCGCGAGCGCGGCCTGTGGAATTTCTGGCTCACCGGCTCGGAGCGCGGCTACGGGCTGAGCACGGTCGAATACGCCTATCTGGCCGAGGAGATGGGCAAGGCGCATCTGGGCGCGGAAACCTTCAACTGCTCGGCGCCCGACACGGGCAACATGGAGGTGATCGAGCGCTACGGCTCCGAGGCGCACAAGCGGCGCTGGCTGGACCCCCTGCTGGACGGCAGGATCCGCTCCGCATACCTGATGACCGAGCCGGACGTGGCGTCGTCGGACGCCACCAACATCGCCATGAGCTGCGTGCGCGACGGCGGCGACTATGTGCTGAACGGCGAGAAATGGTGGTCGTCGGGCGCCGGCGATCCGCGCTGCTCGATCTACATCGTGATGGTGAAGACCGGCGGCGAGGACATGCCCAAGCACGCGCGCCACTCGATGATCTTCGTGCCCGCCGACACGCCGGGCATCACCAAGCTGCGCGCCATGACCGTCTACGGCGAGGACGACGCGCCGCACGGGCACCTGCACATCCGCTTCGACGACGTGCGCGTGCCGGCCGAAAACCTGATCCTCGGCGAGGGCAGGGGCTTCGAGATCGCGCAGGGACGCCTCGGGCCGGGGCGCATCCACCATTGCATGCGCGCCATCGGCCAGGCCGAGATGGCGCTCGAGCAGATGTGCCGGCGCTCGATGCGGCGCGAGGCGTTCGGCAAGCCGCTGGCCGCCCTCGGAGCCAATTACGACATCATCGCCGAATGCCGCATGGAGATCGAGCAGGCGCGGCTGCTGTGCCTCAAGGCGGCGTGGATGATGGACCGGGGCGACGCGCGCGCCGCCGCGCCGTGGATCAGCCAGATCAAGGTGGTGGCGCCCCGGGTGGCGCTCAAGGTCACCGACGAGGCGGTGCAGATGTTCGGCGGGGAGGGCGTGTCGCAGGACACGCCGCTGGCGCGCTCGTGGACGCATCTGCGCACGCTGCGGCTGGCCGACGGCCCGGACGCGGTGCACCGCCGGCAGGTGGCGCGCGCCGAGCTGGCGAAATACACGCAGCAGGAGGTGTGATGACATACCTGCGCCCCGCAACACCCCCACCCCTCACCCCTCCCCACAAGGGGGAGGGGGATTCTGGAAGCCCGGCTCCTTCCGACCATAGGGATGCTCCGGCGTCGAGGTCTCCCTCCCCCTTGTGGGGAGGGGTGAGGGGTGGGGGTATCCTGCGTGCAAGGGGATCGGCAGCATGAAAGCCATCGTCGCCCGCGACTTCGGACCGCTGGACGCGCTCGACTATGCCGACTGGCCGGAGCCGAAGCCGGGCCCGCGCGAGATCGTCATCGAGGCGGAGGCCATCGGCGTCAACTTTCCCGACGGGCTGCTGGTGCAGGGGCTCTACCAGCTCAAGCCGCCGGTGCCCTTCGTTCCCGGCATGGAGATCGCCGGCAAGGTCGTGGCGGTGGGGGCCGAGGTGAAGGGCTTTGCGGTCGGCGACCGGGCCGGCGGCGTCTCGACGCTGGGCGCCTATGCCGAGCGCGCGGCCGTGCCGGAAGCCGCCGCCATGAAGCTGCCGGCGGCCATGCCCGCGGCCGAGGCGACGGCGCTGATGTGCGGTTACGGCACGTCACATCACGCGCTGAAGCAGCGGGCGGGGCTGAAGCCGGGCGAGACGCTGGTCGTGCTCGGCGCCTCGGGCCTGACCGGGCTCGCTGCCGTGCAGATCGGCAAGGCTTTTGGCGCACGGGTGATCGCGGTGGCGTCGTCGCAGGCCAAGCGGGCGATCGCCCGCGACGCCGGGGCCGACGAGGTCATCGGCTACGACAATCTCAAGGAGGATCTGAAGCGGCTGACCGGCGGCGCCGGCGTCGACGTGGCGTTCGACCCGGTGGGGGGCGAGGCGTTCGACGCGCTGGCGCGGTCCATGGGGCGCGGGGGGCGGCTGCTGGTTGTCGGTTTCGCCTCGGGCACGATCCCGAAGCTGCCGGTCAACCTGACCCTGGTGAAGGAATTCTCCGTCGTCGGCGTGTTCTGGGGTAATTTCACCGCGCGGGAGCCGAAGGTCCATGCCGACAACATGCGCGAGCTGATGGGCTGGTATGCTGAGGGCAAGGTCAAGCCGATGATCGAGGGCAGCTATCGCCTCGCCGAGGCGCCGCAAGTGCTGAAGCGCATCATGGGACGGGGGGCCAGCGGCAAGCTGGTGCTGGTGCCATGACGCTGCCTTCCGGTCTTCCGGCGACCATGCTCGCGCTGATCCAGAAGCATGACGGCTATGCGCGCGAGCATTCCGGCAGCGTGCTGGAGGCGATGGAGCCCTATGTCGAGGCAGCTATGGTGCCGGTGCCGCAGCCGGGAGCCGGACAGGTGCTGGTCAAGGTGGCGCGGGCGTCGGTGAACCCGTCGGACGTCATGTTCATCAAGGGCCTTTACGGCCAGAAGCGGCAGAAGGGCCATCCCGCCGGCTTCGAGGGCGCGGGCACGGTCGTCGCGACGGGCGCGGGCGCGGAAGCGTTGGCGGGCAAGCGCGTCGCCTTCCTCGCCGGGGGCTCGGGAAGCTGGGCCGAATACGCGCTGGTCGACGCGGCGGTGGCGATCCCGCTGATGCCGGGCATCGGCGACGAGGACGGCGCGGCGATGATCGTCAACCCGCTGACGGCGCTCGCTTTGTTCCGCATCGTGCGCGAGGAGGGCGCGAAATCCTTCATTCTCACTGCCGGCGCCAGCCAGCTCTGCAAGCTGATCATCGGGCTCGCGGCGGAAGAAGGCTTTCGAGCCATCGCCATCGTGCGCCGCGACGACCAGATCGAGCCGCTCGGGAAGCTCGGCGCGGCCCATGTGCTGAACGCCGCCGCGCCCGGCTTCGAGACGGCCATCGCAGCGCTGTGCCGCGACGAGAAGCCGCGCATCCTGCTCGACGCGGCGACCGGGCCGGTCGCGTCGGCGATCTTCCACGCCATGGGACGGCGCTCGCGCTGGATCGTCTACGGCCGGCTCGACACCGAAGCGACGGTGATCCGCGAGCCCGGCCAGCTCATCTTCCAGGGCAAGCGCATCGAGGGTTTCTGGCTCGTGGAGGAGCGCGAGCTGGCGGCGGCAGGCATCGAGGCGCAGCAGCGCTTCGCCGACGGGCGCTGGAAAACCGACGTGGCGGCCGTCGTGCCGCTCGGGGAAGCCATGGCGCGCCTGCCGGAGGAACTGGCGCGGCCGAACGGAAAGGTATTCATTGGCCCCTAGGGGCGCCCTGACCCTGCGGCAGCTTGCCGAAGGCGTATGAGGGTGTAGATTCGACATTTGCCGACGCGGCGAAGATCGCGCGGCCCCATGGGAGGAGACGCGTCCTTGGACGTATTGCAGCTTGTCGTCAGCGGGCTTGCGAATGGCTGTGTCTACGGCCTGATCGCGCTCGGCTTCGTCCTGATCTACAAGGCGACCGAGGCGGTGAACTTCGCGCAGGGCGACTTCATGATGCTCGGCGCGTTCCTGTGCCTGGGCTTCACCAACGAGGCGTTCCTCGGCCTGCCCTTCTGGCTTTCCGTGCCGATGGCCATCGTCGCGATGGGCCTGTTCGGCTACGCGCTCGACGCGCTGGTGATCCGCAGGATGTTCGGCCAGCCGCAGGTGGCGGTCGTCATCCTCACCATCGCGCTCGGCTTCGTGCTGCGCTTCCTTGCCGGCGCTATCTGGGGCCACCAGCCGGTGTCGCTGGAATCGCCCATCGCCGGGCGCGACGTGCGCTTCGGCGGGCTGGTGCTCGGGCTGGACGAGGTGAGCATCATCGTCGTCACCGTGCTGCTCACCGGCGGGCTCTATTTCTATTTCAACCGGACGCGGCTGGGCGTGGCCATGCAGGCCGCCTCGCAGAACCAGCTCGCCGCCTACTATATGGGCATTCCGGTCAAGCGGCTGAACTCGCTGATCTGGGCGCTGGCGGGCATGGTGGCGGCGGTGGCCGGCATCCTGTTCGCCTCCAAGGGCTCGATCGAGCCGTCCGTCGGCCTGCTCGGCATCAAGGCGTTCGCGGCCGCCGTGATCGGCGGCTTCGGCTCGCTGCCGGGCGCCCTGCTGGGCGGGCTGATCGTCGGGCTGATCGAGCCCTTCGCCAGCCGCTACATGCCCTCCGGCTATTCGCAGATCATGCCCTATCTGCTGCTGTTCCTGATCCTGATCGTCAGGCCGCACGGCATACTGGCGCAATATCACTCCAAGAAGGTCTGAGCCGATGCGGACCGTTTTCAAGACCAGCTACGACGCCGACATCCGCCTCTTCAAGGACGGCGCGCAGGCCGGCTGGTACGGGCTGCTGCTGGCCGTCGCCGTCGCGCTGCCCTGGCTGATCAACGAGTTCTGGATCGGCGAGGCGACCAACATGCTGATCTGGGCCATCGCCGGCATGGGGCTGATGATCCTCGTCGGCCAGACCGGGCAGGCGAGCCTCGGCCACGCCGCTTTCCTCGCCATCGGCTGCTACGCCAACGTGCTGTTGCAGATGCAGGGGCTGCCTTTCCTGATCGCCTTTCCGCTTGGCGGGCTGGTCGCCGGGCTGGCGGGCTTCCTCATCGCTTTCCCGATGGCGCGGCTGCACGGCATCTACCTTGCCATCGGCACGCTGGCGCTGGCGATCCTGATCGACGACCTCATCGTCATCGCCGAGCCGCTGACGGCGGGCGTGGTCGGTCTGTTCGCGCCCGACATCACGCTTCTCGGCCACGCGATCAACCGCTACGCCAATCCGTGGGAGTGGTACTGGCTGGCGCTGGCGATCAGCGTGCTGGTGGTGCTGGCCTACCGCAACATACTGCGCTCGCCGCTCGGCCGCGCCTTCGCGGCGGTGCGCGATTCGGAGGTGTCGGCGCGGGCGATGGGCGTCAACGTGGCGCTGACCAAGGCGACCGCCTTCGGCATCTCGGCAGGCATCACCGGGCTCGCCGGCGCGCTGATGGGCCATTTCGCCGGCATCTTCAACAACGAGACGTTCAACATCATCATCTCGATCCAGCTCCTGCTGATGATCGTCATCGGCGGACTGGGCTCGATCCACGGCGCGTTCTTCGGCGCGGCGGTGGTGGCGCTGCTGCCGCAGGCGATCGCCATGTCGCGCGACGTGGTGACCGGCTGGCTCGGCTCCGGCTCGGTGGCGATACCGGGCCTCGAATCGGCGCTCTTCGGCGCCATCCTGATCGGCTTCATCCTGTTCGAGCCGCGCGGCATCTACGGCCGCTGGATCAAGATCCGCACCTATTTCGAGCTGTTCCCCTTCTACCGGAAGGACATGTTCAGGCGGCAGCGCAGCTATCTGAAGACGGAGCGCATGCGATGAGCGCGCTGCTGGAGATCGACGACGTCACCTTGCGTTTCGGCGGCGTAACCGCCGTCGACAAGGTGTCGTTCAGCGTCGAGGAGGGCGAGGTGTTCGCGCTGGTGGGGCCGAACGGCGCCGGCAAGTCGACCGTGTTCAACCTGATCTCGCGCTTCTACGACCCGGTCGAGGGCGACATCCGCTTCGCCGGCCACAGCATCCTCAAGCGCCAGGCGCACGAGATCGCCGGGCTGGGCATCGCGCGCACCTTCCAGAACATCGAGCTGTTCGACCAGGCGACGGTGCTGCAGAACCTGCTGGTCGGCCGCCACCGCCACCGGCGCGGCAACCTCGTCACCGAGACGCTGTTCACGCCCTTCGTGCGGGCGGAGGAGCGCAGGCATCGCGAGGCGGTGGAGAAGGTGATCGATTTCCTCGACCTCCAGCCCTACCGCGAGAAATACATCGCCGGCCTGCCCTACGGGGTGCGCAAGGTGGTGGAGATGGGCCGCGCGCTCGCCATCGAGCCGCGCCTGCTGCTGCTCGACGAGCCGGCCTCGGGCCTCTCCGTGGAGGAGACGCAGGACGTCGCCTTCTGGATCGAGGACATCAAGACGCAGATGGGCATCACCGTTTTGATGGTGGAGCACGACATGCACCTCGTCGCCTCGGTGTCCGACCGCGTGCTGGCGCTGGCCGACGGCAAGATGCTGGCGCTGGGCACGCCGCGCGAGGTGCAGACGCATCCCAAGGTGGTGGAAGCCTATATCGGCTCGACCGACCCGATGGCCGGCGCCAAGGTGAGGGCTTCGGTATGATGCACGCGCCGGTTCAGGCTCCGATTCCAGAACGCGGCGCGGCGGCGGGCGAGGTGGTGCTCGCCGTGCGCAACCTCGAAAGCTTCTACGGGCCGATCATGGCGATCCGCGGCGTCAGCCTCGACGTGCGCGAGGGCCAGATCGTCACCGTGCTGGGCGCCAACGGCGCCGGCAAGACGACGCTGCTCAAGACCATTTCCGGCGTGATGAACCCGGAGAAGGGCGAGATCCTCTACAATGGCCGCAACATAGCGGGCTCGGAGCCCGACGCGGTGGTGCGGGCGGGCATCGCCCATGTGCCGGAGGGGCGCGAGGTGTTCCCGCTGCTCACCGTCGAGGAAAACCTGATGATGGGCGCCTATACCCGCCGCGACGCGGACGGGGTGCGCGACGACCGCGAGATGGTGTTCTCCTATTTCCCGATCCTCAAGGAGCGGGCGCGGCAGGCGGCCGGCACCATGTCGGGCGGCCAGCAGCAGATGCTCGCCATCGGGCGCGGGCTGATGGCGCGGCCCAGGCTGATGCTGCTCGATGAGCCCAGCCTCGGCCTGTCGCCGCTGCTGACGCAGGAGATTTTCGGCATCGTGCGCCGGCTCAACCGCGAGCAGGGCGTGACCATGATGCTGGTGGAGCAGAACGCCATGGTGGCGCTCTCGGTCGCCGACTACGGCTATGTGATGGAGCTCGGCCGCATCGTCATGGCCGACACGGCGGAGCGGCTGTTGCAGTCGAAGGACGTGCAGGAGTTCTATCTCGGCGTGAAGGAAGAAACCCAGCGCGGCCAGAAGCGCTGGAAGCAGAAGAAGACGTGGAGATGAGCGTGAGGAACACCCCTCATCCGTCTCGGCGCTGCGCGCCGATCCACCACCCTGGGTGCTTCGCACCCGTCCTTCGGACCCCACAAGGGGAGAAGGTAACGCGCCCTTCCTTCTCCCCTTGTGGGAGAAGGTGGCCGAGCGAAGCGAGGTCGGATGAGGGGTGCAGCGCCAGCCTCGGGAGGCTTTCATGACCATTGCGGAACGCCTGCCGCCGATGCAGGTGGTGAACGGCCACAGCTTCAACGCCGACCTGGCCGGCAACGCGCCGCTCTATTTCGACGGCTGCGACACGCTGCCGAAACTGTTCCGGCAGAATTGCGAGAAGTACGGCGCCAAGATCGCCCATCGCGAGAAGGACTTCGGCATCTGGCTCAGCTACTCGTGGACGGATTTCTACGAGCATGCGCGGCTGATCGGGCTCGGCCTGATGTCGCTCGGCCTCAAGCGCGGCGAGGTCGTGTCCATCCTGTCGGAGGACAACAAGGAGTGGATCTATTCCGACCTCGGCATCCAGAGCGTGGGCGGCATCGTCTCCGGCGTCTACACCACGGATTCGGCGGCGCAGCTCAGATACCTCGTCAACGACAGCGACAGCCGCTTCCTGATCGTCGAGAATGACGAGCAGCTCGACAAATACCTGTCGGTCGCCGACGAGATGCCGGGGCTGGCGAAGGTGATCGTGCTGGACACGCACGGGCTGCACGGCTTCTCGCATCCGAAGGTGATGTTCCTCGACGAGATCTACAATCTCGGCCGGGCCTTCCTGAAGGAGAACCCGAAACGCTTCGAGGAGGAGATCGCGCGGTCGACGCCGATGGAGACGGCGATCCTCGTCTACACGTCGGGCACGACCGGGCCGCCCAAGGGCGCGATGATCACGCACCGCAACATCGTCGCCTCGGTGATCGGCAGCGCCATCACCCTGCCGGTGGGCGAGGGCGACGAGCAGGTCTGCTTCCTGCCGCTGTGCCACATCCTCGAGCGGCTGATCAGCGTGTTCATCCCGGTCGCCTACGGCCCGGTGGTGAACTTCGCCGAAAGCCCGGAGACGGTGTTCGACAATCTGCGCGAGGTGGCCCCGCACGTCTTCACCGCCGTGCCGCGCGTGTGGGAAAAGGTGTTCTCGCGTATCTCGATCATGGCCGGCGAGGCGACGGCGCTCGGCCGCTTCGCCTATGGCGCGGCGCTGAAGACCGGCATGAAGCGGGCGCGGCTCATCGAGGAGGGCAAGCCGGTGCCGGCGGGCACGAAGCTCGCCTTCGCCTTCTGGGACTGGCTGGTGCTCGGCAATATGCGGCGCATGCTGGGGCTGCATCGGCTGCGGCGCGGCACGACGGGCGCGGCGCCGATCTCGCCGGACCTCCTGATGTGGTTCCGTGCCATCGGCGTGACCGTGCTGGAAGGCTACGGCATGACCGAGAGCACGGGCGTCATCTCCGTCAACACGATGGAGGTTTCGAAGACCGGCACCGTCGGCAGGATGGCGCCGGGCGGCGAGGTGCGCATCGCCAGCGACGGCGAGATCCAGTTCCGCGGGCCGAACGTGTTCGCCGGCTACTGGAACAAGCCCGACAAGACGGCCGAGACCGTCGTCGACGGCTGGCTGAAGACGGGCGATGTCGGCCGGCTCGACAATCAGGGCTTCCTGACCATCACCGGCCGGGCCAAGGACATCATCATCACCGCCGGCGGCAAGAACATCACCCCCGCCGAGATCGAGAACCGGCTGAAGTTCAGCCCCTACATCGCCGACGCGGTGGTGATCGGCGACAAGCGCAGGTTCCTGACCTGCCTGATCATGATCGACCAGGAGAATGTCGAAAAGTTCGCGCAGGACCGGCGCGTGCCGTTCAACAATTTCAAGTCGCTCTGCGCCGCGCAGGAGGTGCGCGACCTCATCGGCTCGGTGGTCGCCGAGGTGAACAGGGAGTTCGCGCGCGTGGAGCAGATCAAGGATTTCCGCCTCATCGACGTGCTGCTCACCGCCGAGGACGACGAGCTGACCGCGACGATGAAGCTGAAGCGCAGCTTCGTGGAGAAGAAACACAAGAAGCTGATCGACGAGATGTACGCCGCATGACGGAGGCGGCGTGCGTGAAGGAAACCATCAACCCGTATGTGGAGGAAGTGAAATGAGGAAGATCGTCACCAGCTCGATTCTGGCCATGGGCCTCGCGGCCGGCATGGCCGGCGCGGCGCATGCCCAGCAGGGCGTGTCGGACACCGAGATCGTCGTCGGCTCGAACGGCGACCTGTCGGGCGTGTTCGCGGCGTTCAACGTCGGCGCCATCAAGGCGGCGCAGATGGTGTTCGACGACGTGAACGCCAAGGGCGGCATCCATGGCCGCAAGGTGCGCTTCATCGCCGAGGACCATGGCTACCAGGTGCCCAAGGCGGTGCAGAACTTCAACAAGCTGATCAACTCGGACAAGGTGTTCGCGATGATCCTCAACCTCGGCGCGCCGCACAACATCGCCGGCTTCCCGATCATGGAGGCCAAGAAGGTCCACAACGTCTCGCCGCTGACGGCCGCCCGCCAGATGATCGAGGGCGACACCACCTACAAGTGGACCGGCTCGTCGTCTTATTACGACCAGCTCCGCGCCGCCGTGCGCCACCTCGCCAAGGAGAAGGGAGCGCAGGAGGTCTGCGCGATGTACATCCCGTCCGACTTCGGCCTCGAAGTCTATGAGGGCGCCAAGGAGGAAGCCGAGGCGCTGGGCCTGAAATACGCCTCCGAGACGACCCACAAGCCGGACGAGCAGGACTTCGTCGGCGCCATCACCAAGCTCAAGGAAGCCGGCTGCGACATCGTCGCGACGGGCCTCGGCGTGCGCCAGACCATCGTCGCCTTCGGCACCGCCAAGAAGCTCGGCCTCGACGCTGCCTTCGTCGGCTCGTCGGCGGGCTTCAACACCGCGGTCGCCAAGGTGCCGGGCGGCGTGACCGACGGCTATTACTCGGCCGGCGGCTGGTCGGACCTGGAGGCCCGCATCTCGTCCAACGCCGAGCTGAAGGCGTGGGCGGAAGCCTATCAGGCCAAGTTCAGCGCCCCGGCCGACACGGCGGCGCAGCTCGGCTATTCGGCGGCGATGACCTTCGTCAAGGCGGCGGAAGCGGCCGGCAAGGACCTGACCCCGGAGAGCTTCGGCAAGGGCATGGAGACGCTCAGCTTCCATGACGCCATCATGGATGTCGACGTGAGCTACGGCCCCGGCGACCACCAGGGCGCCGACCTGATCGTGATCTCGCAGATCCAGAACGGCATGTGGCACGAAGTGGCCCGCATCGACCCGACCAAGTCGAACTGAGCCGGACTGAAGCTTCAACGACAGCCGCGCGGGGCAACCCGCGCGGCTTTTTTTGTTTTGCGTTGGCGTCGATGCCGCGCGCCGGTGCAGGTGCCGGGCGCCGGCGCTTCACCTCCTCCTTGCGGGGGTCCGAAGGACGGGGCGAGACAAGTGGCTCGACCCCATGGCCGCGAAGCGGCCGCGCGCGGCGCAAAAAACGTCGAGGCCGGCCGGAGCTACCCCACCCGGCTCTCGATCACTCGCTGCGCTCGTGGTCGATCGCCACCCTCCCCGCAAGGGAGAGGGATTTATTCCGCCGGCTGTGCCGCCGCATCGACGGCTTCGGCCGCGCGCATCTCGCGCTCCAGCCGCTTCTGCTCCTCGACCTTCGGCGTGACGAAGCGGCCGAGCAGGAGGTAGGCGACAGGGGTGAGGAACAGCGTCGAGACCGTCGACAGGCCGAGGCCGCCGACGATGACCCAGCCGAGCGCGACGCGGGCCTCGGCGCCGGCGCCGGAGGCGAGGATGAGCGGCAGGCCGCCCACCACGGTGCAGATCATGGTCATGACGACGGGCCTGAGGCGGATGTTGGACGCCTGCTCGATGGCCTCGCGCACGCCGAGGCCCCGGTCGCGCAACTGGTTGGCGAACTCGACGATCAGGATGCCGTTCTTGGCCATGATGCCGACGAGCAGCACGAGGCCGATCTGGCTGTAGACGTTGAGGCTGGTGCCGGTGAGCACCAGCGCGAAGACGGCGCAGGCAACCCCCAGCGGCACCGTCGCCATGATGATGACGGCCGACACGAAGCTCTCGAACTGGGCCGCCAGCACCAGGAGGATGATGACGATGGCGAAGCCGAAGATGGTGGCCATGCCGCCCGAGGTCTCGCCCAGCGTGGCGGCCTCGGCCAGCGGGATGATTCGGGCGCCGTCGGGCAAATGCTTGCCGGCGATGCCGAGGACATGCTGGTAGGCTTCGCCCAGCGCCACGCCGGGGGCCAGCGCGGTGGTGACGGCGACGGAGCGCATCTGCTGCTCGCGCGCGAGCGACGGCGCCACCGCCTGCTCGGACAGCGTGGCGATGGTGGACATCGGCACGTAGCGGCCGTCGCGGGCGCGCAGGAAGATGTTCTCGAGGTCGGTCGGGTCGTTGACCGGGTTGGTGGTGGAGACGAGCTTCACGTCGAAGGAGCGGTCGTCGATGAAGACGGCGCCGATGGTGCGCCCGTCGAGCATGGCCTGCATGGCCTCGGCAAGGCCGGCGATCTCGATGCCGAGGTCGGAGGCGCGCTCGCGGTCGATGACGACGAAGAGCTGGGGCTGCGTCGTGTCGGTGGACAGGCGCGGCTGCTGGAAGCGCGCATCGCCCTCCAGCTCGGCGACGATGCCTTGCGCGGCGGCGGTCAACGTGCCGTAATTGTTGCCGACGATGGCGAATTGCAGCCCCGAGCCGGCGCCGCGGATGCCGAGGCTGTTGGGCTGGAAGGCGAATGCCTGCACGCCCGGAACCGCACGGATGCGCGCCTGCACGTCGGCGAGGATCTGCTGCTGCGAGCGCGTGCGCTGGTCCCACGGCGCCAGCGTCAGCGCCATGAAGCCGCTGTTGGAGCCGCTGAAGCCGCCGATGCTGGCGAAGGTGGACACGACCTCGCCGGAGTCGCGCAGCGGCTGCACCAGCCGCTCGATCTCGCGCATGTTCTGGGCGACGTAGTCGAGCGACACGCCCTGGGGCGCGGCGATGCGCACGAAGCCGGAGGAGCGGTCCTCGGCCGGCGTCAGCTCGGAGCGGATGCCGGGGAACAGCGCCGCAGCCAGCGCTCCGAACAGCAGCGCGATGACGACGACGACCATCGGCGCGTTGAGCGCGATGCGCAGCAGGCGGGCGTAGAGGGCCGAGAACAGGCCGCCGAGACGGCCGAGCACACCGGTATGCTCGTGGTGCTCGGCGCCGGCCAGCATGCGCGAGGCGAGCATCGGGCAGAGCGAGAGAGCCACGACCGCCGACAGCAGCACCGCGATCGCCAGCACGAAGCCGAACTCTCGGAACAGGCCGCCGGTCTGCCCCGGCAGGAAGGAGAGGGGCACGAACACGGCGACCAGCGTCGCCGTGGTGGCGACGACGGCGAAGAACACTTCCTGCGTGCCGAGCACGGCGGCGGCGCGCGGCCCGAGGCCCATGTTGCGGCGGCGCACGATGTTCTCCAGCACGACGATGGCGTCGTCGACCACGAGGCCTGTGGCCAGCACGAAGGCCAGCAGCGTCAGGATGTTGAGGGAGAAGCCGGCGAGGTAGATCGCCGCGATCGCGCCGATCAGCGCGACGGGCATGGCGATGCCGGGAATCAGCGTGGCGCGCCAGTCGAGCAGGAAGACGAAGATGATGACGAGCACTATCGACATCGCCAGGCCGAGCGCGATCTCCACCTCGTGAATGGCGCCGTCGATGAAGGTCGCCTCGTCGCCGGTGACGAAGATCTCGACGCCCGCCGGCAGCGTCCTGTTGAGCTCGGCGACCGCGGCCTTGACGCCTTGCGAGATGTCCAGCGTGTTCGACTGGGCCGAGCGCACGATGCCCATGCCGATGCCGGTCTTGCCGTTGGCGCGAAGCTGCGACTGGCCGGTGTCGGGGCCGAGCGTCACCTTGGCGATGTCGCCCAGACGCGGCCCGCCGGCGACGACGATGTTCTCGAACGCCTCGGGCGTCGACACGCTGGCCGAGGCGCGCACGATCAGGTTCTGGGTGCTGGAGTTCAACGAGCCGGCCGGGGTGTCGAAGGCGGCGGTCGACAGCGCGTTGCGAATGTCGGCGATGGTCAGCCCCATGGCGGCGAGGCGGTTCTGGTCGACGTCGACCAGGAAGATCTTCTGCCGGTCGCCGAACACCTGCACCTCGGCGACGCCGGGCACGGAGGACAAAGCGTCGATGACCTGCTCCTCGATGAGCAGGGTCATGTCCTGGACGCTCAGGGACTCGGCGGTCATGGCGAGGCGCATGACGGCCTCGGCGTTGGCGTCGGCCTTGACGATGCGCGGGGCGTCGACGTCGTAGGGGAGCTGGTTCTGGACGCGGCCCACCGCGTCGCGCATGTCGGAGGCGGCCGTGTCGAGCGCCACGCCGTCGTTGAACTCGACGCTGATGCGGCTGCGGCCGTAGGACGACGACGACGAGATCGACTTCACGCCGGAGACGCGAGCCACCGCGCCTTCCACCACCGCCGTGATCTCGCGGTCGATGGTCTCGGCCGAGGCGCCGGAATAGTTGGTGTTGACGGTGATGACCGGGCGGTCGACGTCCGGCAGCTCGCGGATCTCGACGCCGAAGAAGGCGGCGAGACCGGCGACGACGATCAGCGTGTTGAGGACGAAAGCGAGGACCGGACGGCGGATGAACAGCGCCGTCATGCCAGTGGTCGGGCCAGTGGTCGAGCCAGTGGTCGGGCCAGTGGTGGCGCCGTTCGCGCTCATGGCCGGCCTCACGTACCGCTGGGGCCGGGCCGGGCGGGCTCGCCGGCCTCGGAGACGGCGGGCGCGGCCCGCTCGGCGAGCTGTACCGGAGCGCCGTCGCGCACGGCGTGGACGCCCTCGGTCACCACCATCAGCCCCTCGGCGATGGGGGCGTCGACCAGCACGCTGTCGGTGTTGCGCTGGACGATGCGCACGGGGATGCGCCCGGCGATGCCGCGCTCTACGGCCCAGATGAAGGCGCCGTCGGTGCCCCACTGGATGGCCAGCGGGTTGACCGAGGGGAAGCGGTCGCCGGAAAAGCGCATCTCGACGCGGAACGACATGCCGGCGCGCAGCGTGTCGGCGGGGTTGGTGATGCGGGCCTGCACGCGCAGGGTGCGGCTGGCCGCGTCGATGCGGTTGTCGACGGCGCTGACGCTGCCGGCATAGGATTCGCCGGGGCGGGCGGCGGAGGTCGCCTCCAGCGGCACCCCGACCGCGACGGCGGCCGAGAAGCGCTCGGGCACGGTGAAGTCGACGAGGATCTCGGAGCGGTCGTCGATGGTGGCGATCTCGCTCTGCGTGGTCACGTACATGCCGCGCGAGACGGGGATGATGCCGACCACGCCGTCGATGGGCGCCACGATGGCGCGGCGGCGCAGCGACAGCTCGGCGTCGCGCACCGCGAGCTCGGCGTTGCGGACGGCAAGCTCGGCCTCGGTCACCTGCACGGCGGAGGCGGTGTTGGAATTGCGCAGCGCCGCGATGCGCTCCTGCCGCGCGCGGGCGTCGTCCAGCGCGATGCGGGCGCGGTCGACGGCGATCTCCTCGCCTTCCGAATCGAGCCGCGCCACCACGTCGCCGGTCTCGACCGCGGCGCCGGAGGTGACGGCGACCTCGGTGAGGCGCCCCGACGCGAAGGGCGTGACGACGACCGAGCTGGCGGCCCGGCCGGTGCCGATGGCGGAGAGGCGGTCGTTGATGGTGGCGATCACGACCGGCTCGGCGACGACCAGCGGCGCCGCGCGGCCCGGCCCGGCGCCGGCACCTCCCGGTCCGCGGGGGCCGGCGGCGCCCTGCGGCGGCGTCTCGGCGGTGGCGACCGGGATCCAGTCGATGCCCCAGCTCGCCAGCAGCGCCGGCGCGCCGGGGAAGAAGCGCACCCACAGGCCGGCCGCCACGAGCAGCACGACGAGCGAGACCAGCAGTTGCTTCCAGAACGCCATTCACGTCTCCGGTGGACACCAGAGGCAAAAGCCCCTTGCCGGGCGGCGGTTCGTCGGGCCGGCCGGACAATGCCGTGGCCTTGCGGGGTCGCCGCCCGAACCCGCCTGCCCAAAGGGCAGCCGCGGACGGCGAAGTTATGGCAGGTAAGTTTGTGCCGTGCAGCAGGAAAAAGATTACAAGTGCGTAATCAGGAGCGCGGCGCGGGCGTGGGCGCGGGCAACGCCGCGTCGAGGCGAAGCTCCTCCATCTGCTTGATGCGGCTGGCGCTTTCGGCTTCGAGGCGGCGCGTGACCTCGCCGATCAGCACTTCCGAGACGACGAAGAGCGAGGCCGACGAGTCCCATGGCGACGGCACCGCGGTGCGCCCGGCGATGACATGGCGGGCGAAGCGGGCGATGGGCGACAGCCACTGGTCG
The DNA here is from genome assembly GCA_964629765.1 of uncultured Mesorhizobium sp. Taxonomy (GTDB): domain Bacteria; phylum Pseudomonadota; class Alphaproteobacteria; order Rhizobiales; family Rhizobiaceae; genus RCIO01. The sequence goes on from CAZVTK010000047.1 coordinate 19,736, forward strand.
GTGAAGAGCACGATGGCGACGCCGCGCTCATGCGCCCGCTGCGCCAGCGCCAGCAGGCTGTCCTGGTAGCGGCGGATGTCGAAGATGAGCAGCGCGTCGCCCTTGCCCATGTCGATCAGCCGGTCGCGCCAGTTGCTCTCCTGCCCGCTCAGATGGAACACGCTGGGCCGGATGATGGCGAGGTGCGCGGCCATGTAGCGGGCGACCGGGTCGGTGAAGCGGCCGCCGATGAGGAAGACCTTGCCGCGCGGATTGGCGAGCGCGCGCACGACGGCGTCGGTCTGACGCGGGGTGAAGTGGCGGAAGGTCTCGCGGATGTTGTCGATCGTGGCCGGCAGGGTGGGCGGCTCGTCGGCGGCCGCGGTGGGGGCGGAGAGGGCGGTGCGGCTCAGCGGCGACTGGAGCTGCTCGGCCAGCTCGCCGCGCAGCGCGGCCTGGAATTCGGGGTAGTTCTGGAAGCCGAGGCGGGCGACGAAGCGCAGGATGGTGGGCGAGGAGACGCCGGCCTGCGCCGAGAACTCGGCCACCGTGTCGAGGCCGGCCAGCGGGTAGTTCGCCACCAGCGTCTGCGCCGCGCGCCGCTCGCCCGCCGGCATGGCGTCGATGCGGTCGGCGATCCGTTCGGCGATGCTGGCGCCCACGTCCTCGTCCTCCGGCCCTGTCCACAATGCATGGTCCACAGCGCATGCTGCGCTGCGAAGAACCCGTTTGACAAACTCCGTCTCTGTGTATGAAATCATCCGAAAGGCCGCAACGGCGATCCGAACGTAACGTCCGTTACAGGCTCGAGGGGAACAACCGGATGGCATTCGAGCCACGACCGGACACTGGGCCAGACATCGGGCCAGACACTGCGCGAGCGCCCGTGCGCATCCATGACGCTGATGCCGATGGGGCGTTCGTCGTGGTGTGCGAGCACGCCTCCAACCATGTGCCGGCCGAATTCGGCTCGCTCGGCCTGCCGGCCGGGGAGCTGACGCGCCATATCGCCTGGGATCCCGGCGCGCTGGGCGTGGCGCGGCGGCTGGCGAGGCCGCTGCGCTCGCCGCTGGTGGAAAGCTGCGTGTCGCGGCTGGTGATCGACTGCAACCGGCCGCTCGACGCGCCCGATCTCGTCATCGAGACCAGCGAGACGACGCTCATTCCCGCCAACCGGGGGCTCGACGCGGCGGCGCGGGCGCGTCGCGTCGCGGTATCGCATGCGCCGTTCCACGACGCGCTCGGCGCGCTGATGGAAAGCCGGCTGGCGGCGGGCCGGGGGTGCATGCTGGTGACGATCCATTCCTTCACGCCCGTCTATCGCGGCGTCGCGCGGCCGTGGAAGATCGGGGTGATCCACGACGACGACGAGCGCCTGTCGCGGCCGCTGATCGCGGCGCTGTCGCGCCATGCTGATCTGAACGTCGGCGACAATCAGCCCTATGCGCCTTCGGACCGCGTCTACTACACTGTGGAGCGCCACGCCCGCAGCCGGGGATTGCCCTGCGTGATGATCGAGATTCGCAACGACGAGGCGGCCGATCCGGCCGCCGAGGAACGGTGGGCGGAACTGCTCGCGCCGATGCTGGAGGACGCGGCGAAAACGCTGGAGGTGAAGCGTGTCGCATCCTGACGAGGGCGTCGCCGGCGCGAGGCCGGCAGGGCGGCCGCTGCCCTGGCCGATCGTCGCCTATGTGAAGGCCATCGACAGGGCCAGCGGCTGGATGGGCCTGTTCGCCATGTACCTGGTCGTGGCGATGATCCTGATCCTCGCCTATTCGACCGTCATGAAGTCGTTCTTCCTGCCGTCGCTGTGGACGGTGGAGATGGCCCAGTTCGTGATGGTGGCCTATTTCATGCTCGGCGGCGCGATGACGCTGCGCGACGAGGACCATGTGCGCATGGACCTGCTCTACGGCGGCTGGCCGATCCGCAGGAAGGCCGGCGTCGACCTCGTCACCGGGCTGGCGCTGATCTTCTTCCTCGTCATGCTCCAGATCGGCGGCATCGCCTCGCTGGTCTACTCGTTCCAGTACTGGGAACGCGCCTTCTCGGCATGGCGGCCGTACATGTGGCCGGTCAAGCTGGCGATCAATATCGGTCTGTTCATGACCCTGCTCCAGGCCGTCGCCATCTGGTTCAAGGATCTGGCCAAGGTGCGCGGGGAGCCCATCGCATGAGCTACGGGGTCATCGCGCTCCTGATGTTTTCCGGCATGATGCTGCTGCTCCTGACCGGGCAGCGCGTCTTCGCCGTGATCGGCTTCGTCGGCGCCGCCATGGCGCTGCTGCTGTGGGGCGACGGCGGCGTGGAGATGCCGTTCACCGCCGTCATGAAGCTGATGAAGTGGTATCCGCTGCTGACGCTGCCGCTGTTCGTCTTCATGGGCTTCATGCTGGCCGAAAGCCGCATCGCCGACGACCTGTACAAGATGTTCCACGTCTGGTTCGGGCCGGTGCGGGGCGGACTCGCCATCGGCACGCTGCTGCTGATGGTGGTCATCTCGGCGATCAACGGCCTGTCGGTGGCCGGCATGGCCATCGGCGCGACGATCGCGCTGCCGGAGCTCTTGAGGCGCGGCTACGACAAGGTGATGGTGTCGGGCGTCATCCAGGGCGGCTCGACGCTGGGCATCCTGCTGCCGCCGAGCGTGGTGCTGGTGCTCTACGGCATGATCGCGCGCCAGCCGGTGGGCAATCTGTGGATGGCCGGCGTGATGCCGGGCCTGCTGATGGCCGGCCTGTTCGGGCTCTACGTCATCGTCCGCTGCTGGATCCAGCCGGAGCTGGGACCGCCGCTGTCGAAGGAGGAGCGCGCGCAATATAGCTGGCCCGACAAGTTCCGGCTGCTGCGCGCCGGCGTGCTGCCGCTGGTCATCTTCCTGTCCATGACCGGCCTGTTCCTGACCGGCTATACGAGCCTCGTCGAAAGCTCCGCCGTGGGCGTGCTCGGCTCGCTGCTGGCGGCCTTCATGCGCGGCCGGCTGACCTTCCGCGTCATCCACGAGACGACCAAGAAGACGCTCGGCATCTCGGCCATGTTCTTCTGGATCCTGATGGCGGCGATGTGCTTCGGCGCCGTCTTCGACGGGCTCGGCGCGGTGAAGTCGATCGAGTGGCTGTTCATCGGCGAATGGGGGCTGGAGCCGTGGATGGTGCTGGTGCTGATGCAGGCGACCTTCCTCATCCTCGGCATCTTCCTCGACGACACGGCGATGCTGGTGATCGTCGCCCCGCTGTTCATCCCGCTCGCCGGGGCGCTGGGCTACGACCTCGTCTGGTACGGCGTGCTCTACACCATCACCTGCCAGATCGCCTATCTGACGCCGCCCTTCGGCTACAACCTCTTCCTGATGCGCGCCATGGCGCCGCCGGAGGTGACGCTGACCGACATCTACCGGTCGATCTGGCCGTTCGTGACCATCATGCTGATCACGCTGCTGATCATCGGCATCTTCCCGGGGATCGCGACGTGGCTGCCGAACCTCGTCTATTCGAAATAGCAGTCCTGAAGCTCAAACCAGAGGGGTAAGAACCATGATCATCAAGCCAAGCCGCAGAAGCTTCATCAGGTCGGCCGGCCTCGCCGCCGCCTCGGCGCCGCTCGCCGCGCCCTACGTGATGGCGCAAGGCGCGCCGATCAAGTGGCGCCTCCAGACCTATGCGGGCGCCGCGCTCGGGCCGCACGTCACCAAGCCGGCGGTCGACGCCTTCAACGCGGCGGCCAAGGGCGAGATGGAGATCGAGCTCTACTACGCCGACCAGCTCGTGCCGACCGGTGAACTGTTCCGCGCCATGCAGGCCGGCACGATCAACGCCGTGCATTCGGACGACGATTCCATGGCCGCGCCGGTGGAGGTCGCCATCTTCGGCGGCTACTTCCCCTTCGCCACCAAGCATATCCTCGACGTGCCGGTGCTGTTCAACCAGTACGGGCTGGCCGACATCTGGCGCAAGGCCTATGCCGACGCCGGCGGCGTGGTGTGGATCTCGGCGGCCGGCCAGGACCCCTGCCACTTCAACACCAAGAAGCCGCTCAACTCGCTGGCCGACCTTCAGGGCCTGCGCCTCTACACCTTCCCGACGGCGGGCCGCTTCCTCACCCAGTTCGGCGTCATCCCGGTGTCGCTGCCCTACGAGGACGTGCAGGTGGCGGTGCAGACCGGCGAGCTGGACGGCATGGCGTGGTCGGGCATCACCGAGGACTACACGGTGGGCTGGGCCGACGTGACCGACCACTTCACCACCAACAACATGTCGGGCGCGTGGATCGGCTCGTGGTTCGTCAACGAGAAGAGCTGGGCCGACATCCCGGAGCATCTCCAGAAGCTGTGGCTCTCCAGCGTCGACGCCTGCCACCAGTATCGCAACCAGTGGTACTGGGGCGGCGAGGCCAAGCTGCGCGCCGGCGGCGACAAGCTGAAGCTGACCACTATCCCGAATGCCGAATGGGCCGAGGTCGAGAACGCCGCCCACAAGTTCTGGGACGAGGTGGCGGCCGAGAGCGAGACGAAGGCGAAGGTCGTCGCGGTCTTCAAGGAATACAACGAGATCCTGACCAAGGCCGGCGGCGTCTATACGCAGGGCTGAGCAAGGACGGACGGGGCGGCCGCGAGCGCGGCCGCCCCGGTTGCCTGTGAAGCGGACTTCCTGAAAGCAACGAGAAAAGCGGCCCCGTGGCGGGCAGGCGGGTGGATATGGCCGGAATGCTGTCGTTCGACCAGTTGAAGAAGACGGTCGCCGCGGGCGACGTGGACACGGTTCTGGCCTGCGCCGTCGACATGCAGGGCAGGCTCGTGGGCAAGCGCTTCCTCGCCTCCTTCTTCGTCGATTCCGCCCATGACGAGACGCATGGCTGCAACTATCTGCTGGCCAACGACATCGATATGGAGCCGGTGCCCGGCTACAAGGCGGCGAGCTGGTCGAAGGGCTATGGCGACTTCACCATGAAGCCGGACCTCGCCACCATCCGCATGGTGCCGTGGCTCGAAAAGACGGCGATGGTGCTGTGCGACATCCTCGACCACCATACGCATGGCGACCTGCCGCATTCGCCGCGCGCGATCCTGAAGAAGCAGGTGGCGCGGCTGAAGGAGCGCGGCTGGCTCGCCTATTTCGCTTCCGAGCTGGAATTCTACCTGTTCGAGGAGAGCTACGACGCGGCGCGCGCCAAGCACTGGGCCGGTATCGCCACCGCCTCGCCCTATATCGGCGACTATCTGATCGGCATCACCTCCAAGGAGGAAGCCTATATGCGCCGCCTGCGCAACGACATGCAGGGCGCGGGCATCCCCATCGAGAACTCCAAGGGCGAGTGGGGTCCGGGGCAGGAGGAGATCAACGTGCGCTATGCCGAGGCGCTCGACATGGCCGACCGGCACGTCGTGCTCAAGAACGGCGCCAAGGAGATCGCCGGCCAGATGGGCAAGGCCGTCACCTTCATGGCCAAGTACAATTATGCGCTGGCCGGCAATTCGAGCCACATCCACAATTCGCTGTGGAGCGCCGACGGCAGGACGCCGCTGTTCTTCGACAAAAAGGCGGAATGGACGCTGTCGCCGCTCGGCCAGCAATGGTCGGCCGGGCAGCTCAAATACGCCCGCGAGTTCACCTGGTTCCTGGCGCCCTACGTCAATTCCTACAAGCGCTTCCAGTCGGGCACCTTCGCGCCGACCAAGATCATGTGGAGCGAGGACAACCGCACCGCCGGCTTCCGCCTGTGCGGCGAGGGCACCAAGGGCATCCGCATGGAGTGCCGCATCGGCGGCGCGGATCTGAACCCCTATCTCGCCTTCGCGGCGCTGATCGCGGCGGGGCTGGCCGGCATCGACGAGAAGCTGACCTTGCAGAAGCCGTTCGTGGGCGACGCCTATCAGGCAAGCCGGTTGCCGGAGATCCCGAAGACGCTGCGCGACGCCATCGTGTCGCTGGAGAAGTCGAAGATGCTCAAGGCCGCCTTCGGCGAGGACGTGGTGGAGCACTATGTGCATACCGCGCGCTGGGAGCAGCTCGAATACGACCGCCGCGTGACGGACTGGGAGCTGCACAGAGGGTTCGAAAGGTATTGAGGAAATATACAACCTTTAAAGGTTGACATAGCGCCAGATGGTAGTAGCCTGTAGCACCTTCCGTCACTTGTGAGGATTCCCGCATGAGCAAATACTACCGCCTCAAGGATTTCCTGTCGGATCAGGACAAGGATCTCATTCCGATGACGTTCTCGGAGATCGAAAAGGTGCTGGAGTTCGCGCTGCCCGCGTCAAAGCAGTACCCCGCATGGTGGAGCAACAATCCGAGTAACAATCCCATGACGCAGGAATGGCTCGACGCCGGCTACGAGACGGAGTCGGTAAACACAGCCAGCGGTAAGCTGGTCTTTCGCCGCCGCAAGGTCGCCAAGACAACGCCCGGAGGTCAGCACCCTCTTTTCGGCCGCCTGAAGGGGATGGTGACGATTCCACCCGGGGTCGACCTCACCGCGCCGGCGGACCCTGAACTTGCCGACTATATTGATCGCAAGTATGGGGCGGAGCGGCGATGAGGGATAACATCCTGCTGGACACCTGCGCGGCGATCTGGATCACCGAAGATGCGAGAATTTCGGACCAGGCAAGGTCGAGCCTGAACGACAGCTATCACGCCGACCAGCCGGTCATGCTATCGCCAATGACGGCGTGGGAAATGGGGATGCTGGTCGCGCGAGGGCGGTATGCGGTCAGCACGGACGTTCAGGCCTGGTTCGACCAGGTTGTCGAAAGTCCGAACACCGCACTCGCAGAACTTTCGCCCGCGATCCTCGTCCGGTCATCGTTCTTGCCCGGCACGCCCCCGCCTGATCCGTTCGACCGGGTATTCATCGCAACTGCACGTGAACACGGCTATCGCCTGATGACGCGGGATCAGAAGATTCTGGACTATGCCGCGCAAGGGCACGTCAGGGCCATAGCCTGCTAGGATGGGGAGACAAGAATTGGAGACCGTGAAGCTGAAGTCGCCGGTCGACGGCTCGATCTATGTCGAGCGGCCGGTGGCGAGCGAGCGCGAGATCGGCGCGGCGATAGAGCGCGCGCGCGGCGCGCAGGCCGACTGGGCGCGCCTGCCCATCGCGACGCGCAGCGGCTACGTGCTGAAGATGCTCGACGCGCTGCTGGCGATGAACGACGAGATCGTCACCGAGCTCGCCTGGCAGATGGGCCGGCCCGTGCGCTGGGGCGGCGAGAAGGGCGGCGTCGAGGAGCGCAGCCGCTACATGGTGTCGATCGCCGAACAGGCGCTGGCGCCGATGCCGGCGACCAACCCGAAGGACGGCTTCCGCCGCTACGTGAAGCACGATCCGCTCGGCGTCGTCATGGTGATCGCGCCGTGGAACTATCCGTTCCTGACCGCGGTCAACACCATCGTGCCGGCGCTGATCGCGGGCAATGCGGTGATCCTCAAGCACGCCGCGCAGACGCTGCTGGTCGGCGAACGTTTTGCGAAGGCGTTCGAGATCGCCGGCCTGCCGAAGAACGTGTTCCAGAACGTGGTGCTGAACCACGCGCAGACGGAGGCGCTGCTCGCTTCCGGCAAGATCGACCATTGCAACTTCACCGGCTCGGTGGCCGGCGGGCGAGCCATCGAGAAGGCGGCGGCCGGCACCTTCATGACGCTCGGGCTCGAGCTCGGCGGCAAGGACCCGGCCTATGTGCTGCCGGACGCGAAGATGGACCACGCCATCGCCAACCTCGCCGAGGGCGCGTTCTACAATTCGGGCCAGTGCTGCTGCGGCATCGAGCGTATCTATGTGCACGAGAAGGTCTACGACCTGTTCGTCGAGGGTTTTGTCGCCGAGACGAAGAGCTGGGTGCTGGGCAACCCGCTCGACCAGGCCACCACCATGGGGCCGATGGCGCAGTCGCGCTTCGCCGACTTCATCCGTGAGCAGAAGGCCGAGGCGCTGCGCAAGGGCGCGACCGCGCACATGAACGTCGAGGACGCGCGCGACGTGGCGGGCTCGCCCTACATTCCCGCCGAGGTGCTGACCGGCGTCGACCACCAGATGAGCGTGATGCGCGAGGAAAGCTTCGGTCCCATCGTCGGCATCATGAAGGTGCGCAACGACGAGGAGGCCATCGCGCTGATGAACGACAGCCCCTATGGGCTGACCGCTTCCATCTGGACCGCCGACACCGAGCATGCCGCCGCCATCGGCGACCGGGTCGAGACCGGCACCGTTTTCATGAACCGCTGCGACTATCTGGACCCGGCGCTGGTGTGGACGGGCGTGAAGGACACCGGCAAGGGCGCCGGCCTGTCGCGCATCGGCTACGAGCAGCTCACGCGGCCCAAGAGCTACCATCTGAGGGAGAAGGTGTAGCCCTTGCCGTTGATCTTCGCGCTCCTTCGCACCCCCCTCTGTCCTGCCGGACATCTCCCCCTCAAGGGGGGAGATTGGCTGTGGTCCATGCTTTCGCCAATCGTTGAAGGCTGGCGAAACCATATGTGCAAGCCAATCTCCCCCCTTGAGGGGGAGATGTCCGGCAGGACAGAGGGGGCAACGTAGGGCGCCGACAATTCCCGTCCTTTCGCTTCTGAGAAAGCCCATCGCCATGACCAAACTCGTTTCCAAGTGGAACTACCCGACCACCGTGCGCTTCGGGCAGGGGCGCATTTCCGAGCTCGCCGACGCGCTGAAAGTCGCCGGCATCGAGAAGCCGCTCTTCGTCACCGATCCGGGGCTGGCCAGGCTGCCGGTCGTGCCGCAGACGCTGAAGCTGCTCGACGCGGCGAAGGTGAAATACGGCGTCTTCTCCGACTTGAAGCCGAACCCGGTGGAATCGAACCTGACAGCGGGCATCGCCGCCTACAACAAGGGCAAGCATGACGGCGTGATCGCCTTCGGCGGCGGCTCGGCGCTCGACCTCGGCAAGCTGATCGCCTTCCAGGCCGGGCAGACGCGGCCGGTGTGGGATTTCGAGGACATCGGCGACTGGTACACCCGTGCCGACGCCTCGAAGATCGCGCCCATCGTGGCCGTGCCGACCACGGCCGGCACGGGCTCGGAGGTCGGGCGCGCCGGCGTGCTCACCCATGAGGCCAGCCACACCAAGAAGGTGATCTTCCACCCGAGGATGCTGCCGGCCATCGTCATCGCCGATCCCGAGCTGACGGTCGGCATGCCGCCCTTCATCACCGCCGGCACCGGCATGGACGCGCTGGCGCATTGCCTCGAAGCCTATTGCGCGCCGGGCTACCATCCGATGGCCGACGGCATCGCGCTGGAGGGCATGCGCCTCGCCTTCGAGAACCTGCCAAAGGCC
>CAZVTK010000048.1:0-28807 GCA_964629765.1 uncultured Mesorhizobium sp.
TCGATGAACTGCCTGACCGAGGCGCTGGGCCTGTCGCTGCCGGGCAACGGCTCGACGCTGGCCACCCATGCCGACCGCAAGCGGCTGTTCGTGGAGGCCGGCCATCTGGTGGTGGATCTCTGCCAGAAATATTACGAGCAGAACGACGAGAGCGTGCTGCCGCGCTCGATCGCCAACAAGAAGGCGTTCGAGAACGCGATGTCGCTCGACGTCGCCATGGGCGGCTCGACCAACACGGTGCTGCACATCCTCGCGGCGGCCGTGGAGGGCGGCATCGACTTCACCATGGACGACATCGATGCGCTGTCGCGGCGCGTGCCGGTGCTGTCGAAGGTCGCGCCGGCGGTCGCCAATATCCATATGGAGGACGTGCACCGCGCAGGCGGCATCTTCGCCATTCTCGGCCAGCTCGACCGGGCGGGGCTGATCAACCGCGACTCTCCCACCGTGCATGCGGCGACGCTGGGCGACGCCATCGACCGCTGGGACATCTCGCGCACCAATTCGGAGAGCGTGCGGAATTTCTTCATGGCGGCGCCCGGCGGCGTGCCGACGCAGGTAGCGTTCAGCCAAGACCGGCGCTGGGACGAGCTCGACCTCGACCGCGAGAACGGCGTCATCCGCTCGGCCGAGCATCCGTTCTCGAAGGACGGCGGCCTCGCCGTGCTCAAGGGCAACATCGCGCTCGACGGCTGCGTGGTGAAGACGGCGGGCGTCGACGAGTCGATCCTGAAATTCTCCGGCCCGGCCAAGGTCTACGAGAGCCAGGACGATGCGGTGAAGGCGATCCTCGGCAACGAGGTGAAGGCCGGCGACGTGGTGGTCATCCGCTATGAGGGCCCGCGCGGCGGGCCGGGCATGCAGGAGATGCTCTATCCGACGAGCTACCTGAAGTCGAAGGGGCTGGGCAAGGCTTGCGCCCTCCTGACCGACGGGCGCTTCTCGGGCGGCACGTCGGGCCTCTCGATCGGCCATGCCTCGCCGGAAGCGGCGAGCGGCGGCGCCATCGGGCTGGTGCGCGAGGGCGACATGATCGACATCGACATTCCCGGCCGCACGATCAGCCTGCGCATCTCCGACGCCGAGCTTGCGGCGCGCCGCGCCGAGCAGGACCGGCTCGGCTGGAAGCCGGCGAAGCCGCGCAAGCGCAACGTCACGCCGGCGCTGCGCGCCTATGCGGCCTTCGCCTCCAGCGCCGACCGGGGCGCGGTGCGCGATCTGGGCGATCTGGCGTAAAAATCCGCGCTGGCGCGTCTGTTTCGTCTGCTGTGGTCCAATGAATTGGGCCACAGCGGGCGAGATCGCCCGCGCCTGCCTCTCTTCCGAAGACTCCGACGCCGGCTACGACGCCTCTCGCGCATTTTTCGAGGGCGGCATGAAAGCGTCGATGGCGGGATGGGGCAGCGGCCTCCTCGGGGTGGTGATCTTCAGCGGATCGCTGCCGGCGACGCGCGTGGCGGTCGCCGATTTCTCGCCGCTGTTCCTCACCTCGGCGCGAGCGGTGATCGCGGCGGCGCTCGGCCTTGCGCTGCTGGCGATCCTGCGGCAGCGGCGGCCCGGCCGCGCCGATATCGGCTCGCTCGCGGTCGTCGCGCTGGGCGTGGTGGCGGGATTTCCGCTGCTGACCGCGCTGGCGCTCCAGCACATGACCTCCGCGCACTCCATCGTCTTCATCGGGCTCCTGCCGCTCTGCACGGCGGCCTTCGGCGTCCTGCGCGGGGGCGAGCGGCCGAAGCCGGCCTTCTGGGTCTTCTCGCTGGCCGGCGCCGCGCTGGTTTCCGGCTTTGCGCTGACCCAGAGCGGCTCGGGCTCGCTGGCCGGGGACCTCCTGATGGTGGGGGCCATCCTCCTGTGCGGGCTCGGCTATGCCGAGGGCGCCGCGCTGTCGCGCAGGCTCGGCGGCTGGCAGGTCATCAGTTGGGCGCTGCTGCTCTCGCTGCCGGCGATGGGGACGATCGCGCTCGCGACCTTGCCCGGCGACTGGAAAGGCATCGGCGCGCCGGCCTGGATCGGGCTGGGCTACGTCTCGGTCTTCAGCATGCTGGTCGGCTTCGTGTTCTGGTATCGCGGCCTCGCCATCGGCGGCATCGCGGGCGTCGGACAACTCCAGCTCCTCCAGCCCTTTTTCGGGCTGGCGCTCGCGGCGCTGCTCCTCGGCGAGGAGGTCGGCTGGGCGATGATCGCCGTCACGGCGCTGGTCATCCTCTGCGTCGTCGGCGCCAAGCGGTTCGCGTGAGGTTCAGCCGAGGATTTGGTCATACTGTTTGTGCGGTCCGATCCAGAACCAGACGAGGTCGTCGCCATCCTCGATGGCGAGCGCCCGATAGCTTATACCGACACGGGCCGACCAATAGGGACCGGCCTTCTTGAAGTGCAGCGAAGGATGCTTCGGGTTGTCTTGCAGCAGCGCGAAATTGCGGTCGGCAAGACGGCGGATTCGCTGGGGCAATCGGTGATACGCCTCCCACAATTCGGGGGAGGCAAAGTGTTTCACAGCGGCGTGGTTCGCCCGGCGCGATGGGCGGCCAGAGCTGCACGGCCCAGCTTGTCGAGCCGGCCGCCGAGGGCGTCCGCCTCGATCTGGGCGTCCCATTGCGCGGCGTCGAACACCTCGAACCATCTGCGGAACTTTTCCAGTTCCTCAGGCCCCAGGGCTTCGATCTCGCGCTCGATCCTTTCGAGCTTTGTCATCCGCTCATTCTAACGGAACCGATGCCAGTCGGAAACAGGGTTCTCACCGTCCCCTGATGCGCGGGTCGAGCGCGTCGCGCAGGCCGTCGCCCACATAGTTGACCGACAGCACCGTCAGCGAGATGGCGATGCCGGGCCAGACCACGCGCGCCGGATATTGCTGGAGGTAGTCGACCCCGTCGAACAGAAGGCGACCCCAGGTGGGGAAGTCGGGCGGGAAGCCGAGGCCGAGGAAGGAGAGCGCCGATTCGGTGATGATGGCGGTGGCGATGCCGAGCGTCGCCGACACCATGATGGGCGACAGCACGTTGGGCAGGATGTGGCGCATGATGATGCGGCGCGGCGGCGTGCCGATGGAGCGGCCGGCGAGCACGAATTCGCGCTCCTTTACCCCCAGCACCTCGCCGCGGACGATGCGGGCCGTCTGCATCCACGAGGTGACGCCGATGCCGGCGACGATGAGCATGAAGATGCCGGTCTCGGGGCCGAAGCGGCCGGACAGCGTCTCTCGGAACAGCATCATGGTGACCAGCAGCAGCGGCAGCAGCGGCAGCGCGAGAAACAGGTCGGTGAGGCGCATCAGCGGCCCGTCGAGGCGGCGGAAATAGCCGGCGAGCACCCCGACCGTGGTGCCCAGCGTGACGGCGAGCAGCATGGCGGTGACGCCGACGGCGACCGACACCTGTCCGCCGGCCATCATGCGCGCCAGCATGTCGCGGCCGAGCTGGTCGGTGCCGAGCGGATGCGCCCAGCTCGGCCCCTGGTTGCGGGCGCGGATGTCGATGAAGGTCGGCTCGACGGTCCACAGCCAGGGGCCGAGCAGCACGCCGAGGATGATGGCGAGGAACACGGCGGCGCCGATCACCGCGCCCTTGTGCGTCTTGAACTGCCGCCACACGTCGGCCCATTGCGAGCGCGGCGGGCGCGTCGCGCCGACCGGAGCGGCGGGCGCAGGGGCCGGTGTGGGGGCGGGGGATCCGGCGGCGACGTCAGTCATAGCGGATCCTCGGGTCGAGCATGCCGTAGAGCACGTCCGCGACGAGGTTGAACAGCACGATCAGCACGGCGAAAAGGAAGGTGATGGTCTGCACCATCGGGATGTCGTTGGCGTAGATGGCGGTGATCAGGAGCTGGCCGATGCCGTTCACCTTGAACACCTGCTCGGTGATGATGGCGCCGCCGAAGATGGTCGGCACGCCGAGCGCGATGACGGTGACGACCGGGATCAGCGAGTTGCGCAGGACGTGCACGAGCACGACGGTCTTTTCCTTGAGCCCCTTGGCGCGCGCCGTGCGCACATAATCCTGGTTGAGGTTGTCGAGCATGGAGGCGCGCATGAAGCGGCTGATCTGCGCGGCGTTGTAGAGGGCCAGCACCGCGACCGGCATCGCCATCTGGCGTACCTGCGCGCCGAAGCTGTTCCAGTCGGTGACGCGCAGCGTGGTGTCGTAGATCGACGGGAACCAGCCGAGATGCACCGCGAAGATCACGATCGCCACGACGCCGGTGAAATAGGTCGGCACGGAAAAGCCGACCATCGAGACGAAGGTGCCGATCTGGTCGAACCATGAATATTGCCGGTAGGCCGAGATCACCCCGATCGGCACGGCGATCAGCACCGCCACGATATAGGCCGCGCCGACCACCCACAGCGTCTGCGGCAGGCGCTGGGCGAGGATGTCGGCCACCGGCGAGCGGGTCTGCCAGGAAATGACACGCTGGCCGTCGCCGGCCACGTCCCAGCCGGTCCAGCCTTCGAGGACATGCAGCGGCTCGTTGATCAGGAACTGCTTGACCCACAGCAGGTAGCGCACGTGGATCGGCTCGCCGAGGCCGAGCGAGAGCCTGATCTTCTCCTTCACCTCCGGCGGGATGGTCAGCGGCATCATGGCCGTCGGGTCGCCCGGCGCGAGGTCGAGCAGCAGGAAGATCACGAGGCTGATCAGGAGCAGCGTCGGGATGGCGATGAGGAGCCTGCGCAGGATGTAGGTCAGCACGACCTTGCAGCCTCCGTGGGTGCCGGAACAGGGACCGGAACAGAGAAAGGAGCCCGGCCGGCCGGAGCCGGCCGGGCGACGGTCAGGCTATTTCACGCGATACCAGTCGGCCACGTTCCACAGCTCGCTGTCCCAGGTGTTGAGGACGACGCCGCCGAGCGTGTTGGAATGGGCGGAGACGCGGCCGCGGTCGACCAGCGGGACGACGACGTAGCTTTCCTTCGTCAGCATCTCGTTGAGCTTGCGGGCGATCTCGCCGCGCTTTTCGAGGTCCGCGGTCTGGCCGAGCTCGGCGACGAGCGCGTCATAGGCCGGGTCGCAATAGCGGTTGACGTTCTCGCCCTGCCACTGCGTCTCGGGGCGCGGGGCCTTGCCGCAGGTGTGCTCGGCCAGATACGCCTCGGGGTCGGTGCCGTCGAAATTGTTGGCGTACATCTCGACGTCGGCGAAGAACTTCTGGAACGTGTCGGGCGAGCCCGGATCGCCGCCGAAATAGACCGAGGCGTCGATGTTCTTCAGCTCGGTCTCGACGCCGATCTCGTCCCACCACTGCTTGATCAGCGCCTGGAAGTCCTGGCGCACGGCGTTGGTGGAGGTCTGGTAGAGCAGCTTCAGCGGCTTGCCGTCCCTGGCGCGCTTGCCGTTGGCGCCGACCGTCCAGCCGGCCTCGTCGAGCAGCGCCTTGGCGCCGGCGACGTCCTGCGGGAAGCATTCCTGGTTCGGCGAGGCGTAGAGGTCCGGCGCCGGCACGAGGTTGCAGGTGGGGCGGCCGGCCTGGCCGTAGCCGACCTCGACCAGCAGCGCGCGGTCGATGGCCATGGACAGGGCCTTGCGCACACGGATGTCGGACAGGATCGGATGCGGGTGGTCGGCGGTGGCGCGGCGGTCGCCATGGGCCGGATCGGGATCCGTCATGTTCATTTCCAGACGCTCGACCAGCGTGCCGAAGGCCGAGACCGGCTTGCCCTTGCCGGCGGCGGCCATCTGCTGGATCACCTCGGGCGCGAGCTGGAGGTTCCAGGCATAGTCGAACTCGCCCGTCTCCAGCACGGAGCGGCCGGCCGCGGCCGCGTCGCCGCCGCCCTTCAGCGTCATCGTCGCGAAGGCCGGCTTGGCCGGGTCGCGGAAGTTCGGGTTCGCCGCCAGCGTCACCACGTCGTTGGGACGGAACTCCTTGACCACGAACGGCCCGGTGCCGACCGGCCCGAAATTGGCCGTAGTGCATTCGGGCGCCTTGGGACCCAGGCAGTCCTTGAACTGCGCCTCCTGGATGATCGGCGACTGGCCGCCGACGAAGGGCAGATAGGGGTAGGGCTTCGGCGCGCCGAAAGTGACCTTCACCGTCTGCGCATCGAGCGCCTCGACATTGGCGACGCCCTCGAACTTGGCGAGCTGGGCGCAGCCGCCGCCTTCGGCGGTGCAGTATTTCCAGGTGAACAGCACGTCCGCCGAGGTAAAGGCCGACCCGTCGGACCATTTGATGTCGCTGCGCAGCTTCCAGGTGATCGACGTCAGGTCGGACGACACGCCGCCATTGGCGACGGTGGGGATCTCGGTGGCGAGATAGGCGACGAGGTTGCCCTTCTCGTCATAGCGGGCGAGCGGCTCGACGATCAGCGAGGCGGCCTCCACGTCCTTGGTGCCGCCCGACAGGAACGGATTCAGGATCGACGGCGCCTGCCAGTAGATGACCTTGACCTCGCCGTCCGAGCCTCGTTCGGCCATCGCCGCGGCGGTCAGCGCCGCTGTCGCCGCGGTGGCGGCGAGAATTGCCTTCAATGCTTTCATGTCAGTCTCCCATTTGCTTCCCGGAGGGAACAACAGTCCGGCCCCTGATGATCTTGTTTATGATGCGGGGCGGGCTGGGCCCATTTCTTCACAAGTCCTATCCTTTGGCAATCGCGGCTTCTTCTCCTTCTTATGATCGCTATTGGGCGAAGTGGCACGCCACCGAACGCCCGTCCGGCAGGGCGCGCCATTGCGGCTCCTCGATCGCGCAGAGCTCCTGCGCCCACGGGCAGCGGGTGCGGAAGCGGCAGCCCGAGGGCGGGTTGGCGGGGCTCGGTATGTCGCCCTTCAGGAGGACGCGACGGCGCGTGGCCTCGACCTTCGGGTCGGGCACCGGCACGGCCGACAGCAGCGCCTTCGAATAGGGATGCTTCGGCTCGGAAAAGAGCGAGGCCACGTCGGCCAGCTCGACCATCTTGCCGAGATACATCACCGCCACGCGGGTCGCGATGTGGCGGATCATCGACAGATCGTGGCTGATGAAGAGATAGGTCAGGCCGAGCTTCTGCTGCAAATCCTGGAGCAGGTTCACCACCTGCGCCTGGATCGACACGTCGAGCGCGGCGATGGGCTCGTCGCAGACGATGAAATCGGGGTCGAGCGCCAGCGCGCGGGCGATGCCGATGCGCTGGCGCTGGCCGCCCGAGAACTCGTGCGGGTAGCGGTTGACGTAGTCGGGGTTCAGCCCCTCCGCCTCCAGCAGGGCGCGCACGCGCTCGCGGCGCTCGGCGCGGCTCTGCACCCCGTGCTCGACCAGCGGCTCGGCGACGATCGCGCCCACCGTCATGCGCGGGTTGAGCGACGCCTGCGGGTCCTGGAAGATCATCTGCATCTTCGGGCGCATGGCGCGCAGCTTCTCGCCTTCCAGCGCGGCGATGTCGCGGCCCTCGAAGCGGATC
Organism: uncultured Mesorhizobium sp.; assembly: GCA_964629765.1. Lineage (GTDB taxonomy): Bacteria > Pseudomonadota > Alphaproteobacteria > Rhizobiales > Rhizobiaceae > RCIO01. Next base: position 7,376 of record CAZVTK010000048.1, read on the forward strand.
GAGCCGGCGGTCGGCTTGTAGAGCCGCAGGATGGCGCGGCCGGTGGTGGACTTGCCGCAGCCGGACTCGCCGACGAGGCCCAGCGTCTCGCCGCGGCGGATGTCGAAGGAGAGCCCGTCGACCGCGCGCACCGCGCCGATCTGGCGGCGCAGGATGCCCTTGTAGATGGGAAAGTGCAGCGCCAGCCCGTCGACCTGAAGCAGCGGGCCGTCGCGCCCGGCGGCAGGCGCGGTGGCGGCCTCAATGGTCATGGCGCGCGCTCCCGGCGGGGCTTTCCAGCCAGCAGGCGACGTCGTGGCCGGGAGAGACGCGCAGCAAAGGCGGGTTCTTCTCGCGGCAGGTGTCGAAGGCGTGGCGGCAGCGCGCGGCGAAGGAGCAGGAGGCGGGTGCGGCGCGCAGCAGCGGTGGCTGGCCGGCGATGGAGCGCAGGCGCTGGTCGCGCTGGTGGCGGCCGGGCAGGGAGTCGAGCAGCGCGCGCGTATAGGGATGGCGCGGGTTCTCGAACAGCTCGCCGATGGTCGCGTGCTCGACGATCTCGCCGCCATACATGACCATGATGCGGTCGGCGATGCCGGCGGCGACGCCGAGGTCGTGGGTGATCCAGATGATCGCCATGCCGAGCTTGCTGCGCAGCTCGCGCACCAGCTCCAGGATCTGCGCCTGCACGGTGACGTCGAGCGCGGTGGTCGGCTCGTCGGCGATCAGCACCTGCGGGTCGCAGGCGAGCGCGATGGCGATGACGACGCGCTGGCGCATGCCGCCGGAGAACTGGTGCGGGTAGTCGTCCAGTCGGGCGGCGGCGGAGGGGATGCCGACGAGGTCGAGAAGCTCGGCGGCGCGGGCGCGCGCCTTTCTCCTCGACAGGCCCATATGGACGCGCAGCGGCTCCATGATCTGGAAGCCGACGGTGAAGACCGGGTTCAGCGACGTCATCGGGTCCTGGAAGATGAAGCCGATGCGGGCGCCGCGCACCTGCCTGATCTCGGACGCGTCGGCCTTCACCAGGTCGCGGTTCTGGAAGACGACCTCGCCGGAGACGATCTCGGCCGGGGGCATGGGCAGCAGCTTCAGCAGCGACATCATCGCCACGCTCTTGCCCGAGCCGCTTTCCCCGACCACGGCAAGCAACTCGCCCTCGTCGACATGGAAGCTCACGCCGTTCACGGCGTGGATCGCGCCGTCCTGCGTGTGGAAGACGGTCTTCAGGTCGCGGACTGCCAATACCTGGCGAATAGGCTACCCCATTCAATCGGGCCCATTCAATCGGGCAGGACGCCGGATCGTCGCGGGCAAGCCGACAAAACTGTTCCCCGCTGCCCCCGCCGGTGTTCCGGTCTGGTGTTTCGATCTCGGGACAGCGGCGGCAATTGAGCATCTTGCGCCGTACAAGACAAGTCGTTTCAATCGTTTCAAGGGCAGGGTAACGAGGACGAGCGGTGCTGTCGGCCGAGACTTGCCGTCCACCCTACTCGACGAACACCTTGACGCTGGCGGCGCGGCCGGCGGCGTCGATCACCGTCAGCGTCGAGAAGCCGGCGCCCCCAGGCTCCCAGCGCGCCTCGCGGCGGCGGTCGGGCTCGGCCATGGGCCGGCCGTTCGCCAGCCAGCGGAAGGGCGCGCGTCCGCCCTGAAGCTTGAGCGACAGTGCGGAAAAGCCGCCGCCGGATGCGAGCTCGAGGCGTGCGCCGTCCGGCGGGAAGACGATCTGCGGCGCGGCCTCCACCACGCCGGCCGGCGCGGTTTCCGAGCGGGTCGCGGCGAAGCGGCGCTGGGTGACGGGCAGGTCCGCGCGGGCGGTGCGGATCGCGCCCGCCGGCGCCGGCGGAAAGGGTGCGAGAGCGACGCCGGAGCGGCGGAACGCCTCGAACAGGACAGGCGCGGCGCTGTCGTAGCCGGCAAGGCCGGGCACCGCGCCGCCGTCCGGGCGGCCGAGCCAGACGCCGACGACATGGCGGCCGTCGAAGCCGACCGACCATGCGTCGCGGTAGCCGTAAGAGGTGCCGGTCTTGTAGGCGAGGCCGAGCTTCGGCGCGCCCTGCGGCTCGCGCACGCCCGACAGGATGTCGGTGATTTGCCAGGCGGCGGCGGGCGACAGCAACCGCGCATGCGCCGGACGCCCGCCCGGCGTGTCGCGCAGGACCGAAGCAAAGCCGCCATTGGGGAAGGCGGTGTAGAGCTGCACGAGGTCGCGCAGCGTCACGCCGACGCCACCCAGTCCCATTGCCAGTCCCGGCTTCTCGCCCGCCGGAAGCTGCGGATCGACGCCCGCGCCGCGCAGCTTCGCCGCCAGCCGCGCCGGCCCCAGCGCGTCGAGCAGGCGGATGGCCGGCACGTTGAGCGAGAGCTGCAACGCCTCGCGCACCGTCACGTCGCCCATATAGTCCATGTCGAAATTGCGCGGCCGGTATCCGGCGAAATTGGCCGGGCGGTCCTCGATCATGGTCTGCTGGGCGACCAGCCCTTCCTCGAAGGCGAGGCCGTAGATGAAGGGTTTCAGCGTCGAGCCGGGCGAGCGGACGCGGCTGGTCATGTCGATGAAGCCGCGCCGCGCCGGGTCGAAGAAATCGGCCGAGCCCACTTCGGCGAGAATCTCGCCGCTGCGCGCGTCGGCCATGACGATGGCGACGGAAAGGCCGCTGCCGGTCCGGCGCGCCGCCTCCGCGGCCACGGCTTCGAGGCCGGACTGGATGTCGCGGTCGAAGGTGAGCTGCCAGCGGCCTGCCTGGGGGTCGGCGGCGCGCAGGCGCTCGGCGGCGTGGGCGGCGAGCGCCGGCATGCGGTTGCGGCCGTCGGGAAGTCCCGCGACGCCGGCGGCGCGGCCGGCCTCGCGTTCGTCGATCAGCCCTGCCGACACCATGCGCGCCAGCACCCGGTCACGGGCGGCGGCGGCGCGCTCGGGAAAGCGGTCGGGCCGTCGCGCCTCGGGCGATTGCGGCAGCGCGACGAGCAGCGCCGCCTCGCCGACCGTCAGCCGGTTCGGCTCGCGGCCGAACCATGCGAGAGACGCCGCGCGCACGCCCTCGATGTTGCCGCCATAGGGCGCCAGCGTGAGGTAGCGCCGCAGGATCTCGTCCTTGCCGAGGCGGCGCTCGATCTGCACGGCGCGCAGCGCCTGCCTGACCTTGGCCCACAGGGTGCGGCCCTCGCGCGGCTCCATCAGCCGCGCGAGCTGCATGGTGATGGTCGAGCCGCCGGAAACGATGCGGCCGTTGGCGGCGAGCTGCCTTGCCGCGCGCAGGACCGCGTAAGGGTCGACGCCGCGGTGTTCGCGGAACCTCTTGTCCTCATAGGCGACCAGCATGTCGAGGAAGTGCGGATCGGTCCTTGCGAGATCGGCGGCGAAGCGCCAGCGCCCGTCGGGAGCCGCGAAGGCGCGCAGCATGTCACCGTCGCGGTCGACCGCCTCGGTGGAGAGGGCGGGCAGGTCCAGCGGCGGCGGGAAGGCTTTGTCCAGCGCGTTCACGCCGGCGGTGGTGGCCACGGCCAGCGACACGCAGGCGGCCCAGAAGAGGCCGGCGCGGCGCAGGAGGGGGGATGCGGCCAACCTTGCGACGATGCGGCCGGCACACCCCCACCCCTCACCCCTCCCCACAAGGGGGAGGGAGGCGCCCACGTTTGCATCCCCTCCGGCGGCGACCCCATCTTTGCGCGTCGGCATCTCAGAATCCCCCTCCCCCTTGTGGGGAGGGGTGAGGGGTGGGGGTGCGGCAGGCAAGACCGTGCTCTTCATCGGGCGCGGGGCAGCGCATCACTGCGCCGCCGTTACCTCCATGAAGCCCGCTGCCGTGCGGCCGTTGATCTCCGGCCTGTACATATCCTCGACCTGCGCGGCGGGGTGGGTGAACACGCCGGGCGTCACGGCGCGGACGACATAGGCCAGCGTGATCTCGCCTATCGAGCCGTGGTCGAAGGCGGCCACGAAGCGGTCGTCGCGGAACTCCAGATGCGCGGCCTCGGTCTTGTCGAGCCAGTCGAAATTCGACAGCTCGGCGCTGGACACCAGCCCCGGATTGTCGATCTCGAAGCCGGCCGGCAAGAGGTCGGTGACCAGCGTGCGCGACGGCCAGTCGTTGAGCTGCTTGATCTTCAGGACGACGACGTAGCGCTCGTTCTGCCGGACCTCCTGCACGTTCGCCTCCTCGCCGTCGAGCGTGTAGTAGTTGCGCTCGATGGCGAAGCCCAGGCCGCCCGCCGGCAGCGGCTGCGCGGGTGCCGCGACGGTGGTGATCACCGCATCCACCGGCGAGGCCCCACGGTTGACGATGGAGACGGGCTCGGCGGCGATCTCGTCGCCGGTCAGCCGCTGCGACCAGCCGCCCCGGTGCGCCGCGCCGTTCACCTCGATCGCGATGGCGTCGGAGCCGGCGGCCAGCGCGCGCGCCGCCATCAGCATCCATGCCTCCTCCTGCGTCGAGGTCCATTGCCTGCGCTCGCGCACGGCCGAGGCGTAGCTGACCAGCTCGGGCACGATGGCCGGCAGCGGGCGGCTTTCGGCCGCCAGCGCCAGCATGGCCGCGCCGTCGCGCAGCTCCGAGCCGTAGTCGGAGCGGTAGTAGTTGTCGACGGTCGGCAGCGCCAGCGTGAGGCCGGAGCGGAATGCCTTCTCCGCGCGCAGCGTGTCGCCGTACAGGGCGAGCGCCGCGCCGAGCTGGGCGTGCGCCAGCGGCGTGGCGAAGTCGTCCAGCTTGGTGTCGACATAGTAGCGCAGGTCGCCGGCCGAGGCGCGGCTGTTGCGGGCGAGCACGTAGAGCGCGTAGGCGATCTCCGGCCCGCGCTCCACCACGTCGACATCGTAGGCGAGCGAGTTCTGGAGGTTGTCCAGCGCCTGCTTCATGGCTTCGGCCGGCACGTCGTAGCGCTGCTCTCTGGCGCGGGTCAGGAAGTCGCTGACATAGGCGTCGAGCCACAGATCGCCGTAGCCCGGCCCCCACAGGCCGAAGCTGCCGGAGTTGGACTGGTAGGACAGCACGCGGGCGATGGCGCCGTCGATCTTCTCCTTCAGCGACGGGTCGTCCTCCAGTCCGGCCACCCTCGCCAGTTCCGCTACGTAGAGCAGCGGCAGGGCGCGGCTGGTCGTCTGCTCGGCGCAACCGTAGGGGTAGCGGTCGAGGCTGACGAGCAGGCCCGGAACGTCGAAGGCCGACAGCGGGGTGACGCCGAGGCTGACAGAGGCGCCGTCGAGCAGCGAATCGCCCAGCAGTTCGCCGTCGACCGTCACCGAGCCGCCATTGGCGGCGAGGTTCACGACGCGGCGCGTGGTGACGGGCAGGGCGCCCGGCCGCACCGGCAGGCTCACCTCGTGGCTGACCGCCGTGCCGTCCGCATGGGCGAGGCGCACCGTGACCGAACCGGTGCCGGTGCTCGCGGCCGTCAGCGGCAGGGTAACTGCCTGCCGCGCGCCGGAGGCGAGCGTGACCGTCCGCTGCGGCGCGGCGACGGAGATGGCGCCGTCGGTCTCGACCGTCAGCACGTAGTCGCCGGCCGGGCCGTCGGTGTTGGCGATGTCGAGCCTCAGCGTCGCCTCGTCGCCCGGCGCCATGAAGCGCGGGTTGCCGGCGAGGACCACGACCGGCTCGCGGATGACGACATCGGCGCTGGCGCTGCCCACGGCGTCCTTCGTCCAGGCGACGACCATCACGCGGGCGGTGCCGTTGAACTGCGGGATGTCGAAGGACACGGCGGCGCGGCCCTCTCCGTCGAGCTCGACTGGCCCGGAGAAGAAGGCCACCAGCTTCTCGGTGGGCGGGCTGCCCTCCATCGCCATGCCGCCGCCGTCGCCGCCGGTGCGGATGCGGCCCATGGCGCCGAGCGAGCCGTCGATCAGGCGGCCGTAGAGGTCGCGCAGCTCGATGCCGAGCCGGCGCTGGCCGTAATAGAAGGCGGCCGGGTCCGGCGCCTTGTAGCTTGTGAGGTTGAGGATGCCGACGTCGACGGCCGCGACCGTGACATAGGCGCTCTGGCCGGCGGCCGCCGGCACGGAAACCGGCACGACCAGCGGCTGGCGCGGCAGCGTCTTTTGCGGCGTCTCGATGGCCACGTCGAGTTTTCGCAGGCCGGGGTCCACTGCAAGCCATTTCACGCCGATGGCACGCATGGGCATGCGCGATTCCTGCGCGTCGCCGGGGCGGAAGAGGGTGGCGGTGACATAGGCGCCCGCGCCCCAGTCGTCGGAGACGGGGATCTCGACCGTGCCGCCCCCGGCGGGGATGGTGGCGTTGATCGTGGTCACCAGCCGTTCGGAGCCGACCGCGACCAGCAACTCGCCGGCGAAGCGCGGAGCGACGTTGAGGCGCGCCACCTCGCCGTCGGCGTAGCTGTCCTTGTCGAGCGCGATCTCCAGCCCGTCCGGCGTCTCGGTGGACGAAGCCTCGACGAACCAGCCGGCCGAGAAGTCGACGCTCGAGGCCGGGCCGTCCGACGCCGCGCCGGCGACCTCGAGGCGGTAGCGGCCCCAGGTGACGGGCGCGGAAATCCGCACCTCCTCGTCCGCCTTCGCGGCGATCGTGCCGGCCGCGACCTTCGTCGTCGTCGTCACCGGCTCGTAGTTCCATGCATTGCCGGAGCGATACCACTGGTAGTTGCGCTCGATGCGCTCCAGCTTCCACGACAGGTTGGGCAGGTCGGCGCGCTCGCCGTCGGTGCCCACGGCGATGACGCGGAAGCTCGCGGTGGTGCCTTCCGGCACCTCGCTGCCGGAGAAGTCCGGCCTGATGCCGATCATGTCGGTGTCGGGCACGATGCCGATGTCGACGCTGCGCTCGACGGCGCGGCCGGCGCCCTCGCGCATGCGCACCCGCACCTTGGCGTTGACGAGGCGCGTCGTCGCGGGGACCGCGTCGATGGTGACCGGGAACTCGGCGCTGCCGTCCTCGTCCGTCAGCGGCAGGTCGGAAAGCTCCGTTACGTTGCCGGACAGGTCGTCCTGCTCGTCGGCGAGGCCGAAGCGGTAGCCCGGATAGACGTCCCAGGCGGTCGTCGTCGAGAGCGACACCTCGCCCTCCAGCGACAGGCCGGAAGCCGGCGCGCCGTAGAGGAAGCGGCCGTCGACGGCGATGGTGACCGGCTCGCCGACCGCGACCTCCTCCTCGTGGGAGGCAAGGTCGAACTCGATGCGGTCCGGCACGAAATCCTCGACCAGGAAGGTGAGCGACGAGATCGCCGGCTGCTGCGGGTCGGTGTGGACGCGCATCTGCCAGGTGCCGCGCATGGCATTGGCTTGCAGCGGCAGGTCGACCGCATAGCCGCCCAGCGCCGCGCCGTTGGCCACGAGGCGGCGGTCCTCGACGCCATCGGGCCGCATGAAGACGAAGGTGAGCGGCAGGTTGCCGACCGCCACGGCAAGGTCGTCGCGGGCAAGGGCCGCGGCGTGCACCGTCTCGCCGGCGCGGTAGATGCCGCGCTCCGTCCACGCATAGACGTCGAGGGCGCCGGGAGCCGGGCGGCCGGTGACGCCGCGGTCGGAGAGGTCGAAGCCGGCGCGCGTCATGTCGAGGAAGACGAAGTCGTCGGCGGTCCTGGCCATCAGCACGGCCGGCGCCATGGAGCCGGTGCCGCGCATCAGCCCGGCGGTGAGCGTCGCCTTGCCGTCCGCTGCGGTGGTGGCGGTGCCGAGGATCTCGTTGTTCCTGGCGAGCAGCGTCACCTCGACGCCGGCCGACGGCTTCGCGCTCGCCAGCGAACGGGTGAAGACGGTCAGGCCGTCCTCGCCGGCATAGGTCTGGAGGCCGATGTCGGAGACGACGAACCACTGGGTGGCCTTGCCGTACCAGTATTCGCTGGCGTCGCCCTTGGGGATGGCGACCATGACGTAGACGCCGGGCTTGCGCTCCTTCAGCGCCTCGTCCAGCGGGAAGGCGGTCATCACCTCCTTGTTGAGCTCGGAGGCGATGTCGAGCTTGCCGCTCCAGATCGGCTCGCCGAGATTCTCACTGAGCGAGGACGCCTCGTAGCCGTCGAGCGGGCGCAGGAACTGGAAGCCCGACAGGAGCTGCGCCAGCGCGCGGTCGCCGATGCGGTGCAGGGTGACGTCGGCTTCGGAGGCGTTGACGCTGACCAGCGGGATGCCGCGGCGCGCCGTCGAGGGCAGGACGAAGTTCTCGCCGGTGAAGCGGATCGAGGGCGAGCGGTCGCGGACGTAGATGTTGAGCGCCGCGGGCGCCATCAGCGTCTCGCCGATGCGCGAGGGCAGGCCGTCGCGCACGACGATGTCGTAATAGCGGCCGTGCTCCAGCCCCTCGACGCAGAGCTGGCGCTCGGACTGGTCGACCGCCTTGGGCGCGCCGCCGTCGACGGTGAAGAAGGAGGCGTAGTCGGTGCCGCTCTCCACCAGCGGCTCGGAGAACTGGACGCAGACGCGCGGGCTCGCCATGTCGGAATCGACGGTGTGCTCGATGATGCGAAAACCTTTTCGCGCCCGCAGGTCGTCGAAGGCGGCGCGTATTTCGGGACTGTTCGCCAGTTCGAGGCTGGCGCGGTAGGATTCGATCGCCGGGCGGTAGAGGTCGCGGCGGTCGAGCGCGCGGCCCATCTCGGCCAGCGCAGCGGCGCGCTCGTTGCGGCCGCGCGTCAGCAGGTAGGCCTGGTAGGTGGCGGAGGTCGCGGCGGCCATCAACTGGCCGCGCTCGGTGTAGTTCTGCCCCTCCACCGCCATCACGGCGACGGCGAGGCGGCTCCACAGGTCGCGGTCGTCGGGCGAGATGCGCAGCGCCGAGCGCAGATTCTCCACCGCGGCGCGCGGATTGGTGGACAGGGCGCCCTCGGCGGTCGACATCAGCAGGCCGATGCCCAGCGTCGGGTCGGACTGGCCGCCGGCCAGCAGCTCGTTGCGGTAGCGCGTCAGCTCGTCGGCGATGTAGGTCGGCAGGAAGGTCAGCGCGGCCGGCGCGCCGGCGTCGGGTTCGCCGCTGTCGCTCACCTTGCGGCCGGCGACCGCGCCGGGAAAACTGTTCAGCACGCTGTAGTCGGATTTCAGGAAGCACCAGCCCGCGCGCCCATTATAGGTGAAGGCGCGGCACTGGCCGTCGCCGAGGCATGCGGCGGAGCACTGGTCGAGCGTGACGTTGCGCTCGGTGCGCAGGTCGAAGCCGAAATAGTCGCCGTCCTGCTTCGTCTCGATCCTTTGGGATTGCGCCGTCGCCGGCGAAGCCCACATTGCCGCCGCGACGACAAGCGCCGCGAAGACCGAAGCCGCGCGCCTCACCATGATCCTACCTCCTGATCGCCCGCCATGCCGGTTCCGGGCCGGACGTGGAAACGTCGGCCCCGAAAATGTTGGCCCGAAACGTTGGACCCGCAACCGGAGCCCTGTCAACGCGCCTGCCGCCATGGCCTTTTCCGCCCGTGCACCGATGCAACCGGTCCGCCCCGGCCGCGTTGTCGCGTGAGGCGCGATCTGTGGCACCTGCCGCGACGTGAGGGAAGAGGAAGGGGCGATTGTGGCTGGATTAGGTTTCCGTGCCGCTATCCGTTAAGAGAAAACTTCATTCCATTTTCAGCATTTCCGTTTACCCTGCGGTCATGCACAGCCGAACGCGCCAGTTCGACGGGGTGATTTCGCACGGCCGCAGAATCGGCCGGGCTGGCGCGGCGATTCTGGCAACGTTCATCGCTCTGGCGCCGCTGCCGGCCGGCGCGTTCGAGCTGTTCGGCGTCCAGCTCTGGGGCAAGAAGCAGGAGGACGCCGCGGTCGTCGACCCGCTGCGCTACACGCTCACCTTCGACGCCGGCACATCCGATGCGGACCTGAAGGGCGCGCTCGAAGCCGCGTCGTCGCTGCTCGCGGGCAAGGAAAGGCCGGTTTCCGGCTCGCTCGGGCTGCTGTCCGCGGCGCGGACCGAGCGCGAGCAGCTCGTCGCCGCGCTCTATGGCGAGGCCCGCTACAACGGCGTGGTCGATGTCCGCATCGCCGGCGCGCCGCTCGACGAGATCGCGCTCGACGCGACGTTCGGCGACGGGCCGGTGCCGGTGTCGGTGAGGGTCACTCCCGGATCGGCCTTCACCTTCGGCCGCATCCGGCTCGACGGCGAAACCGGCGACCTGGCCCCTGCGCGGTTCGGGCTGATGCCGGGCGCGCTCGCGCGCTCGGGCGTCATCCTCGATGCCGAGCGCGAGATGGTGCGGGCGCTGAAGGACGAGGGCCGTCCGCTCGCCCGCGTCGCCAACCGCGAGATCGTCGCCGACCACGACACCGGCACGCTGGACGTGACCTTGCAACTCGCCGCCGGCCCGGTCGCCGGTTACGGCGAGACGCGCGTTGAGGGCACGCAGCAGGTCGACCGCGACTTCACCGCCTATATGGCCGGGCTGGAGCGGGGCCGGGCCTATTCGCCGCAGGAGCTGGAGGACGCACGCCGCCGCCTCAACGCGCTGGACGTGTTCAGCAGCGTGGCGGTGAGCGAGGCCGAGGCGCTCGATCCTTCCGGCGCGATCCCCATCGACGTGACGGTCAGCGAGCGCAAGCACCGCTATTTCGGCATCGGCGCCACGATCTCCACGACCGACGGCGGCGGGCTCGAGGGCTATTGGGGCCACCGCAACCTGTTCGGCCGGGCCGAGAAGCTGCGCATCGAGGGCTCGATCGCCAATATCGGCAGGACGTGGAACCCGGCGCTGTTCAACTACAATGCCGCGATCCTGTTCGAGAAGCCGGGCGTGTTCGGGCCGGCCTCGCGCTTCACTGCGAGCCTGCGCGGCAATTACGAGAACCCGGCGGCCTACAACAAGTTCTCCATCGATGCGCGCACCGGCGTCGCCTACGATATCGACCGCCGCCAGAGCGTCTCGGCCGAGACGCGGCTCGAATGGTCGCGCGTGACCGAGACCGCGACGGGCCTCCAGACCCGCCATCTTCTCGTCAGTATTCCGCTGCAATACGTCTATGACGGGCGGGACGACCGGCTGGACCCGACGCGGGGCGTGCGGCTGCTGGCGGCAGCCGAGCCGACCTACGACATCTTCTCCGGCGCGTTCTTCGTGAAGGCGCGCGGCGAGGCGTCGGCCTACACCTCCTTCGGAGGCGAGGGGCGCGCGGTGCTTGCCGGGCGGGTGGCCGCGGGGTCGATCGTCGGCGCGCCGCTCGGCGCCGTGCCGGCCGACCGGCGGTTCTACGCGGGCGGCGGCGGGTCGGTGCGCGGCTACGGCTTCCAGAAGGTGGGGCCGCTCGATCCGGCCACCGGCGCGCCGACCGGCGGCCTGTCCTATGCGGAGGCTTCGGTCGAGATGCGGTTCAGGATCAACGACAGGTTCGGCATCGTGCCGTTCATCGACGCGGGCACGGTTTCGGCCGGCACGCTGCCCGACCTGACGCGGGTGCAGTTCGGCGCCGGCCTCGGCCTGCGCTACCTCACCCCGTTCGGGCCGCTGCGCATCGACGCGGCCGTGCCGCTCAACCGGCGTCCGGGCGATCCGTCCTTCGGCATCTATGCCGGCATCGGCCAGGCATTCTGAACGCAATGACGATCCTGCGACGCCTGCTGCGCTACGGCGCCATCGGGCTCGTCGGCGTGCTGGCGCTGGCGCTGGGGGCGGTCGCCGTGTTCACGCTGACGGAGCGCGGACGCTCGAACCTCGCAAGCATCGTCTCCACGGCGGTGTCCGGCGAAGGCAGCAGCGTCGCCGTCGGCGGCATCGACGGCATCTGGACCGGCCGGCTGCGCGCCCGCGAGGTGGTGGTGGCCGATGCCGAGGGGCCCTGGCTGGTGGTGCGCGGCGCTGAGGTCGACTGGTCGCCGCTCGCGCTGTTCGGCTTCACCTTCGCGGCCGAGCGCGTGCATGCGGACAGGATCGAGCTGGCGCGCCTGCCGCGAGGCTCCGGCGGCGGCAGCGCCGATGGCGGCTTCTCGCTTCCCGTAGAAATCGAGATCGACCGCATCGACCTACCCGAGATCCTGCTCGGCGGCGCGCTGGCGGGCCGCGTCGCCAGCCTGTCGGCCGAGGGTTCGGTCAAGCTCACCGGAAGCCCGGTCGCCGCCGCGGCGACGCTGTTCGTGCGGCGCACCGACGGCGTCGAGGGCTCGCTGGCGCTGAAGGCCGCCTACCTGCCGCAGGACAACCGCATCGACCTCGACATCGAGGGCGCCGAGCCGGCGGGCGGCATCGTCGCCGGCCTCATCGGGCTGCCGGGGCAGCCGGCCGTGTCGATCAAGGCCAAGGGAAGCGGGCCGGCCAGCGACTGGCAGGGCGACGCCGAGTTCGCCGTCGACGGCACTGTGGTCACGCGCCTTGCCGGCCGCCACCAGTTCACCGACATCGACAACGAGGCTGGCAGCCGCGTGGAGCTGACGGGGCAGGGCGCTTTCGCCAGCTTCCTGCCGGCCGGCATCGCGCCGCTGGCGGCCGGCGATACGGGAATCGCGTTTTCCGGCACGCTCGGCGCGGGCGGGCGGGTCGCGATCGAGGAGGCGCGCCTTGCCTCGGCCGCCATGGAGGCGACGGCGAGCGGGGTGATCGACCCGGTCGGGCGCAGCGATTTTCGCCTGTCCGCGCGCGCCTCCGAAACGGCGCCGCGCCTGCGCTTCGGTACGCTCGCCTTGGCGGCGGGGGAGGTCGAGCTGACGCTGGCGGGCGCGCCGGGCGCGCTCGCCGTCGAGGGTCGCGCGGCGCTGCCCTATGCGGGCCTGCCGGACCATGAGGCCGAGGGCATCGCGCTGACCTTGCGCTCTTCCGATTTCGATCTTGGGCGGATGGCCGGCACCGTGACCGGCGACCTTGCCGTCGAGGCGGCCGGCAGTGCGAACGAGATCGTCGCCGGCCTGCTTGCCGGGGGGATTTCGGGCGAAGTGTCGGTACGGATCGAGGACGGGGCGATCGCGTTCGAGACCCGGTCGCTGAAGACGGGAACCGCCGCCGTCGCGGCGACGGGACGCTGGAGCCGCCCGGACGGCGCGCTGTCGGTGGAGCTTGCCGCGCAGGCGCGCTCGGTGGTGCTGCCGGCGGCGGCGCGACCGCTGCTCGACGAGACGGTGGCGCTGCGGGTGCGCCTCGACCGCGCCGGCGACGGCGCGCTCTCGGTCAGCGGGCTGGATGTGTCGTCGGGTGCGCTGACGGCCGAGGGCAGCGCCTCGCTGCGCGGCGGAACCGTCGAGGCGAGCCTGTCCGGCGCGATATCCGACCTCTCCCGCCTGTCGGCGCAGGCGCAGGGCGCCTCGCATTTCGCGCTGGCCGCGAGCGGCGATCTGGCACGGCCGACCGTCAAGGTCGAGGCCGGCAGCGAGAAAATGACGGTCGCGGGCCGGGCGATCGAGAGACTGGCGCTGACCGGCACGCTGGTCGCCGATCCGGCGTCGCCGTCCGGATCGTTCGCGCTGACCGGGCGGGTCGGCGGCGAGGCGCTGACGGGCGGCGGCACGCTGACGCCGCGTCAGAGCGGCGGCGGCGACCTCGGCGGGCTGTCGGTCAAGCTCGGCGCCAACAGCCTCGAAGGCGCGCTGGTGCTCGACACGGGCCTGCGCCCGTCCGGCACGGTCACGTTCAGCCTGCCCGACCTTGCGCCGCTCGCCGCGCTGGCGCTGGCGCAGGCCGATGGCGCGGCGCGGGGCAGCCTGCGGTTCGAGATCGTCGACGGCATGCCGACCATGACGCTCGACGCCATCGTCGATCATCTGGCGGCGAGCGCCGTGCAGGCCGGCGAGGTGCGCGTCAACGCGTCGGTCAAGAACTATTTCGTCGCGCCGGCGGTGGCCGGGGCGGCGAGCGCCGGCCGGATCGTGGCCGGCGGCAGCGAGATCCGGGAGATCGCCCTGTCGCTGGCGCAGGAGGCGGGCTGGACGCGCTTCGACGCCCGCCTCATGGCGGAAGGCATCCCGGTCGCAGCGGCGGGGCGCGCGATGGTCGCGGACGGCGTCGCGACGGTGGATCTGCGCTCGGCGCAGGCGCGGCCGCGCGGCATCGAGGCGCGGCTCGCCGCACCCACCACGCTGGTCTGGCGCGACGGCCGGCTCCGCCTCGACGGTTTTACGGTGACGGCGGCCGGCGGCCGGGCCAGCGTCAGCGGCGCGGCGGGCGACACGCTCGACATCGCCGTCAGCCTCTCGGCCCTGCCGGCGAGCGTGCTCAACGCGTTTGCGCCCGGCATCGAGGCGACCGGCGCGGTGTCGGGCTCGGCGCGCGTCACCGGCAGAGCCGCGTCGCCTTCGGTATCGTTCGACGCGCGCCTTGCGGGCGGCAGCATCGCGCAGACGCGCTCGGCCGGCTTCGGCGCGATGGACATCGACGCTTCGGGCAGCTTTTCCGGCGGCGCCTTGCGCTTCGACGCGCGCGTGGGCGACGGCTCGGGCCTCGGCATGAACGGCGGCGGGACGATCGATGTCGGCGCCCGCACCGCCACGCTCGACTTTTCCGGCCGCGTGCCCTTCGGCTTCCTGACGCGGCATCTGGCGGCACAGGGCGTCGGGCTGGACGGCGGCGCCGACATCGCCGTCGCCGTGCGCGGCAATCTCTTCTCGCCCGACATATCGGGCTCGGTGCGCACCATCGGCGCGCGTTTCGTCCATGCTCCCTCGGGGATCGCCGTCGACGACCTCGTGGCCGAGATCACGCTGGGCGGCGGCGTCGCGAGGATCGGCGCGCTCAGCGGCCGGCTCTCCAGCGGCGGGACGGTGACCGGGTCCGGCACGGTCGGCGTCAGCGCGGCGGACGGGTTTCCGGCGGACCTGACGCTCGGCGTCTCCGAGGGGCGCTATGCCGACGGGCGCGTCGTCAGCGCCAGCTTCGGCGGCAGCATCCGGGTGACCGGGCCGCTGACCGGCAGCCCGCTGCTCTCCGGGCAGGTCGATCTCGGCCGCACGGTGATCACCGTGCCCGACCGGCTGCCGGGCTCGCTGGCCACGCTCGACGTGCAGCACCGCAACGCCCCGCAGGCCGTGGCGCGCCAGGACGAGGCGCTGCGCCCGCCCTCGGCCGGCGGCGGAAGCGGGGGCGGAAGCGGGGGCGGCCTGACGCTCGACCTCACAGTCTCGGCGCCGCAACAGATCTTCATCCTCGGCCGCGGGCTCGATGCCGAGCTCGGCGGCAGCCTGCGGCTGACCGGGCCGCTGGCCTCGCCCAGCGCCATCGGCGGCTTCACCATGCGGCGCGGGCGGCTGTCGATCCTCGGCCGCCGGCTCGATTTCTCCAGCGGCAGCGTCAGCTTCTCCGGCTCCATGGTGCCGTGGCTCGACCTCGCGGCCTCGACGCGGGCGGAGGACGCCACGGTGACCGTGGCGGTGACCGGCCCGGCCACCGACCCCGAATTCTCGTTCCGGTCGTCGCCGTCGCTGCCGGAGGACGAGGTGATGGCGCGGCTGATCTTCGGCAAAGCGATGTCCGGCCTGTCGCCGCTCCAGATCGCGCAGCTCGCCGCGGCCGTCGGCCAGCTCGCCGGCATCGGCGGGTCGACCTCGTTCCTCGAACGCCTGCGCGAGCAGATCGGCGTCGACGACATCGACGTGAAGACCAACGAGAGCGGCGACACCTCCGTCGCGGTGGGCAAATATCTCAACGACCGGACCTATCTGACGATCGAAAAAGGCGCGCAGCCGGGTTCCGGCAAGGCGACCATCGACCTCAACGTGGGGGGCGGCGTGAAGCTGCGCGGCGAGGCCACCGACGGCGGAACCGCGCGCGGCGGCATCTTCTTCGAGCGCGAATACTGACGCCTGGTGACATTTCCGGCCCGGCGTCGCCGATCGTGCGCCTGGAAGCCGATTTGCGCCAAGTTTGTCGCAAATGCGGCATCCGCCCTTTTGCCGAAAATGCAGACTGACGCAAGGGAACCGCCGGGCGATACGACCCGGTTTTTTGACATGGCGGTCCCGATCGGGAACATTGGGGCAAGCCAGCCCGAAAAATTCAACGAAGGGGAGAGTATCGGATGAAGCTTTTCAGGAGCCGCGGTGACCGGGTGCCCGCGCATATCGAAGCCATGGCCGAGGCCGTGAAGGCCGGCAAGGTCGACCGCCGCGAGTTCCTGGCGATGGCCAGCGTCTTCGGCGCCTCGACGGCCGTTGCCTACGGCATGATCGGCCTTGCGGCGCCGACGCCGGCCGCCGCGCAGGAGCCCAAGAAGGGCGGCGTGCTGCGGGTCAACATGTCGATCCGCGCGCCGAAGGACCCGCGCCTCGCCGACTGGACGGAGATCGCCAATACGCTGCGCCAGTCGCTGGAGGCGCTGGTCTACTACACGCCGGAATACACGTTCGAGCCCTACCTGCTCGAAAGCTGGGACGTGAACGAGAACGCCACGGAGATCGTGCTCAAGCTGCGCGACGGCGTCACCTGGACCAATGGCGACGCGCTGACCGCCGAGCATCTGATGTTCAACCTCGAACGCTGGTGCGACAGGTCGGTGGAAGGCAATTCAATGGTGGCGCGCATGGGCACGCTGGCCGACGCCTCCACCGGCAAGATGCGCGAAGGCGGCGCGACGATCGTCGACGCCCACACCGTCAAGGTGACGCTGACCGAGCCCGATATCTCGTTCATCCCCAACCTTGCGGACTATCCCTGCCTGATCGTCCATCCTTCCTTCGATGCCGACGGCGCCGACTTCACCCGCAACAGGATCGGCACCGGCCCGTTCGAGCTCGTGTCCTTCGACGTGGGCGAGCGGGTGGTCTACAAGCGCCGCGAGAACGGCACCTGGTGGGGCGGCGAGGTGTTCCTCGACGGCGTCGAGTTCATCGACTACGGCACCGACCCGTCGGCCGCGGTCAGCGCGTTCGAATCCTCGGAAGTCGACGCCAATTACGAGACGACGCCGGACTATCTCGACATTCTCGACGGCCTCGGCCTGACCCGCTCGGAAGCGGTCACCTCGATCACCATCGTCGCGCGCACCAACGTCAACAACAAGCCGTATGACGACCAGCGCGTGCGCAACGCCCTCCAGCTCGCGGTCGACAATTCGGTGGTGCTCCAGCTCGGCCAGGCCAATGCGGGCGTGCCGGCGGAGAACCATCACGTCGCGCCGATCCACCCCGAATATGTCGAGCTGCCCAGGATCGAGCGCGACATCGAGAAGGCCAAGGCCCTGCTGACCGAGGCCGGCGCCATCGACTTCGAGCACGAGCTGATCTCGTCGGACGAGGACTGGCACAAGAACACGGGCGACGCCATCGCCGCCCAGCTCCGCGAGGCCGGCATCAAGGTCAAGCGCACCGTGCTGCCGGGCTCGACCTTCTGGAACGACTGGACGAAATATCCCTACTCGCTGACCAACTGGACCATGCGCCCGCTCGGCGTGCAGGTGCTGGCGCTCGGCTACCGGTCCGGCGAGGCGTGGAACGAGACGGGCTTCGCCAATCCGGAATTCGATGCCAAGCTGGCGCAGGCCCTGTCCATCAACGACGTCGAGGCGCGGAAGGTGGTGATGAAGGATCTGGAGACCATCCTCCAGAGCTCCGGCATCATCATCCAGCCCTACTGGCGCAAGGTCTATCTGCACCACCAGCCGGCGGTGAAGGGTTTTGCCCAGCACCCGATGCAGCAGATCAACCTCGGCAAGGTCTGGCTCGACGCCTGATCTCCTTGCGGCTGGCCCGCCGCCGCTCCGGCCGGCGAGTTCGCCGGCCGCGTTTCATGCTCTCCGCGACCCGGCCTTCCGGCCGGGCTCGCATGAACCCCAACCCCGGGCCGTCCTGTTGCGCGCCCCACAGACGGCAGGGGATTTGATGCTAGGCTTCGTCCTGCGCAGACTGGGTCTCATGGCGCTGACCATGTTCGCCCTCAGCCTCGTGGTGTTCCTGCTCGTCAATCTGGAGCCGAACCTCAAGAAGCTCGCCCTCACACAGACCGACACGCGCACCACGCAGCAGCAGCTCGACGCCTGGCTGGAGCGCAACGGCTATCGCCAGAACTTCTTCGTGCGCTACGGCCAGTGGCTCGGCGTGGCGCAGAAACAGCCCAACGTCGACCCGGCGACGGGCAAGGCGGTGCCGCGCTTCCGCTTCTGCGACGAGCCGGCGGAGCCGGCCTATTCCGGCATGCTGCAAGGCGATTTCGGCTGCTCGACCAAGTTCCGCGTGCCGGTGCAGGAGAAGCTGTTCCCGGCGCTCAGGGCGACCGGCATCCTGATGTTCTGGGTGATGGCGACGATGGTGCCCATCGCCCTCGTCATCGGCATCCTCGGCGGCATGCGCGAGGGCTCGCGCACCGACCGGTCGCTGTCGGTCGCCTCCATCGCCAGCACCGCGACGCCCGAATACGTCTCCGGCGTCATCTTCGCGGTGATCTTCGCGTCGTGGCTCGGCTGGCTCAACGGCTCGGCCGCGAGCGCGACGAGCCAGGGCATCACCTTCTACAACTTCACCTTGCCGGTGATGACCATGGCCATCTACGGCACCGGCTACATCGCCCGCATGACGCGCGCCTCGATGGTCGAGGTGATGACGCAGCAATATATCCGCACGGCGCGGCTCAAGGGCCTGTCCTTCTCCTCGGTGGTGATCAGGCATGCGCTGCGCAACGCGCTGATCGCGCCCTTCACGGTGATCATGCTGCAATTCCCGTGGCTGCTCACCGGCGTCGTGGTGGTGGAGACCATGTTCCGCTACCAGGGTTTCGGCTACGCGCTCGTCGAGGCCGCGGCCAACAACGACATCGACCTGCTGCTGGCGTGCTCGCTGGTCTCGGTCTCCGTGGTCCTGCTGACGCAGCTCATCTCCGACGTCGGCTACGCCTATCTCAATCCGCGCATCCGGGTGAGGTGAGCCGCATGCAGCTCGAATTCCTCGGCTGGTTCCAGATCCTGCTCGGCGTCGCGTGGCGCTTCTGGCCCGTGTGGCTGGCGATGGCGGTCGTCGTCGGCGCCAGCATCGTCTGGCGCAGGCGGCTCGGCCTCTACGGCCAGCTCTTCGACACCTATGTCGGCATCGCCGGCGTGGTGATCTGCCTGTTCTGGCTGTTCTCCGCGGGCTTTGCGCACATCATTGCGCCTTTCGATCCGCTGGCGCAGATCCCCGTCCTCAAGGACGCGCTGCCCGGCGCGATCGACCCGCGCAGCGGACAGGCCTATCTGTTCGGCGGCGACCGGCTGGCGCGCGACGTGTTCTCGCGCATGGTGTTCGGCAGCCAGATCGTGCTGGTGATCGCCCCTGCCGCCACGCTCTTCTCGCTGATGGTGGGCGCGACGCTCGGCCTGCCGGCCGGCTATTACGGCGGGCGGGTGGACGCGGTGCTGTCCTTCCTCGCCAACCTCGTGCTCGCCTTCCCCGTCATCCTGCTGTTCTACCTGCTGGTGACGCCGGGCATCATGGGCACGCCCATCCCCTATGCGATGGCGGGCGTCTTCTTCCTGTTCCCGATCCTGTTCTTCTGCGCCCTGTTCTGGACGCGCTACAGGCACCGGCCGCAACTGCTGGCGGTGCAGGTCGGGCTGACGGTGCTGGTCGGCGGCTGGGTCTATGCCGGGCTCGTCTTCGACGCCGACCCGCTCGGCATCATCTCGATCCGCCCGAACGAGCTGAACATCTTCGTCGCCGTGGTGTTCGCCTCGGCGCCCGGCGTGTTCCGCATCGTGCGCGGGCTCGTCATGGACATCAAGACGCGCGACTACGTGGCGGCCGCGCAGACCCGCGGCGAAAGCCCGTGGTACATCATGCTGTGGGAGGTGCTGCCCAATGCGCGCGGGCCGCTGATCGTCGACGTGTGCCTGCGCATCGGCTACACCACCATCCTGCTCGGCACGCTCGGCTATTTCGGCCTCGGGCTGGCGCCGGAAAGCCCCGACTGGGGCACGGCGATCAAGGATTCCAGCCGCCTGCTGCGCTCCTATATCCATCCGGCGCTGCCGCCCACCTTCGCGCTGATGAGCTTTGTCCTCGGCCTCAACCTGCTCGCCGATGCGCTGCGCGAGCAGTCGATGAAGGATTGACGGGGGATGATGGCGCGGCACCCCTCATCCGTCTCGGCGCTGCGCGCCGATCCACCTTCTCCCACAAGGGGAGAAGGAAGAGGCGCCTCTTCCTTCTCCCCTTGTGGGGTCCGCAGGACGGGTGCGAAGCACCCAGGGCGGTGGCCTCACGAAGCGAGGTCGGATGAGGGGTGTTCCAGCGAGGCGGAGAGCCAGCCATGACCGAGGCCGTCAAACCCGCCGACATCGCAGCCGCCGACCCCATCCTCGAGATCGAGAACCTGTCGATCTCCTTCTTCACCCGCCGCGGCGAGATTCCCGCCGTGATGGACTTTTCCTGCACGGTCATGCCCGGCGAGGCGATGGGCATCGTCGGCGAGAGCGGCTGCGGCAAGTCGACAGTCTCGCTCGGCATCATGCGCGACCTCTCCAATGTCGGGAAGATCGTCGGCGGCAGGATCAAATTCATGGGCCGCGACATGGGCGACATGTCGGACGAGGAGCTGCGCTCCATCCGCGGCAACAAGATCGCCATGATCTATCAGGAGCCGATGGCGAGCCTGAACCCGGCCATGAAGATCGGCCGGCAGCTCATGGAAGTGCCGATCCTGCACGACAGGGCGTCGAAGGAGGAAGCCTACGCACGGGCTCTGGAGATGGTGCGGGCGGTGCGCCTGCCGGATCCCGAGCGCATGATGCGCTCCTATCCGCACCAGCTTTCCGGCGGCCAGCAGCAGCGCATCGTCATCGCCATGGCGCTCTTGTCCAACCCCGCGCTGCTGCTGCTGGACGAGCCGACCACGGCGCTGGACGTGACGGTGGAGGCGGGCATCGTCGAGCTGGTGAAGGGGCTGGGAAAACGCTTCGGCACGTCGATGATCTTCGTGTCGCACAATCTCGGCCTGATCCTCGAAACCTGCGACCGCATCACCGTCATGTATTCCGGCGAGGCGGTGGAGACGGGCTCGATCCGCGACGTGTTCGACCATATGCGCCACCCCTACACGCAGGGGCTGTTCCGCTCGATCCCGCTGCCCGGCGCCGACAAGAACGCGCGGCCGCTGATCGCCATCCCCGGCCAGCTCCCGCTGCCGCAGGAGCGGCCGAAGGGCTGCAATTTCGGGCCGCGCTGCGGCCACTTCGTCGAGGGCCTGTGCAACGCCGACGAGATCCCGATGATCGAGGTGAAGGGCCACGACCGCCACTTCTCCCGCTGCGTGCGGTTCAACGAGATCGACTGGAACGCGCTGCCGGAAAGCGCCAAGGAAAAGAAGGAGCCGGTGAAGCCCGGCGCGCCGGTGCTGAAGGTCGACCGGCTGCGCAAATATTACGAGGTGGCGGGAAACGCGATCTTCGGCGGCGGCGAGAAGCGGGTGGTCAAGGCCAACGAGCAGTTGAGCTTCGAGGCGCGCGAGAGCGAGACGGTCGCCATCGTCGGCGAGAGCGGCTGCGGCAAGTCCACGCTCGCCAAGGTGCTGCTGGGGCTGGAGACGGCGAGCGACGGCACCGTGACGCTCGGCAACGAGGCGATCCAGTCGACCCATGTCGAGCGCCGCGACACCGGCACCGTCTCGTCGATCCAGATGGTGTTCCAGAACCCGTTCGAC
>CAZVTK010000049.1:0-28770 GCA_964629765.1 uncultured Mesorhizobium sp.
AAGTTCATCGCGCCCGGTCTGTACCGCAACGAGCGCGGCGCGTTCCTGCCGTTCCTGATCGCCTCGCCGATCCTGTTCCTGATCGGCGCCGCGCTGGTCTATTTCTTCTTCACGCCCATGGTGATGTGGTTCTTCCTGTCCATGCAGCAGGTCGGCCCCGACGCCGAGGTGCAGATCTCGCTGCTGCCGCGCGTGTCCGAATATCTCGGCCTGATCATGACGCTGATCTTCTCCTTCGGGCTGGTGTTCCAGTTGCCGGTGGTGACGACGCTGATGGCGCGGGTGGGGCTTCTGTCGGCGCAGGGGCTGGCCGACAAGCGCAAATGGGCGATCGTCATCGCCTTCGTGGTCGCCGCCGTGCTGACCCCGCCCGACCCGGTGAGCCAGATCGGCCTCGCCGTGCCGACGATCATCCTCTACGAGGTGTCGATCTGGCTGGCGCGGCGCGTCGAGAAGCAGCGCGCGGCGGCCGAGGCCGAGCGCGAGGCGGAAGCCGCGGCGGAGTAGGGCCCTTCTGGCATCTTGCCACTTGCCGTCGTCCGGTCTAGGCCCTGCGGGCCTGTTTCGGAGCCGGACTCATGCTCGACATCAAGTGGATACGCGACAACCCCGACGCGCTGGTGACGGCGCTCAGGAAGCGCCCGTCCTACGCCGCGTCGGCGCAGTCCGTTGTCGACGAGATCGTCGCCCGCGACGAGGCCCGGCGGGCGCACCTCACCGAGCTCCAGCAGAAGCAGGAGCGCCGCAACGCCGCCTCGAAGGAGATCGGCAACGCCATGCGCGCCGGCAATGGCGCGCGCGCCGAGGAGCTGAAGGCCGAGGTCAACGA
The DNA here is from genome assembly GCA_964629765.1 of uncultured Mesorhizobium sp. Lineage (GTDB taxonomy): Bacteria > Pseudomonadota > Alphaproteobacteria > Rhizobiales > Rhizobiaceae > RCIO01. Next base: position 830 of record CAZVTK010000049.1, read on the forward strand.
CATCAAGGCGTTCATCCAGAGCGGCGAGGCGCGCGAGCGCGAGCTGAACCGCGCGCTGGACGAGGCGCTGGCCGTCCTGCCCAACGTGCCGCTGGACGAGGTGCCGCCCGGCAAGGACGAGCACGACAATGTGGAGTTGCGCCGCGTCGGCGAGCCGCGCCGCATGAATTCGGCGAAGGAGCATTACGAGCTGGGCGAGGCGCTCGGGCTGATGGATTTCGAGCGAGCCGCGAAGCTGTCGGGCGCGCGCTTCACCGTGCTGAAAGGCCAGCTCGCGCGCATGGAGCGCGCGCTCGGCCAGTTCATGCTCGATTTGCACACGACCGAGCACGGCTACACCGAGGTGATCCCGCCGCTGCTGGTGCGCGACGAGGTCCTGTTCGGCACCAACCAGCTGCCGAAATTCGAGGAGGACCTGTTCTTCACGCCGCACGGCGAGTCCCGGCTGGGGCTGATCCCCACCTCGGAGGTGCCGCTGACCAACCTCGTGCGTGAGGAGATCACCGCGCAGGAAAAACTGCCGCTGCGCTTCACCGCGCTCACGCCCTGCTTCCGCTCGGAAGCGGGATCGGCGGGCCGCGACACGCGCGGCATGCTGCGCCAGCACCAGTTCTACAAGGTCGAGCTGGTGTCGATCACCGACCAGGAATCCTCGCTCGCCGAACACGAGCGCATGACCGCCTGCGCCGAGGCGGTGCTGAAGCGCCTCGGCCTGCCGTTCCGCACCGTGGTCCTGTGCGCCGGCGACATGGGGTTCGGCGCCCGCAAGACGCATGACATCGAGGTCTGGCTCCCGGGCCAGAACGCCTATCGCGAGATCTCGTCCTGCTCGGTCTGCGGCGATTTCCAGGCCCGGCGCATGGACGCACGCTATCGCGGCCCGGAGGACAAGCAGACGAAATTCGTCCATACGCTCAACGGCTCGGGCGTCGCGGTCGGCCGCGCGCTGATCGCGGTGATGGAGAACTACCAGAACGACGACGGCTCGATCTCGGTGCCCGACGTCCTGCGGCCCTATATGGGCGGACTGGAGAGGATCGGCTGATGCGCATCCTGCTCACCAATGACGACGGCATCCACGCCGAGGGGCTGGCAGTGCTGGAGCGCATCGCGCGCCAGCTTTCCGACGACATCTGGGTCGTGGCGCCCGAGGCCGACCAGTCGGGGCTCGCCCATTCGCTGACGCTGTCGGAGCCGCTGAGGCTGCGCAAGATCGACGACCGGCACTTCGCCCTGCGCGGCACGCCCACCGACTGCGTGATCATGGGCGTGCGCCGGCTGCTGCCGGAAAAGCCGGACCTGATCCTGTCGGGTGTCAATGGCGGCTCCAACGTCGCCGACGACGTGACCTATTCGGGCACGATCGCGGGCGCGATGGAGGGCACGCTGCTGGGCATCCGCTCGGTAGCGCTCAGCCAGGCGTATAATTTCGCCGAAGGCGGGCGCGTGGTGCCGTGGGACGTGGCCGAAACGCACGGGCCCGGCCTGCTGCGCCGGCTCGTCGACACGCCGCTGCCCAGGGGCGTGCTGCTCAACGTCAACTTCCCGCGTTGCGCCGCCCGGGAGGTCAAGGGCGTGGAAGTCACCAGCCAGGGCAAGGTTATGCACAATCTGTCCATCGAGGAGCGGCGCGACGGCCGCGGCTTCCCCTATTTCTGGCTGATGTTCGGCCGCGAGCAGACGGATTCGGTGGCCGGCACCGACTTTTCCGCGCTGCGCGAGGACCGCATCTCGGTGACGCCGCTCCAGCTCGACCTCACCGCCTTCGAGGTCAGGGAGCGGCTGGCGAGGGCGCTCGCCCAGGGGGTGGCGTGAGCGAGGTCGACCGCGAGGGCTTTGCCGCCTTCGTGCTGCGCATGCGCGCGCGCGGCATGGCCGACCCGGCGCTGCTGACCGCCATCGAATCGGTCAACCGCCGCGACTTCGTGCCGGGCCAGTGGCAGGATTCGGTCTGGCTCAACCGCATGCTGCCGATCCCCTGCGGCGAGGCGATCGAGGGCATCGACCTTCAGGCGTCGGTGTTCCACGCGCTTCAGCCGCAGCAGGGGCTGCGCGTGCTGGAGATCGGCACCGGCAGCGGGTTCGGCACGGCGGTGCTGGCGCGGCTGTCGGGCCGCGTCCTGTCCTATGAGCGCTACCGCACGCTGCACGCGGAGGCCGGGCGGCGGCTGGAGGCGCTCGGCATCGACAACGTCGTCCTGCGCCATGGCGACGGCGGGGCGGGCGCCCTTTCGGAAGGGCCGTTCGACCGTATCGTGGTGTGGGCCGCCTTCGAGAGCCTGCCGCGCAATTTCGTCGAGCAGATCGCCTCGAACGGCCTGATGGTGTGCGCCATCGGGCCGGGCGACGGCGTGCAGCAGCTCGTGCGCCTGACCAAGATCGGCAGCCGCTTCGACCGCGAGGATTTCGGCCAGGTGCGGCTCCAGCCGCTCGCCGCCGGCATCGCCGCAACGCTGTGACCGCCCACCTTGTGACGACATCGGCGGCGCCCTTAACCCGACGGTAAGATTAACGCGGTGTAATAGCCCTACCTCAGTATCGGGTGCGGGTAGTGTCATGGTGTACCGGGCAGTCGAAGGCCAAGCGCGCATGTTGCGTCGCGGTGCCGCAATCTTCGTCATAGCGCTGGCGGCGTCGGGCTGCTCGTCCAGCTCGCTGCGCTTCCTCGACGACGGCGCGCCCACCGCTTCGGCCGCCCCGAGCCGGCCGGCGCAGCGGCAGATGGCCGCCGCGCAGCCCTATCCGGGCGATTCCGCGCTGGCGCCCGCCTATGTCGACCGCACCTCGACCGGCTCGATCAACCGCGCCGCGGTGGAGCCCGCGACCGCCCAGCGCCCGCGCTTCTGGCAGCGCGCCTTCAGGGCGCCGATCCCCTCGCGCGACGTCGGCAACCAGCCGCTGATGCCGCAGCAGGCCAGCGCGCAGTTGCTGCCGCCCGCGACCGACAGGCTGCCGCCGGCATCCTATCCGTCGAGCCAGCCCTTCCCGGCGGCTGCCGCGGGCACGGTGAGCCGCGCCCCGGCATCCGACCCGGTGATGGCGCAACCCTTGCCGCCCGCGCAGCCGCGGACCGCGGCGGTGCCGGCCTATGTCGACACCACCGCCACCGGCTCGATCGCGCCCGCGGCGCCGGCGCGGCCGGCAGGCGCGTCCACCGTCACCGCGCGCTCGGGCGACACGCTGCGCAAGGTCGCGAACCGCTACGGCGTCTCCGTCGACCGTCTGGCCAGGGCCAACGGCCTGCCGGCCGATGCCGCGCTGGCGGCCGGGCAGACGCTGGTCGTGCCCGCCTTCGTTTCGGACGCAGCCGCCGCGCCGAAACCGGTTCCGGCAGAGCAGGCGAGCCTGCCGGCGCAAGCGCCGACGGGCAACGTGCCCGTGCCGGGAAAGAAGCCGGGCAATCAGGTCGCCGTGCTGCCGCAGCAGACGCGGGTCGAAAAGCCGCAGCAGAGCGCCGCGGCGCCCGCGCCGTCGGCCGGCTCGGTCTATGTCGTCCAGTCCGGCGACACGCTGTCGGCCATCGCCAAGCGGCACGGCACCACGCCGGCCGCCATCCGCGCCGCCAACGGCATGGATGCGGGCACCATCCGCGTCGGCCAGAAGCTCGTCGTGCCGGGCCAGAGCGCGACCCGCACTGTGGCGGCGGCGAAGCTGCCCGCCGGCGTCGACCCGGTGGTGACGGGCTCCACCGCGCCCGCCGGCTACACGCCGCCGAAGAAGACCGAGGCCGTGGTGGCGGAAGCCATGAAGCAGGCCGCCGCCGCGCCGGACGCGACCGGCATCGGCAAGATGCGCTGGCCGGTGCGCGGCAAGGTGGTGTCCGGCTACGGCGACACGCGCGGCCCGAAGAGGAACGACGGCATCGACATCGCCGTGCCCGAGGGCACGCCGGTCAAGGCGGCGGAGAACGGCGTCGTCATCTATGCCGGCGACGGGCTCAAGGATTTCGGCAACACCGTGCTGGTGCGCCACGAGAACGGTCTCGTCACCGTCTACGGCCACGCCAGCCAGATCCTCGTGTCGCGCGGCGAAACGGTGCGGCGCGGCCAGGACATCGCGCGCTCCGGCGTCAGCGGCAATGCCGACACGCCGAAGCTGCATTTCGAGGTGCGCAAGGATTCGGCGCCGGTGAATCCCGGAACCTTCCTCGAATAGACAAAGAAGAAGAACACCGGCTCCCTGACCTCCAGCCGGGGGCCGCGCATCTCCCGCCCGCGAGGGCGGGAATTTTTTTGGAAGAAGGGAGTAAGGGAGTAAGGGAGTAAGGGAGTAAGGGAAACACGCCGCGACTCGACGTTTCAACGGCGATTTTCCCCTATTCCCTTACTCCAGCCTCTTCCCCAGCCGCCCGGCCAGATCCTGCACGAACTGCCACGCGACGCGCCCGGAGCGGCTGCCGCGCGTGGTCGCCCATTCCAGCGCCTGTGCGCGCACGTCGTCGGCATCGGCCTCGAGGCCGAAATGGCGCACATAGCCCGACACCATGTCGAGATACTCGTCCTGCGAGCATTTGTGGAAACCGAGCCACAACCCGAACCGGTCGGACAGCGAGACCTTCTCCTCCACCGCTTCCGAAGGGTTGATGGCCGTCGAGCGCTCGTTCTCGATCATGTCGCGCGGCAGGAGGTGGCGCCGGTTCGACGTGGCATAGAGCAGCACGTTCTCCGGCCGCCCCTCGACGCCGCCCTCCAGCGCCGCCTTGAGCGACTTGTAGGACGTGTCGTCATGGTCGAAGGACAGGTCGTCGCAGAACAGCAGGAAGCGGCCGGGCAGGGGTTTCAGCACGGCGAGCAGCGCCGGCAGCGTATCGATGTCCTCGCGGTGAATCTCGACCAGCTTCAGCGGCGAGGCCATCTGCGAGGCGACCTCGGCGTGCGCGGCCTTGACCAGCGAGGACTTGCCCATGCCGCGCGCGCCCCACAGCAGCACATTGTTGGCCGGCAGGCCGGCGGCGAAGCGCTGCGTATTGTCGACGAGAATGTCGCGCACCCGGTCGATGCCGCGGATCAGCGACAGGTCGACGCGGTTGACCTTCGTCACCGGCTCCAGAAAGCGCCGCTCCGGCGACCAGATGAAGCAGTCGGCGGCGCCGATATCGTTGGCCGCCGGGGCCGGCGGCGCAAGCCGCTCCAGCGCCGCGACGATGCGGTCCAGCCGTTCCGCGATGCCGTCGCTGATTTCGTCCGTTCCTGTCTGCGCCACCACACATGTCTCCTGCCGCGTTCCCTGCCGCTCAGGGTCAAGGCTTAGCGAGCGGCGGCATAGCATGCGACATCGACGGCGGCCAAGCCGCGGCCTGCGGCGCAGTTAGACGGGCCGGTTCTGTTGCATTGGGCGCGCGAGCCACTATATTCCGGCCGAATTTCACGCCGGCCGCTCGGCCGACGCCGTTCGCGCGCGCCCGGCGGGTCATCTCGTTTTCCAGGAGACATTCATGTTCGTGACACCGGCATACGCCCAGACCGGAGCGGGCGGCGCCCCAGACATCCTCATCAGCATCCTGCCTTTCGTGCTCATCTTCGTGGTGATGTACTTCCTCATCATCCGCCCCCAGCGCAGCCAGATGAAGAAGCGCGGCGAGATGCTGGCGTCGATCCGGCGCGGCGACACGGTGGTCACCGGCGGCGGCCTGATCGGCAAGGTGACCAAGGTCATGTCCGACGAGAACGAGCTGGAGATCGACCTCGGCGGCACCAAGGTCGTCGCGCTGCGCGGCACCATTGCCGACGTGCGCGTCAAGGGCGAGCCGGTGGCCAACCAGAACGCCAAGAAATAGCCCTATTGGAATAGCCCCATCGCGGGCCGACGCGCACATTTTTTAAGCTGCCCCGCAACCGCGCGGGGCATCAGCTTGGACGAGGCAGATGCTCTATTTCTCCCGCTGGAAGACGATCTCGATCTGGCTGGTCGTGCTGCTCGGGGTGATCTTCTCGCTGCCGAACATCCTGCCGCAATCCACATTGAACGCCTTGCCGAGCTGGGCGCCGAAGCAGCCGATGACGCTGGGCCTCGACCTTCAGGGCGGCTCGCACATCCTGCTCCAGATCGACCAGCAGGACCTGATCAACGACCGGCTTGAGGTCGTGCGCGACGACATCCGCTCGCTGCTGCGCGACGCGCGCATCGGCTATACGGGCCTCACCGGCAGCGGCCAGACGGTGCAGGTGCGCATCCGCGACGCCGAGCAGGTGGCGGCCGCCCGCACCGCGCTCGCCTCGCTGACGCAGCCCGTCTCGTCGGGCCTGTTCGGCACCGGCGTCGTCACCGAGCTCTCCTTCAGCGAGCCCGAGCCGGGCCTGTTCCGCTACCAGCTCACCTCCGAAGGCATCAGCTACCGCATGTCGTCGGCGCTGTCGCAGTCGATCGAGGTGGTGTCCCGCCGCGTCAACGAGCTCGGCACGACCGAGCCGATCATCCAGCGGCAGGGCTCCGACCGCATCCTCGTGCAGGTGCCTGGTCTTCAGGACCCGCAGCGCCTCAAGGACATTCTCGGCCAGACCGCCAAGCTGACCTTCCAGATGGTCGACCAGTCCATGCCGGTGGCGGAGGCCATCGCCTCGCGCCCGCCCGCGGGCACGACCATCATGTATTCGACCGACGATCCGCCGGTGCCGTACCTGATCGAGAACCGCGTCATCGTGTCCGGCGAAAATCTCGTCGACGCGCAGGCGAGCTTCGATTCGCGCACCAACGAGCCCGTCGTCTCGTTCCGCTTCGACAACCAGGGCGCGACTCGCTTCGGCCAGACGACGCAGCAGAATGTCGGCCGCCTCTTCGCCATCATTCTCGACAACGAGGTCATCTCCGCGCCGCAGATCCGCGAGCCCATCCTCGGCGGCTCGGGCCAGATCTCGGGCAATTTCACCGTCCAGAGCGCCAACGACCTCGCGGTGCTGCTGCGCGCCGGCGCACTGCCGGCGGACCTCACCATCGTCGAGGAGCGCACGGTCGGCCCGAGCCTCGGCGCCGATTCCATCGTCGCCGGCCAGGAAGCGTCGATCCTCGCCGGCGTGATCGTCGTCATCTTCCTGCTCTTCGCCTACGGCAAGCTGGGCCTCATCGCCTCCGTCGGCATCGCCGCCAACGTCGCCATGATGATCGCCATCCTGTCGATACTCGGCGCGACGCTGACCTTGCCGGGCATCGCCGGCATCGTGCTCACCATCGGCATGGCGGTGGACTCCAACGTCATCATCTACGAGCGCGTGCGCGAGGAGCGGCGGCAAGGCAGGTCCATCGTCCAGTCGCTGGATTCGGGCTTCAAGCAGGCCACCTCGACCATCGTCGACGCCAACCTGACCTCGCTCATCGCGGCCGTCATCCTGTTCTACCTGGGCTCGGGCCCCGTGCGCGGTTTCGCCGTCACGCTCGCCATCGGCCTCGTGACCACGGTCTTCACCGCCTTCACCTTCACGCGCTGGATGATCGCGCTGTGGCTGCGCCACCAGCGCCCGACCGAGATGCCGGCGGGGCTGGTCAACTACATCCCGTTCGACACGAAGATCAACTTCATGCGGGTGCGCAATTTCGCGTTCGGCCTGTCGATCTTCGCCTCCATCGCGACGGTCGTCATGTTCATGACCATGAGCATGAATCTCGGCATCGACTTCCGCGGCGGCTCGCTGATCGAGGTCCAGGCGAAGGCCGAAGTGGCCGACATCGCAGATGTCCGCTCCAAGCTCGAAGGGCTGAATCTCGGCGAGGTGCAGGTGCAGGAGTTCGGCTCGCCCCGCGACCTGCTGATCCGCGTCGGCTCGCAGCAGGGCGGGGACAGCGCCGAGCAGTCGGTCATCTCGCTCGTCCGCGACGTGCTCGCCGACGATTACGAGTTCAGGCGGACGGAGGTCGTGGGACCGACCGTTTCGTCGGAGCTGGCGCGCAACGGCGTCATCGGCATCACCGTCGCGATGCTCGCCATGATGATCTACATCTGGCTGCGGTTCGAGTGGCAGTTCGCCATCGGCGCGATGGTGTCGACGCTGCACGACGTGGTCTGGATGATGGGATTCTATGTTCTCACCGGCATAGAATTCAACCTGACCAGCATCGCGGCGGTGCTGACGATCGTCGGCTATTCGATCAACGACACCGTCGTCGTCTATGATCGAATGCGCGAGAACCTGCGCAAATACAAGAAGATGCCGATTTCCGACCTGATCAACCTGTCGCTCAATCACACGCTGTCGCGCACGATTCTGACCGGCATCACCACCCTGGCGGCGCTGATCTTGCTGTTCATCTTCGGCGGCGAGGTCCTGTCGTCCTTCGTTATCGCGATGATCTTCGGCATAGTGATCGGCACCTACTCGTCGATCTTCATCGCCGGGCCGATGCTGATCCTGTTCAAGCTGCGCCCCGGCATGTTCGACGCGCAGGAGGACAAGCCGGCCAAGGGCGCGACGGCAACGCCGGGCCGCGCCTGACGAGCGCCATGTCCGCCGGCCTGCAAATCCGGCGCGCGCATTTTCCGGGGCGCGCCCCGATCGACGCCTACGGCAATGGCGGGTTCCGCTTTGCCGACATGTCGCATCGCGGCTCCGTCCTGTGCCTGCCGTCGGGCATCTACGGCTGGGAGCCGCGCGACCCCGAAAACCTCGACGCGGACGATTTTGCCCGGGTGCTGGCGGAGGCGGCGGGCGTCCGCATCCTGCTCGTCGGCACCGGCCGCACGCTGAAGCCGCTGGCGCCGGCACTGCGCGCGAGGCTGCGCGCAGCGGGCCTTGCCGCCGACCCTATGTCGACCGGGGCGGCGGTGCGTACCTACAACGTGCTGCTCGCCGAGGAGCGCGAGGTGGCGGCCGCGCTCGTCGCGGTGGACTGACATGGATGCGGCCGACACCATCGGCGCGGGCCTGCGCGCGGCGCTGCCCGACCGCCATCTCGCCGTGCTCTACGCGCCGGCCGACCGGCGCGCGGCGCTGACGGCGCTCTACGCCTTCGACGCGGAGATCGGCACGCTGCGCGGCAAGGTGCGCGAGCCGCTGGCCGGCGAGATCAGGCTGCGATGGTGGTCCGACGCGCTCGCCGCGCCCTCCGGCGAGCGCAGCGGCAACCCGGTGGCCGACGCGCTGCGCGAGGCGATCGCGGCGCACCGGCTGCCCATCGCCGCGTTCGAGCGGCTGCTGGAGGCGCGCATCTTCGACCTTTACGACGATCCGATGCCGGACCGCGCGGCGCTGGAAGGCTATCTCGGCGAGACGCGCTCGGCGGTCGTCCAGCTCGCCATGCTGATCCTCGACCCGATCCCCGATCAGGGGGCCGCGCCGCGCTTCGCCGAGGCGGCGGGCCATGGCGGCTGCGCGCTCGGCATCGTCGAGCTTCTCGCGGCGCTGCCCACGCACCGGCGGCGCGGCCAATGCTACATCCCGGCCGACATGCTCGCTGCGGCGGGAGCCGACCGCGACGCGCTGCTTGCGGGCGCGCCCGGCGCGGGGCGCGCGGTGGAGGCCATGGCAGCACTGGGCCGCGACCATCTCGGCCGGTTCCGCGCCTCGGCGCAGGGGCTTCCCGCCACGCTCGCGCCGGCCTTTCTTCCGCTGGCAACAGTGGGCGTGCTGCTCGACAGGACGGCAAGGATGGGCAGGGCCGCGCTGGATCAACCCGCGCGAATCTCGCCGCTGCGCCGGCACTGGCTCATGCTGCGCCGAGCCGCGACGGGCTGGTGAGAGGCGCTATTCGGCGGCGAGCGGCGCCTCGGCCGGCGCAAGGCCGAGCCAGGCGCGGCAGTCGGCCAGCGCGCGCGCCGTGACCGCCTGGCGCTTCGCCACGATCTTGTCCTTGCCGCGCAGGCGCCTGCCGTCCGATTTCGGCGCTTCGACGGGCGGAAACAAGCCGAAATTGACGTTCATCGGCTGGAAGGAGCGCTTTCCCGGCTCCTCGTCGGTGACGATGTGGCCGCCGGTGATGTGATTGAGCAGCGCGCCGAAACCCGTGGTCGCGGGCGGCAGGGAAGGGGCCTTGCCCAGCCGCTCGGCCGCCGCGAAGCGGCCGGCCAGGAGGCCGATGGCCGCGCTCTCCACATAGCCCTCGCAGCCGGTGATCTGGCCGGCGAAGCGCAGCCCCGGCCGGCCTTTCAGTTGAAGGGAGTGGTCGAGCAGCACGGGCGAGTTGATGTAGGTGTTGCGGTGCAGCCCGCCGAGCCGCGCGAACTCGGCATTCTCCAGCCCCGGGATCATGCGGAAGATGCGGGTCTGCTCGCCATGCTTCAGCTTGGTCTGGAAACCGACCATGTTGTAGAGCGTGCCGAGCGCGTTATCCATGCGAAGCTGCACCACCGCATAAGGCTTGACCGCCGGGTCGTGCGCGTTGGTCAGGCCGACCGGCTTCATCGGCCCGTGCCGTAGCGTCTCGGCGCCACGCTCGGCCATTACCTCGATCGGCAGGCAGCCGTCGAAATAGGGCGTGCCTTCCCATTCCTTGAACTCGGTCTTGGCACCCGACAGGAGCGCGGCGACGAACGCCTCGTACTGGTCCCGGTCCATCGGGCAGTTGAGGTAGTCCTTGCCGGTTCCGCCCATTCCTCCGCGAAAATGGCCCGGTTTGTCGTAGCGCGACTGGAACCATGCCTTGCCGAGATCGACGCTGTCGAAATGCACGATCGGCGCGATGGCGTCGAAGAAGGCGAGGGCATCGGCGCAGGTGGCCGCGCGGATCGATTCGGCAAGCGACGGCGCCGTGAGCGGCCCGGTGGCGATGATCGCCTGGTCCCAGTCCTCGGGCGGCAGGCCGGTCACCTCCTCGCGGGCGATGGTGACGAGCGGGTGCGCCTCCAGTCTCGCGGTGACCGCCGCGGAAAACCCGTCGCGGTCGACGGCGAGCGCGCCGCCGGCCGGCACCTGATTGGCGTCGCCCGACGCCATGATCAGCGACCCCGCCAGCCGCATCTCGGCATGCAGCAGGCCGACCGCATTGTTCTGCGCGTCGTCGGAGCGGAAGGAATTGGAGCAGACGAGCTCGGCGAGCCCGTCCGTCTTGTGCGCATCGGTGCCGCGAACGGGGCGCATCTCGTGGAGAATCACCGGTATGCCGGCGCTCGCGAGCTGCCAGGCGGCTTCCGAACCGGCGAGACCGCCGCCGACGACGTGAACGGGTGCATGGGCCATCAGCGGGCAATATTCCCGGCGCGCGGCGAAATCAACCGGATGACAAATCGGTGAGCGGCCTGCTGGCGCCGCCAGTGTGGCACAAATGCAATTGTGCACTGCGGCGCGGGCTTGTAGCGTCGCGCCATGAAATTCGCCGGTTTCCGCCACCTCAGCGTCGCAATCGTCCTCGCCGCCGCCGGCATCGCGTCCGGCTGCGCCACGGGCGCCGTCTCGGACCACGGCTATTCCGGTCCGCTGCCGACCAAGCTCGTCGCCTGCTACGGCTATGGCTGCCGGCTGGAGAAGCGATTCGCCATCACCCCCGCCATCGCGGACCGGTTCGGCGCGATCATGGCCGAAGGCAAAGCCACGCCCGAGGCCGAGCGCGAGGCGCTGCGCCGGGCGATCGCCTTCTACGAGGACCTGTCGGCCAACGCCATCGGCGCGCGCGACGACGCCAAGTCTCCGGTCATGGCCTCGGGTGCGCCGGGGCAGATGGACTGCATCGACGAATCGACCAACAGTCGTCACCTGATGCTCTATCTTCAGGCGCGCGGGCTCATGGCCCATCACACGGTCCAGCAGAACGTCACGCGCGGCGCGCTCATCGACGGGCGTTATCCGCACTGGACCGCCGTCATCAAGGAAAACGCGTCCGGCAAGAAATGGGCCGTCGATAGTTGGTACGAGCCGGCCGGCGGCCTGCCCGACGTGGTCGACCTCGCCTATTGGCGCTCGCGCGGGGTCTGGGGCGAGCGGTAGGCTGCCTAAAAACTCGAATGAAAAAGAGGGGCGCGCTGCGCCCCTTTTCATTCGGGCTTTGAATACGGGAGGGCAGGGCGCGCAAACGCCGGAAACGACAACACCCGCCGGGGGAGGAGGTCCGGCGGGTGTCGTTTGGGCGACCGGCTTTTCGGGAGGAGGAGAAAGAGCCGGTCTTATCCGCCGGAGCCTGGGAGGAGGTAGGCTCCGACGAGATTCGGAAAATTCGTCAGATCGACTTGCGGGCGACGAAGGCGATGTCGCCGCGGGCAATGCCCAGGTCGGAAAGCTCGCGGTTGGACAGGCGGCTCAGCTCGTTGACCGTCTCGCGGTAGCGGCGCCAGTTGCGATAGTTGCGGATCAGGTTCATGGCAGTTCTCGTTTTCTTGCTTGGTCTGTTTCGTTCTTCGTTACGGTGATTAATTAGTCAGGATCGCTGTCGTTTTGAAGGGTGAATGCTGCATGGCAGCAATGCGTTTGTGCAATGCAAAAAACCGGCGCCGGCGGGCCTTTGTCATGAATTCGCAACACTCTCCCCGGACCTGCTGGTTGCGCGCACCTAGCCGCGGCGCGCCGAAACCGCTAAGGATGCCGGCGAGGCGGGCGCCATGGCCGGATATGTTTCGACCCTGAAGAAGGACATCGCGCGGTGGGAAGCCGAGGGGCTGGTCGACGCCGCCACGGCCGCCGCCTTGCGCCGCGACGCCGACAGCCGCCCCGGCGGCGTCAGCTTCGGCCAGATCCTTGCCATTCTCGCCGCCGCGCTCATCGGCGCGTCGATCCTGCTGCTGATCGCAGCCAACTGGGAAGCGTTTCCGCGCGTCATGCGCGTGATGATGATCTTCGCGGTCATCCTGGGCGGCTATCTCGGCGGCGCGGCGCTGGCGCGCCGCGGCAGCGGCGGCTTCGCGCAGGCGCTCTATATCCTTGCCGCCGTCGCGTTCGGCGCCGGCATCGCCCTGGTCGCGCAGATGTACCATCTGTCGGGCGAGGAGACCGGCGCGATCCTCACATGGTGCGCCGGCACCGCCTTTGCGGCGCTGCTCTTGCGTTCGGGCCCGCTTACCGCAGGCGCCGTGCTGCTCGCCGCGACGTGGCTGGTCATGGTGACGACGGACAGGAACTGGTTCGGTGCCCCGCCGCTGACCTATCTGCTGATCGCCGCCGCGCTGTGGGCGGTGTCGCTGTGGACGCAGAGCATCGCCGCGCGCCACCTCATCCTTTTCTCGCTGATGCTGTTTGCGATCCTGCACTTCCTCGATGCGGAGAGGGTGGCCGCGCCGATCCTGCTGGCCGCCGCCTCGGCGGGGCTGTTCGGGGTCTGGGTCGCCGCGCCCGAGGCGACCGACCGCATGGCGAAACTGGGCGACCACGGCGTGCCCATCCAGGGCCTGCTCGGCTTCATCGCCGGCATGTCGCCGATCCAGTTCTCCTATCAGGACCAGGGCATCTTCCTGCTCGTCGTCATCATCGTCTTCGCCGCCATCATCGGCGCGCTGCTGCTCGGCGGTCGCGACAGCCGGCTGCTGCGCTGGCTCGCCTACGCGGCCTTCACCTATGAGGTGGGCTACGTCTATGTGGTGCTGGTGGCGACGATGATCGGCACGGCCGGGCTGTTCCTCACCGCCGGGCTGGTGGTGGCGGCGCTCGCATGGTTCATCACGCGGCTGGAAAAGCGCATGCGCGCACCGCTGGCGGGAGGCGCGGCATGATCGCAGCGCTGCATGCCCGCTGGCTGCCCGCGCTGGCCGCGATCGTCGCGCTGGTGCAGATCGCCGTGCTCGGCTCGATGATCTGGAGCCGCGCCGCGATCCTGCGCAGCGGCACCGAGATCGTGCTCGAAGTGCGCCCGATCGACCCGCGCGACCTCCTGCGCGGCGACTATGTGACCGTCGGCTACGATATCTCCGCGCTGGGAAGGGCGCTTTTCACCGGCCCGATCCCTCAGGAGTATAGCGGCCCGCACACCGTCTTCGTACGGCTCAAGGCCGGGGAGACGGGGGTCTGGGAGACCGTCTCGGCCCGCTTCGCCGACGCGCCCGCGACGCCGCCCGCGGCCGGCGAGGTCGATTTGCGCGGAACGGTTTCCTTCATTTCCGCCGGCGGCGGCGCCCTGCCGGTCGAATACGGCATCGAGCGCTTCTACCTGCCCGAGGGGCAGGGCAAGGAAATCGAGCAGGGCATGGGCGTGCGCCCGTTCCGCATGAAGGTCGCTGTGGCGGCGGACGGCAGCGCGCAGATCAAGTCGTTCCACGACGGCGACCTGATGATCTTCGAGGAGCCGCTGTACTGACGGCCCCGGATGCCCCCGCAAAAATGCAGCCGGGCGCGGCCAAATACCCTTTGAACCGCGATACCCTGATGATATAGAACCTCGCGCTTCGGACGGCTTTCGGGCCTGCCGGGCGGGTGTGGTGGAACTGGTAGACACGCAGGATTTAGGTTCCTGTGGCGCAAGCCGTGGGGGTTCAAGTCCCTCCACCCGCACCAGAACCCATCCCCGGCAACATCATCCGGACGCAGGAACATTCACCCGCCACGCGCGGCGCGCGGGCGGTCAGGAAACACAAAGGCTTTGACGATGCAGGTCACGGAAACGCTGAACACCGGCCTCAAGCGCGAGATCAGGGTTGTCGTCCCGCAGGGCGACATGGAGTCGCGGCTGATGAAGCGGCTCACCGACGCGAAGGACAAGGTGCAGATCAAGGGCTTCCGCCCCGGCAAGGTGCCCGTGCAGCATCTGCGCAAGGTGTACGGCAAGTCCTTCATGGCCGAGGTCGTCAACGAGATCCTCAACGAGTCGCCCCGCTCGGTGCTGAGCGATCGCGGCGAGAAGGCCGCGATGCAGCCCGAGATCAAGATGACCGAGGACGAGAAGGAGGCCGAGAAGATCCTGAACGGCGCGGCCGACTTCGAGTTCTCCATCGCCTATGAGGTGATCCCGGCCATCGAGGTGAAGGATTTCGGCGGCATCAGCATCACCCGTCCGGTCTACGACGTTCCGGCCGACGAGGTGGAGAAGCAGGTGGCCGTGGTCGCCGATTCCGCCCGCACCTACGAGCCCAGGACGGGCAAGGCCGAGAGCGGCGACAAGGTGACCATCGACTATCTCGGCAAGATCGACGGCGAAGCCTTCGAGGGCGGCGCGGCCGACGACGCCGATCTGGTGCTCGGCTCCAACCAGTTCATCCCCGGCTTCGAGGACCAGCTCGTGGGCGTCAAGGCCGGCGACGACAAGACCATCGAGGTGACGTTCCCCGAGAGCTATCCGGCGCAGCACCTGGCGGGACGCGCCGCCACCTTCGACGTCAAGGTCAAGCAGGTCCAGGCGCCCGGCGAACTGGTGATTGACGACGAGCTCGCCAAGACGCTCGGCCTCGAATCGGCCGAGAAGCTGCGGGAGGTGGTGAAGTCGCAGATCGAGAGCCAGTACGGCGCGGTGACGCGCCAGAAGGTGAAGCGGCAGATCCTCGACGCCCTCGACGAGGGCTACAAATTCGAGGCGCCGCAGAAGCTTGTCGACGCCGAGTTCGAGAACATCTGGGGTCAGGTCAACCGCGACCTCGAGCAGGCCGGCCGCACCTTCGCCGACGAGGAGACCACCGAGGAGGAGGCGCGGGCCGAATATCTGCGCCTTGCCGAGCGCCGCGTGCGCCTCGGCCTCGTGCTCGCCGAGATCGGCGAGAAGGCCGGCGTCACCGTCTCCGACGACGAGTTGCAGCGCGGCCTCTACGATCAGATCCGCCGCTTCCCCGCGAGCCAGCAGCAGGAAGCCTTCAACTTCTACCGCGAGAACCCGCAGGCGCTGGCCAGCATCCGCGCCCCGCTCTACGAGGAGAAGGTGATCGATCACCTGATGACGCAGATCGACGTGACGGACAAGACCGTCACCCGCGAGGAATTGCTGGCCGACGAGGACGGGGAGAGCGGCGCCGAGGAGGCCAAGCCCGCCAAGAAGAAGGCCGCTCCGAAAAAGAAGACCAAGGCCGAGTCCGAGGAATAGAAGCCGCGGCGCCCGGGGGTGTCCGGCGATGGCGTCGGCAGGTGCCGTTGCCCGGACCGTGCTGGTCATCGGCATCGGCACCGGCAACCCCAAGCATGTCACCCTTGAGGCGATCGAGGCGCTGCGGCGCCTCGATGTCGTTTTCGTGCCCGACAAGGGTGCGGAGAAGCAGGAGCTGGCGGCGCTGCGCCACGAGATCCTGCGCCTCCACACGGGCGATCGCCCGCCTCGGGCCGTGACCTACGCCGTGCCGGCGCGGCGCGGGGAAGGGGACTATGGCGGCGCGGTCGACGACTGGCACGCGGCCCTCGCCGGGATCCACGAGCGCCTGCTGGCCGACGAGCTGGCCGAGGGCGAGACCGGCGGCTTCCTCGTCTGGGGCGACCCCTCGCTCTACGACAGCACCTTGCGCATCCTCGACCGGGTCGCCGCGCGCGGCCGCGTGGCGCCGCGCGTCGAGGTCTTTGCCGGCATCACCGCCGTGCAGGCGCTGACGGCCGCCCATGGCGCGACGCTCAACGGGATCGGGGCGCCGGTGACCATCACCACCGGCCGCCGCCTGAAGGAGGATATCGGCAAGGCCGATACGACCGTGGTGATGCTCGACGGCGCCAGGGCGTTTTCCAGCGTCGATCCTGACCTGCACATTCTCTGGGGCGCCTATCTCGGCACGCCCGACCAGATCCTCATCGCCGGGCGGCTCGGCGACGTGGCCGGCGAGATCGCCCGCGTCCGCGGCGAGGCGCGGACGCGCCACGGCTGGATCATGGACACCTATCTGTTGCGCAAACCGGCGAAGGATTGAGGCATGGCGGCAAAGCTCTACGGATTCCGGTCCTGCGACATGGTGCGCAACGCGATGAAATGGCTCGACGCCCATGGTCAGCCCTATGATTTCTTCGACTATCGCAAGGATGCGCTCGACCCGAAGACGCTCGACGACTGGTTCGCGCGCGCCGGCTGGGAGGCCGTGTTCAACCGCAACTCGACGACCTTCAAGGAACTGCCGGAGAGCGAGAAGACCGGCATCGACGAGAAACGCGCGCGGCAGATGATCCTCGCCGAAACGAACCTGATCAAGCGGCCGGTCCTCGATACGGGCAGGGCGCTGGTGTTCGGCTTCAAGGCCGACAGATACGCCGCCGCGACCGGCAGGTAGCCCCTGTCAGGAGCAACCCTTCAGGGGCAGGTCGTGACCTGGCTCGAGCAAACGTCGTCGCTCCAGCCGCGAAAGCGCTCGCCGAAATAGACGCCTTCGACCTCGACCCAGAAGCCGCGGCAGTCGAGCAGCCGCTCGACCCTGAAATAGTCCGGCCCGTAGTCGCCGTCGCGCGTGGCGGAGAAATCTGCGGCGACGGCGGCCTCGTGCGAGGGCGCGCCATAGAGATGCATGCCCTCGACCCAGAGGCCGAGAGCGTCGCCCGGAACCCAGCCTTCGCCCTCGAAGGCGAGTTCGTCCGTATCGTCCTCCGCGCTGTAGTCGGTCAGCCAACCCTTATCGATGCGGAACCAGCCGTCCTGCGCTCCGGTGATGGAAGCCTGGGCCGCGAAACGATCGCCTTCGAGCACGATCGGCGGCGGCAGCCGGCCGACGACGGCGAAGCCGGGGCCCGGGCCGGCACGGATGTCGAGGCCGTTCGGACCGGCGAGCGTCGACCACGCCGAAACCTCGCACATGGCCGGCGGCGCATCCTGCGCGGCTGTCGCGCCGGGCAGCACAAGCACCGCAGCCGCCATCACCAACCAAGGAGCTCCAGCCGGTCGCATCGCGCCATCCTCCAGCCGCACCGCACGGCGGCGTCGCACCAGCGAGGATAGGGCGCATGAAGCATGCTGGCAAACCGGGCCGGAAACGGGGAAAAGGTGCGCGGCGGGACGGCCATCCAAAAGTCGCATAAGATATATTATGGAACTAACGCGATTGGCATATCCCACCGGACCTGCATGAACCTGCGAGGAAAATATCGCCCCCATCAATGGGTTGAACAGGATTTTTCAGGTTCGATACATGGCAGGTGGGAGCGGTGGAACGATGCCGATCAGTGGCGACTTGCAGGCTCTCAGGAATTCCACCGTCAGGTGACGTGTCCGCTCCGCCGCCCGCGAGAGAAGCACTCATCACGCAAAAAAGGGCGCCGCGCGGGCGCCCTTCCCTTAATCGAAGCAGTCGAACGGATCAGTTCGGCAGCTTGTCGTCCACGCCGGCGACGTAGAAGTTCATGCCGAGCAGCACGCCGTCCTCGGCGATCTCGCCGGCCTTCAGCCACTCCGAGCCGTCCTGCTTGTTGATCGGGCCGGTATAGGGGTTGAACGCACCGGACTTGATCTTGGCCGCGGTCTCCTCGGCCAGCGCCTTCACATCGTCGGGCATGTTGGCGTAAGGCGCCATCACGACGTGGCCCTCCTTCATGCCGCCCCACACGTCCGCCTGCTTCCAGGTGCCGTCCATCACCTCCTGGATGCGCTCGATGTAGTACGGGCCCCAGTCGTCGACGATAGAGGTGAGCTGCGTCTGCGGTCCGAAGGCGATCATGTCCGACGCCTGGCCGAAGGCCTTGATGCCGCGCTCGGACGCGACCTGCATCGGGCCGGTGGAATCGGTGTGCTGGGTCAGGATGTCGACGCCCTGGTCGACCAGCGCCTTGGCGGCGTCGGCCTCCTTGGCGGCGTCGAACCAGGTGTTGGCCCACACGACCTTGAGCTTGAAGTCGGGGTTCACCGACTGCGCGCCGAGCACGAAGGCGTTGATGCCCATCACCACCTCGGGGATCGGGAAGGAGGCGATGTAGCCGGCGACGCCGGCCTTCGATATCTTGGCGGCGATCACGCCCTGCACGTAGCGGCCTTCATGGAACTTGGAGTTGTAGGTCGCGACGTTCGGGTGCTCGCGCTTGTAGCCGGTGGCGTGCTCGAACTTCACGTCCGGGAATTTGCCGGCGACCTTGTTCACCGGGTCCATGTAGCCGAAGGAGGTGGCGAAGATGATGTTGCAGCCGGTGCGGGCGAGCCGCTCCAGCGCACGCTCGGCGTCGGCGCTCTCCGGCACGCTCTCGAGGTAGACAGTCTCCAGCTTGTCGCCGAAATGCGCGGCCGCCTGCAAGCGTCCCTGATCGTGCTGGTAGGAATAGCCGAAATCGCCGACCGGCCCGATATAGATCCAGCAGGCCTTGGTCTTGTCCTGCGCGTAAGCCGCGCCTGCCATCAGCATGGCGCCCGAGGCTGCCAGCGCGAAAAGCAGTTTTTTCATGATGTTCGTCCTCTGTATGGTTTCAATTCCGGACCATTTTTGCTTTCGGGGTCCGTCCCGGGGGCAGCATCCCGTCGTTTTTGGCCTAGCGATCCGGAACGAACGGCTGCCCCAGAGAAGCCGGTGTGTTCATCATCGTCAGTCGCCGGTCTCTCGATATCAGAACCAGTACGACGATCGTCGCCAGATAGGGAAGCGCGGAAAGAAGCTGCGACGGAATGCCCAGCCCGAGCGCCTGCGCATGGAGCTGGCCGATCGTCATGCCGCCGAACAGATAGGCCCCGGCGAGCACGCGCCACGGCCGCCACGAGGCGAAGACCACCAGCGCCAGCGCGATCCAGCCGCGCCCGGCGGTCATGTTCTCCACCCATTGCGGAACGTAGACCAGCGACAGGTAGGCGCCGGCAAGGCCGGCGCAGGCGCCGCCGAAGACCACCGCCGCGTAGCGGATGGCGATGACCTTGATGCCGAGCGCATGGGCGCTCTTGTGGCTGTCGCCGACCGAGCGCAGCGTCAGCCCGGCGCGGGTGCGGAACAGGAACCACGACACGCCGGCCACCAGCGCGATCGAGATATAGAAGATGGGATCCTGCCCGAACACCAGCTTGCCGACGAGCGGCAGGTCGCTGAGGCCGGGAATGTAGATCGCCGTCATCCTGACGCCCGGCAGGCCGACGAAACCCTCGCCCAGCATGCCGGACAGGCCGAGGCCGAGCAGCGTCAGCGCCAGTCCGGTCGCGACCTGGTTGGTGACCAGCGTCAGCGTCAGGAAGCCGAACAGCAGCGAGAAAGCCGCGCCGACGACGATGGCGGCAATGACGCCGAGCCATGGCGAGCCAGTGGTGTAGGCGACGGTGAACCCGGTCACGGCGCCCATCACCATCATGCCCTCGACGCCGAGATTGAGCACGCCCGAGCGCTCGACCACGAGCTCGCCCATGGACGCGATCAAGAGCGGCGTCGCCGCCGTGGCGATGGTCAGGAGGACGGCTTCAAGCATGCCCATGATTGACCTCCCCACTGGCCTCCCCCGCGGCCCCGGGCGCGGCTTCTTTCGGTGCGGTCCGCACGAGGCGCACGCGGTAGTGGATGAGCGTATCGCAGGCGAGCACGAAGAACAGGATCATGCCCTGGAAGGCGCGCACCACCTTGTCGGACACGCCGATGGAGATCTGCGCGGCCTCGCCGCCCAGATAGGTGAGCGCCAGCACCAGCCCGGCGGCGACGATGCCGAGCGGGTTGAGCCGTCCGAGGAAGGCGACGATGATGGCGGTGAAGCCGTAGCCGGTGGTGAAGGAGGGCCTGAGCTGGCCGATCGCCCCGGAAATCTCGGCGATGCCGGCGAGCCCCGCCAGCCCCCCGGACACGAGGAAGGCGAAGAACACCATCCGTCCGCGCGAAAAACCGGCGAAGCGCCCTGCCCGCGGGCTCTGGCCGAGAACCTTGACCTCGAACCCCTTGAGCGTGCGCGACAGCATGAACCAGACGACCACGGCGGCGACCAGCGCAAAGACGAAACCCCAGTGGGCGCGGCCGGATTCGGGCCAGATCTCGGGCAGCACCGCCCAGGAGTGGAAGTTCACCGTCTCGGGGAAGTTCATGCCGCCGGGGTTGCGCCACGGGCCGCGGATCAGCCAGTCGAGGAAAAGCTGCGCCACATAGACCAGCATCAGGCTGGTGAGGATCTCGTTGGTGTTGAACCTGACCTTCAGCCAGGCGGGAATGGCGCCGTAGGCGGCCCCGCCGGCAATGCCCATCAGCAGCATCAGCGGCAGCACGAGAAAATTCTGGAAGGTTGGGAACATGACCGGCAGCATCGAGCCGGTGATGGCGCCGACGATGAACTGGCCCTCGGCGCCGATGTTCCAGTTGTTGGAGAGGTAGCAGACCGACAGGCCGACCGCGATCAGGATCAGCGGCGCGGCCTTCACCGCCAGCTCGTGCAGCGACCACACCTCGCGCAGCGGGTCGATGAAGAAATAGAACAGCGCCGTCAGCGGGTTCTTGCCGAGCAGCGCGAACAGTATGGCGCCTGCGACCAGCGTGAGCCCTAGCGCCACGAAGGGCGACAGGATGGAGAACAGCGCCGAGGTCTGCGGCCGGCGGACGAGTTCGATCCGCATCAGGCAAGCTCCCTGGCATGATTGTGTCCGGCATGACCGGGCCCATGACCGGGTCCATGACCGGGTTCGGCGCCGCCCATCAGCAGGCCGATCTTCTCGTAGGTGGCCTCCGCAATGGGTATCGGCTTCGAGAGCTGCCCGTCATGCATGACGGCGATGGCGTCCGACAGCTCGAACAGCTCGTCGAGATCCTGGCTGATGACGAGCACGGCCGAGCCGCCGCGCGCCAGATCGATGAGCGCCTGACGGATGCGCGCCGCCGCGCCGGCATCGACGCCCCAGGTCGGCTGGTTGACGACCATGACGGCCGGCTTGCGGTCGAGCTCGCGGCCGATGATGAATTTCTGCAAATTGCCGCCGGACAGCGCGGCGGCCTCGGGATCCTCCCCGCTCTTGCGCACGTCCATCTCGTCGACGATCCGGCGCGAGGCGAGCGATATGGTCCGGTTCAGGATCACGCCCACCGACGACAGGAAAGCCTTGGCATCGGTGCTGAAGCGCGACAGAAGCAGGTTCTCGGAGAGCCGCATGGCAGGCGCGGCGCCGTGGCCCAGCCGCTCCTCCGGCACGAAGGCGGCGCCGAGCAGGCGGCGCCCGGTGATGCCGAGCCTGCCGGCATCCTTGCCGCGAAAGCGCACGGCGCCGGCATCGTCCTGCAACGCTTCGCCGGACACGGCCTCGAAGAACTCGCCCTGCCCGTTGCCGGCGACGCCGGCGATGCCGATCACCTCGCCGGCATGGACGGTCAGGTCAATGCCGCGCAGCGGGATCGAGAACGGCCCGGCCGGCTTGCGCGACAGGTTGCGCACCTCGATCAGCGCCTCGGCCTTGCCGTCGCGGGGCACGCCGGTGCGCGTCACCTGCGTCACCTCGTTGCCGACCATCATGCGCGCCAGCGACGCGGCCGTCTCCTGGCGCGGGTCGCAATGGCCCACCACCTTGCCGTGGCGCAGAACGGTGGCGCGGTCGCACAGCCGCTTCACCTCTTCCAGCCGGTGCGAGATGTAGAGGATCGACTTGCCTTCGCTACGCAGGCGCTCCAGCGTGACGAACAGCTTGTCGGCCTCCTGCGGCGTCAGCACCGAGGTCGGCTCGTCGAGGATGATGAGCTGCGGCTCCTGGAGCAGGCAGCGGATGATCTCGATGCGCTGGCGCTCGCCCACCGACAGGTCGCCCACCATGGATGCCGGGTCCAGCGGCAGGCCGTAGGCCGCCGACAGATCCCTGGCCTTGCGGGCGATCTCCGGGATCGGCGTTTCCCTGTCCAGCGACAGCGCGATGTTCTCGGCCGCCGTCAGCGCCTCGAACAGCGAAAAATGCTGGAACACCATGCCGATACCCAGCGCGCGGGCCTGGCCGGGGCTGGCGATCCGCACCGGCTGGCCCTTCCAGCGGATCTCGCCCGAGGCCGGCTCCAGCGAGCCGAACAGCATCTTGACCAGCGTCGACTTGCCGGCGCCGTTCTCGCCCAAAAGGGCGTGAATCTCGCCATGCGCGATGGTGAGGTCGACGCCGTCGCAAGCGCGCAACGACCCGAACACCTTCGTCAGACCGCGGACCTCAAGGAGGTTACCCTGTGCGTGGCTGTTATCCACTGCACCCCCGATAGTCATTCTTGTTCCCCGCTCACACCGTAGGCAATCGTACTCCGGCTAAGGAAGCAAGGGGGTTCTGAAAGACCTTCAAGAAATCCAGTGGGAAAGGACCGCGATTTTCTACGGCAGCAGAACGGTCGTGCCCGTGGTACGCCGCCCTTCGAGGTCGGCATGGGCCTGGCTCGCATCCTTCAGCGCATAACGCTGGTTGATCCCGACCTTGACGATGCCGCGCCCGACCACGTCGAACAGCGCCGCGGCCGAGGCTTCCAGCTCGGGCCGGGTGGCAACATAGGCGAACAGGGTCGGCCGCGTGGCGTAGAGCGAGCCCTTCTGCGACAGCATGGCGAGCGGGAACGGCGGGACCGGCCCCGACGAATTGCCGAAGCTGACGAACATGCCGCGCGGCTTCAGGCAGTCGAGCGAGGCCGGGAACGTGTCCGCGCCGACGGAATCGTAGACCACGTCGCATTTCGCGCCGCCGGTGATGCCGCGCACCGCCGCGACGAAGTCGTCCTTGCGATAGTCGATCACATGGTGGCAGCCATGCGCCTTGGCGAGCGCCACCTTCTCGGGGTCCCCCGCCGTGCCGATGACGGTGGCGCCGAGATGCCTCGCCCACTGGCAGGCGATCAGCCCGACGCCGCCCGCCGCGGCGTGGAACAGGATCGTGTCGCCAGGCTTCACCTTGAAGGTGCGCAGCAGCAGATATTCTGCGGTCATGCCCTTCAGCATCATGCCGGCCGCCTGCTCGTCGGACACCGTATCGGGCACCTTCACGAG
Source organism: uncultured Mesorhizobium sp. (assembly GCA_964629765.1). GTDB lineage: Bacteria > Pseudomonadota > Alphaproteobacteria > Rhizobiales > Rhizobiaceae > RCIO01. Next base: position 24,427 of record CAZVTK010000049.1, read on the forward strand.
CTTGTCGGCGGGAACGACGCGGCGCTGCGCATAGGCGCCCAGCACCGTGGCATAGGCCACGCGGTCGCCCTCCTTGATCTGCGTGACGCCGGGCCCGACGGCCTCCACCACGCCGGCGGCCTCCGAGCCGGGCACCAGCGGCAGGCCCGCCGGGGCCGGGTAGAGGCCGGTGCGGTAATAGCAGTCGATGAAGTTCAGGCCGATCGCCGTGTGCCGCAGCAGCACCTCGCCCAGACCCGGGCCCAGACCGGGCTCGCCGGCCGGCACGTCCTCCCAGGTCAGGACTTCCGGGCCGCCATGGCGGTGGACGCGAACCGTGCCGTTCATGCTCGAGGCTCCTGCGCGGACGCGGGCTTGGCGCCCAGATTGGGGAAGAACTGCATGACGCCGCCGATGCAGAACAGGTAGATGCTGGTGGCGGCGATGCCCGCCTTCACCCACAATTCGGGCTGGAGGCCGCGCAGCAGCGCGTATGCCCCGAGTGCGGCCCAGACCAGCGTCACGCCGAGGTTCAGCGTGCGCAGGCGCACCACGCGCACCGGGTGCAGGAAGTTGACCGGCACGAAGGTGAGCAGGCCGGCGATCACCACCGTGGCGAAGGAAATCCACTCGCCCGGCTGGATCACGAAAAGCGCGAACACCACCATGTTCCAGACCACCGGAAAACCCTTGAAGAAGTTCTCCTTCGTCTTCATGCCGGTGTCGGCGTAGTAGATCGCCGACGACACCACGATGATCGCCGCCGACAGGAACGACAGCCCCTCGCCCATGAAGCCGCGCTGGTAGAGCGCGAAGGCGGGGATCAGCACATAGGTCACGTAGTCGATGATGTTGTCGAGCAGTTCGCCCGACCATGTCGGCAGGATCGTCTTGACGTGCAGCTTGCGGGCGATCGGCCCGTCTATGCCGTCGACGAGGAGCGCCAGCCCCAGCCACCAGAACATCGCCGTCCAGCGCTGCTCGCTCGCCGCCACCAGCGACAGGAAGGCGAGGAAGGAGCCGGACGCGGTCAGCAGGTGCACCGAGAAGGCGCGCGCCTGCGGCCATGTCACCTTCTTCTTCGGCGTCGGAATCCGGACGGCGAGCTTCGCCCTGCGCTTTTCCTGGCTCGCCACCTGCGCTTCGCTCCCCGTCCAGCCGCGCGATCGACCCGACTTTAGCCGCAGCGCAGCTTCGGGTACAAGCGCCATCACCCGCCGCCCCGAAGACCTCGTGCACCCCGTCCGGCAATTCGCCGCGTTGATGCCGCGCGCCCGCCGGGCCATATCTGCGGCCATGGACAAGCTCAAGACCGAAATCGTCGTCGCCGGCACGGGGCCGGCCGGGCTCATCGCCGCGCTGGCGCTGGCGCGGCGCGGTTTTGCGGTGACGCTGGCGGGGCCGGCGCCGGGCGGCGGCGACCGGCGCACCACCGCGCTGATGCTGCCGGCGCTGGGCCTCTTGCGCGACATCGGCGTCGAGGACGCGGTCGCATCCGCCGCCGGGCCGCTGGAAGCGATGCGCATCGTCGATGTGACCGGCCGCCTCGTGCGCAGCCCGACCGTGACGTTTCGCGCCGCCGAGATCGGCGAACGCCGCTTCGGCCTCAACATCCCCAACGCGCATCTGCTCGCCGTGCTTGCGGACGCCATCGGGCGCCAGCCGCTGATCGACTGGCAGCGCGCCATGGTGGCCGACTGGTCGCTGGGCGAGGCCGGCGCGGCGGCGCATCTTGCGGACGGCACCATGGTGGAAGCGAAGCTCGCCGTCGCCGCCGACGGGCGCGATTCGCCGGCGCGGGCGGCGGCCGGCATCTCGGCCAGCCGACGCGAACTGCCGCAGGCCGCGCTCGTCTTCAACGTCGCGCACACGCGCCCGCATGGCGGCGTGTCGACCGAATTCCACACGACGTACGGGCCGTTCACGCAGGTTCCGCTGCCGGGGCTGAATTCCAGCATCGTCTGGGTGCAGCGTCCCGACAGCGCGGCCGAACTCTCCGCCCTGCCCGACGGCGAGCTTGCCCTGCGGGCCGAAGCGCGCATGGAATCCATGCTCGGCAAGCTTACCTTGGCGAGCGGGCGGCAGGTCTACCGGCTCGCCGCCGGCACCGCCTCGCGGCTGGCGGCGCGGCGGGTGGCGCTCGTCGGCGAGGCGGCGCACCTCATCCCGCCGATCGGCGCGCAGGGCCTCAATCTCGGCTGCGCCGATATCGCCGCTCTGGCCGGGATCGCCGAGGCTCGGCGCGACGATCCCGGCGCGGCGGCGGCCCTCGCCGCCTATGAGCGGCGCCGGCGCGCTGATGTGCTGGCCCGCTCGGCGGCGGTCAACCTGCTCAACCACTCGCTCCTGTCCGGGCTGCTGCCGGCGCAACTGGCGCGCGCCACTGGCCTCTCCGCGCTCGCGGCGCTGTCGCCGCTCCGCGGCCTGTTCATGCGCGAGGGGCTCCAGCCGGGCAGCGGGTTTTCGGCGCTGGCGCGCGGCGTCAGAAAAGGTCGGGCGGCAGGTAGCCGTTCTTGATGACGTAGAGCAGCGCGGTGACGCTCGCCACCGACAGCATGGTCGTCACCAGGATGGTCGCCGAGGCGCGCTCGACCCACACGCCATATTGCTGGCCGATCACGAAGACGTTGGTCGCCGTCGGCAGCGCGGCGAGCAGCACCGCGGAATAGACCCAGACCGGATCGAAATCGCCCATGGCGCTGAGCAGCACGTAGCACAGCACGGGGTGCACGATCAGCTTCAGCACCGAAATGGGGCCGATCTCGCGCGGCATGCGCCTGACCGGCCGCAGCGCCAGCGTCACGCCCATGGCGAACAGCGCGCAGGGCGCGGCGGCGCGCGACAGATAGTCCAGCATCGTCTCCAGCGGCGCGGGCGGCCGCACGGCCAGCGCCGCCGCCGCGACGCCGACCGCCGTGGCGATGATGAAGGGATGCAGGACGATCCGCCTGACGATGCCCAGCGCCACCCTGGCGACGCCGCCGCGCTCGCCGCCGGCGATCGCCATCATGGTCGGCGCGACGGCGAAATGCAGGATGTTCTCGAAGCAGAAGATCAGCGCCACCGGCACCGCCGCTTCCTCGCCAAAAGCCAGTAGCGCCAGCCCCGGCCCCATATAGCCGATATTGCCGTAGGCGGCCGCCAGCCCCTTGATCGTGGCGGGAGCAATGCCGTCGCGGCTCACCAGCAGCGAGCCGACGAACATGACAGAGAACACGATGTAGGTGGCCAGCACCGAGGCGAAGATGTAGCCGCCCTCGGTCAGCTTCTCGATCGGGGTCTTCGACAGAAGCTGGAAGAACAGCGCCGGCAGCGCCACGTAAAGGATAAAAGTGTTCATCCAGCCCAGCGCCTCGACGGGCTGGCGCGCCAGGCGGGCCACGGCGAAGCCGAGGAAGATGATGCCGAAGAACGGCAATACGAGACCGAATATCGCCGCCATCGGAAGGACCGCCCGCAGAAAGCGACCGGCTAGACGCCCCGTGTGCCAGCGTCAAGCCGCGTGCCGCGCATGACCGGCGATTGAATTCGACGCCGCGATGGGCCACAAGAGTTTCAAGGAGTTGTGAGGCATGGCAGGCACGATCCGCACGGCGCGCTTCCATATCGGCCAGGTGGTGCGTCATCGCATCTTTCCGTTCCGTGGCGTCGTCTTCGACGTCGACCCCGAATTCGCCAACACGGAGGAGTGGTACGAGGCGATCCCCGCCGAGATGAGGCCGCGCCGGGACCAGCCCTTCTACCATCTGCTCGCCGAGAACGCGGAAACCGAGTACATCGCCTACGTCTCGGAGCAGAACCTGCTCGTCGACGAAACCGGCGATCCGGTGCGCCACCCGCAGGTGGCGGAGCTCTTCATGCGCACCGGCGACGGCTATCGCCCCAAGGCCGGCATGCGGCACTGAGCGGCGCGCCGGCCGCCCCCACACCCTGAAACCTGACGATCGAAAAAAGGCCCGGCGGTTTCCCGCCGGACCTTTCGTCGCCTTCAAGAGGCAGGGATACCTATGCCGCGGCCTTCGCGAACATGCCGGTCGGAACCTCGGAGATCGTCTTCAGCACCTGGCTGGCGATCTGGTACGGATCGCCCTGCGAGTTCGGGCGCCGGTCCTCCAGATAGCCGCGATAGTCGTTCCTGACGAAGGAGTGCGGCACGCGGATCGACGCGCCGCGGTCGGCCACGCCATAGCTGAACCTGTTCCACGGCGCCGTTTCGTGCTTGCCGGTCAGGCGCTTGTCGTTGTCCGGGCCGTAGACCGCGATGTGGTCCATCAGGTTCTTGTCGAACTGCGCCATCAGCGCCTCGAAATACGCCTTGCCGCCGGTTTCGCGCATGAACTTCGTGGAGAAGTTGCAGTGCATGCC
>CAZVTK010000050.1:0-11590 GCA_964629765.1 uncultured Mesorhizobium sp.
GCGCAGCAGGCGGGTGGCGACGCGCGGCGTGCCGCGGGCGCGCCGGGCGATCTCCACCGCGCCGTCGTCGCTCATCGGCAGGCCGAGGATGCGCGCGCCGCGCCGCACGATCAGCTCCAGCTCGTCAACCGTGTAGAAATTGAGCCGGACGGGGATGCCGAAGCGGTCGCGCAGCGGGTTGGTGATGAGGCCGGCGCGGGTGGTGGCCGCGACGAGGGTGAAGCGGGCGAGGTCGATCTTGACGGAACGCGCCGCCGGCCCCTCGCCGATGATGAGGTCGAGCTGGAAATCCTCCATGGCGGGATAGAGGATTTCCTCCACCGCCGGGTTCAGCCGGTGGATCTCGTCGATGAAGAGGACGTCGCGGTCCTCCAGATTGGTCAGCAGCGCCGCGAGGTCGCCGGCCTTGGCGATCACCGGGCCGGAGGTAGAGCGGAAATTGACGCCCAGTTCCTTGGCCATGATCTGCGCCAGCGTGGTCTTGCCGAGGCCGGGCGGGCCGACGAACAGCACATGGTCGAGCGCATCGCCGCGCCCCCTGGCCGCCTCGATGAACACTTTCAGGTTGGCGCGCGCCGCCGCCTGGCCGACGAAATCGTCCAGCGCCTGCGGGCGCAGCGTGGCGTCCGCGTCCTCGCCGCGCTTTTCCGACGAGATGAGGCGGGGGGCGAGGCTCAAGACAGGAGTTCCATGGAGGGGATGGCCGCGGCGGCCCGCCGGTCGAAGGTCACCGTATGCCGGCAACCCGCGGCATCTCCCGACCAGGCAATCAGATGGTCGGCGAGTTGCCCGTCAAACGACCCCTCGTCGCCCAACAGACCGGCCAGTTGCTCGCCGTGCTCGAGGACGATGCCGTCGGTGGCCAGCAGGCTGCGCAGCATCGCGACGATTTCCGGCATAGGATACCCCAGCGTGCGGTTGAGCACCCAAATGCTCTGGACGAGAGCAACGGCGCTGACGAAGGCGGGATCGTCCGGGCCCCGTTCCGAAAGAAGTCTGCGCGCGGCGTGGTTCTGCTGCGCCTCGTCGTCGACGAGAAAGCGAATGAGGACGTTCGTGTCGATGCCGATCATGGGCGCTTGGAACGGTTGCGTTCGAAGTCGCGCCAGTCCTCGGCGACGGCTTCTCCCACGGCTTCGTCCATCTCCTCGACGGTCAGGCTGCGGCCGCCGGGCGGCCTGCCCAGCATGCCGGCAAGATCGGCCAATTTGCCGTTCTTCGGCCGGACGATGACCTCGCGGCCCCTTACGGTGACGTGAAAGCGCGTGCCCGTCTTGAGCCCGAGCTCGTCGCGCACCTGCTTGGGGATCGTGAGCTGTCCCTTCGAGGTCATGGTGGCGAATGCACCCATTTCCTACTCCTAGGTTTCTTCCTTACCCAGATAGATCGGTAAGGACGCGCCGGCAAGGATATCACCGCGCCAGCTCCTTGAGGCCGAGCCGGATCAGCTTGGCCGAATCCGCCCCATCGCCGGCCGCCTTCAGCGCCGCCGCCACGGCGTTGGCCGCCACGTCGCGCGAATAGCCGAGATTGGCGAGCGCCGACACCGCGTCGGCCACCGGGACAGGCGCGGCGCCGGCGCCGATCTCCTGCTTGAGGCCGATGTTCAGCGCCTCGCCGGCAAAGGCGGGCGCCTTGTCGCGCAGCTCGGCGACGATGCGCTCGGCCACCTTCCTGCCGACGCCCGGCGCGCGCGAGACCATGGCGATGTCGCGCAGCGCCACCGCATTGGCGAGCTCGGCCGGCGTCAGCGTCGACAGCACCGCCAGCGCCACCTTGGCGCCGACGCCCTGCACGTTGCTCTGGAGCAGGCGGAACCATTCGCGCTCCAGCGCCGAGCCGAAGCCGTAGAGGCGGATCACGTCCTCGCGCACGAAGGTCTCGATGAACAGCACGGCCGCCTCGCCCGGCGCCGGCAGCGACGACAGGGTGCGCGCCGAGCAATGGGCCACATAGCCGACGCCGTGCACGTCGATGACGCAGGAATCCTCGCCGATCTCGTCGACCGTGCCCTTGAGCTTGCCGATCATCTCCGCCTCGTCCTCATCCAGCCATCAGGGCCGCCAGCTTGCCCACCGCGCTCTGCCGGTGATGCGCGTGGCAGATGGCGATGGCGAGCGCGTCGGCGGCGTCGGCGCCGTCGAATTTCGCGCGTGGCATCAGCACCTTCACCATCATCGCGATCTGCGCCTTGTCGCCATGGCCGACGCCGATGACCGCCTTCTTCACCGCGTTGGGCGCGTATTCGGCCACGGCGAGGTCGCGCAGCGAGGGGACCAGCATGGCGATGCCACGCGCCTGGCCGAGCTTCAGCGTCGCCGACGCATCCTTGTTGACGAAGGTCGCCTCGACGGCAGCCTCGGCCGGCGCATGCGTGTCGAAGACGGCGCACAGGCCGTCATGGAGCTGGCGCAGGCGCTGAGCCAGCGGCGCCGCGTCGTCCGACCGCACCGTGCCCGCCGCCACGAAGGTGAGCGCGTTGCCGGCCGCCTCCAGAACGCCCCAGCCGGTGCGCCGCAACCCCGGATCGATGCCTATGATGCGAATCGCCGCCATGCCGCCACCCTAGTCCAACGGGAAAGCGATGCCAGCAACAAGTGAACGAAACGGAAACATATCCCCTTTTTGCGTGGACCGGATGACGATGGGTGGCGCCCCGGCCCGCGCCATTCTGGGTGCCTGCAGTGTCGCTTGTGAACGCCAGCCGCAGCGGTATAAAGGGGGCAGCGCGCCAGCAGGCGCGCATGATCGAGGAGCGCTATGGCGACGTCGTCCGCACGGAACTTGCCATCGAGCCCGCCGCCCTCACCGGCGACGAGGCCCGCGTCATCCTTGGTTTCCGAGATGCTGACGCCCTCCGAGGTGGAATCGCTAAGGCGCGACAAGAAAGAAGCCGGCGACTTCTTCAAAAAGGCGTTCGAGCATCTGAAGCCGAAGCGGTAGCACGGGACGTTCGCCCGGATCGCGCCCCCGGCAAGGTCTATGCGGAAACGAAAGCGGCCCTTGACGAGGTGGAAAGGCTGACGCGGTCTAATCCCGCAGACCTGCCGTCCTCGCGGAGCGGCATGCCTCGCCAAGGGCGCGGGGAAAAAAATAGTCACCCGCGCCGATATCGTCAAGGAAGGCCCCGACGCGGGCGCCAAGGTGTCGATCGGCCGTCTGGTGGAACTTGCCCGCGGAAGCGATCACAACCACGAAACCGTGAGGAACTACCCCGGGGCGATCAGTGCACGACGCCTTGCGACGATCCTTGATCCCCACGTCCGAAACGCTCCCCGGGACACCCTTCACATAGTCGATATCCCCCTCCGGCAGCAATGCGGTCGTTGCCTGCAAGGCGTCGATCGCCGCCGCGCCGCAGAACGTCGCCGAGGAGGTTTCCGGCAGACTGACGGACTGGCAGCCGCACGCCCTTGCGCTTCTGCCGCTGAACTATTTTTCCCGACCATGCGCGGCCGGGCATGACGGCCGTCGGCGACTGTCTCAAGATGAAGCGCCGCCTCGACGCCTGTCGCGGCAAGAAGCACGCCGAGATGGACGAGATCGCCCAGCGCTGGCTGAAATATGCCTGCCTCGGCTTCGTCAAGCTCGCCGCAGTCATGCTCCGGCTCGAACAGTTGAATCGCCGCTACGGCCTAGTAGCGGCCGAAGGCGGTGTTGAGCAGCGTGATCTGGTCGGAGACAGGGTTGGACGGGCGCGCGGCCGTCCCGCCGTCGCGCGGCTGGCCGTAGACCTCGTCGTCCATGCGCCGCACCAGCGCCTGAAGGCGCAGCGAATGCTCGACGATGCCGTGGAAGCGGCCCGGCAGTTCCTGCCAGCCCGGCGCGCCGTCCTGCGCCGAGGCAGTGTCGAGCCGCACCTTGGCCTTCTCGGAGGCCACCTGGTCGCGGGTCATCTCGCCGGCATTGGCGGCGCGCTGGAGCAGCAGCCAGGAGGCGAGCTGCATCAGCCGCGTGGTCAGCCGCATCGACTCGGCCGCGTAGAGCGTGGCGGCGACGCGCGACAGGCGCTTGGCCTCGGCCCGGCCCTCGCCGTCTAGATACTCGGCCGCCTCCTCGACGAGCGCCATGCCCTCGTCATAGATCGGCTTGAACGAACCCGAGAACACCCGTCGCTCGGCAAGACTGACGAGTTCGGCCGATTCCATCTTCACTCCACCCATTCCACGCATACGCCACCCTCCGGCCGGACCGCATTTCGCAAACGGCACACCGGGCCGTCAATGCGAGGCTGCCCGGCAAGGCGGATGCCAGCCGCGGCGGAGAATGCGCCGGGACCGCGGCGGACGCAAGAACATGATTAATGCAGGGTTAACGGCGGTGCGGGACGCAAAAAAAGAGCCGCGGGAAGCGGCTCTCAGGAGTTTAACAGGGAGGCGTCAAACGGAGCGGCAGAACCGCTCGTCAGAATCCAGATCACTGGATGAACACAGTAAACGCCCGTAAAGCTTAACAGCCGGTTACCGGACGGAGATTTTCGGGAAAAATCGGCGATGCGCGTGCCGCACTGGCACAGCCTGCCCTGCGCCGTAGCCGAAACGGCACGGAAACCGGCGGGGGCCTCGGCGCGACTGCGCTGAAACCGCGATGATGCAGAAGCCGCGCAACTCCTGCTTCGGGCCCGCTTCCATGGACTGGTATCTCACTGTCAAGTTCGTTCACGTCGCCGCCGCGATGGCGTGGGCGGGCGGCGTGCTCACCATGCTGCTGATCACGCTGATCCTGGCCCGCGATCCCGACCTCGCGCCGCGCCTGCGCTTCGTCGCGCTGATGAACCGCCTGTCGCCGTCCTTCTTCGCCCCCGCTTCCACGACGGTGCTCGTCAGCGGACTGGTGCTGGGCTTCCTGTGGACCGGCTTCTCAGAGGCGTGGCTGGCGCTGGGCCTCGCCGGCATGGCGGCCTCGATCGGCATCGGCGCCGGCGTCATCAAGCCGGTCGGCGAGCGGGTGACGGCGCGGGCTCGGGCGGAAGGCGCGAGCCCGGCCGTGCTGGCCGACATCGAGACGATCGCCCGCGTCGGCCGCTTCGAGTGCGCCATCATGATGGCCGTCGTCGCGCTGATGGTCTTCAAGCCCGGCTGGCAGGACACGCCGATGCTGTTCGCGCTTGCCCTGCTGCTGGCCGTCGCCGGAGCGCTTTTCCTCATTCCGCGCCGTTCCGACGCGGCGTATCGCCGGTCCGCCTGACCGCTGTTTCAGGCCCCCTTGGCCATGTCCCGCAGGCGGAATTTCTGGATCTTGCCGGTCGAGGTCTTGGGGATCTCGGCGAAGATCACCGCCTTGGGCAGCTTGAAGCGCGCCAACAGCCCGCGGCAATGGGCGATGATCTCCTCTTCGCTCGCCGACCTGCCGGGCTTGAGCTCGACCCAGGCGACCGGAACCTCGCCCCATTTGTCGTCGGCGCGGCCCACCACGCCGCAGGAGGCGACGGCGGGGTGCTTGTAGAGCGCATCCTCCACCTCGATGGACGAGATGTTCTCGCCGCCCGAGATGATGATGTCCTTGGAGCGGTCCTTGAGCTGGATGTAGCCGTCGGGATGCATGACGCCGAGGTCGCCCGAGTGGAACCAGCCGCCGGCCAGCGCCTCCTCGGTCGCCTCCCTGTTCTTCAGATAGCCCTTCATGACGATGTTGCCGCGGAACATCACCTCGCCGATGGTCTCGCCGTCGGCGGGCACGGGCTCCATGGTCTCGGGGTTCAGCACCGTCAGCCCTTCCAGCGCCGCGTAGCGCACGCCCTGCCGGGCCTTCCTCGCCGTGCGCGCCTGCCTGTCGAGCCCGTCCCAATCCGAATGCCACTCGTTCACCACGGCCGGGCCGTAGGTCTCGGTCAGGCCGTAGAGATGGGTGACGGCGAAGCCGGCGTCGGCCATGCCCGACAGCACCGCCTCCGGCGGCGGCGCGGCCGCCGTGTTGAAGGTCACCGTCTGCGGGAAGTCGCGCTTGTCCGCTTCCGGCGCGTTGATCAGCGTCGACATGACGATGGGCGCGCCGCACAGATGGGTGACGCCGTGGTCGGCGATGGCGTCGTACATGGCCTTGGCCCGCACCCAGCGCAGGCACACATGCGTGCCCGCCTGGACCGCCAGCGTCCACGGGAAGCACCAGCCGTTGCAGTGGAACATCGGCAAGGTCCACAGATAGACCGGGTGCCGGCCCATGCCCGCGTGGATCGTGTTGGCATAGGCCATCAGCGCCGCGCCGCGATGGTGGTAGACCACGCCCTTGGGATTTCCGGTGGTGCCGGACGTGTAGTTGAGCGAGATCGCGTCCCACTCGTCGTCGGGCATGCGCCAGGCGAAGCCCGGATCGCCTTCGGCCACCAGCGCCTCGTAGTCCTCCGTCCCGATGCGCGGCCCCTTCGGATAGGGCGCGTCCTCGGCATAGTCCGGGTCGTCATAGTCGACCACCAGCGGCCGGGCCTTCGCCAGCGCCAGCGCCTCGGCGACCACGCCGGAGAACTCGCGGTCGACGATCAGCAGCTTCGTCTGCGCATGGTCGAGCTGGAAGGCGATGATCGCCGCGTCGAGCCGCGTGTTGAGCGAATGCAGCACGGCGCCGGTCATCGGCACGGAAAAATGCGCCTCCAGCATGGCCGGCGTGTTGGACAGCATGACGGTGACGGTGTCGCCCTTGCCGATGCCGCGCCTCGACAGGGCCGAGGCGAGCCGCAGCGACCGGGCCCAGAAGTCGCGATAGGTGCGGCGCAGCCCGCCATGGACGATCGCGACATGGTCGGGGAAGGTTTTTGCGGCGCGTTCCAGATAGGTCAGCGGCGTCAGCGGCTGGTGGTTCGCGGCGCGGCGCTCCAGTCCGATATCGTATGTGTCGGGCACGTCCATCCTCCCCATGCTGAAACGCAGCATAGCGGAGGATCAGGCCCCGCGTCAGCGGGGTCCACGCATTGCCGGAATCGGGGCCGGAACGGCAATCGGCCGGGCCGCTTGCGGCGGCGCGCTGGGAGCGGACGCCGGCTTCCTGCCGGTCCAGCCGATCTCCGGGAGATAGCTCAGCCAGTAGGCCAGCGCGAACTGCGCGGCGATGCCGCCGGCGAGCAGACTGGTGTCGAGCAGCGGGCCGCGCTCGTAGACGAAGATTGCGACCTGCGCCGCCATCGCCAGCAGCGTGCCGGCCACGAAGACCGGCAGCGAATGCCGGCCCAGCACGGCCAGCGGGTGCGAGGCGCGCACCCGGGCGAGGTTGGCCAGCGCCGGAAGCGCCGCGACCAGATAGGCCAGCGCCAGCACATGCAGCAGCCGCGGCAGCGACAGGAACGTCTTGTTGAACTCGCCGAGCACCATCGGGAGGCCGAGCGCGGCCTCCGCGCCCCACCAGCCGAGCGTCACCCACAGCAGCGACAGGAGCAGGTAGCCCGCCGCCAGTCCCGCCAGCGCGCGCGAAAAACCGATCTCGCCGCCGCGGCGCACATGGATGGTCGCCGCCATGCCGATGACGAACAGGAACTGCCACGACAGCGGGTTGAGGAACCAGATATTGCCGTTGGGATACTCGACCGGCCCGAGACGCAGCAGCCCGGCCGCCAGCCACAGCGCGCCCGAGGCGACGACGGTGGCGGCGAGGCTCCAGCGGGAGAGCCAGAGCCAGAACGGCACCATCAGCATCAGCGCCGCATACATGGGCAGGATGTTGTTGTAGCCGAGCTGGTGGCCCAGCGTGGCGATGCCGACCAGCGCCTGCGGCGTCTGCTCGACCACCGGGCCGATATTGATCTGCCGGAGCAGCTCGGGCTCGGCGTACAGGATCGCGCCGGCGGCGAAGATCGCCAGCGCCGCCACGGTGGCGACGATATGGGTGATGTAGAGCACGCCGGCGCGCCGCCACGCCTTCAGCGTCTGGAGGAAGCGGTGTCCCGGCTCGAAGCGGCGCCCGTAGGAGAGGCCGACCGCGATGCCCGAGATCAGCACGAACGCCTCGGCCGAATCGGAAAAGCCGAAATTCTTGTGCGTGAAGGATTCGGCCCAGGTGCCCGGCACATGGTTCACATAGATGGTCAGCAGAGCCAGGGCCCGGAACACGTCGAGCCTCGTATCGTGCTGGATGGGCGTGTCGATGCGCATAAGGGCCCTAAGGCCGGTGCGGGCGGAAGGTTCCCGCGCCGGCATGCGTTTTGTTGCGGTGCGGGATAGATGTTTCGCGCCTGCCGCAGCAAGCGCGGGCCTTTGCGCCGCGTTCAAACTTGATGTCGGCTCAAAACAGTTGCGCCGCTGCATCCCAGAGCAGCTTCACCGAGATCGCCCCCACGGTCAGATAGGTGACGGCATAGAAGGTGTCCGGCTTCAGCCGCCGGACGATCCATGCCCCTGCCAGCGTGGCGAGCGGCGCCAGCGGCAGCAGCGCCGCGGAGGCCGAGAGGTTGGTCGCGTCGAACTGGCCGAGCGCGAAATAGGGCACCAGCTTCACCGCGTTGAGCACGGCGAAGAAGACGACCGCCGTGCCCGTGTACACCTTCGGGTCGAGCCCGCGCGCCAGCGTGTAGAGCTGGAAGGGCGGGCCGCCGACATGGGCGACGAAGGAGGTGAAGCCGGAGATCAGCGCCCAGAAGCCGGCCATCGGGCGGTTGCGCGGCTGAAGACGCGGCGTGCGCAGGAACAGCTTCTGGTAGAGCCAGCGGCCCACGAAGCCGATGGCAACGACGGCGATCACCAGCCGCACCCCGTCGGCGGTGACATAGGCTGCCAGCGCCCAGCCCAGCGCGATGCCGGCCAGCGCGCCCGGCAACATGTCCCGCAGGGTCTCGCGGTCGTAGCTGCCGCGCCAGCTCCACAGCGAGACGGCGTCCATCAGGAGCATGATCGGCAGCAGGATCGCGGCGGCCTGGATCGGCGAGGTGGTCAGCGCCATCAGCGGCACGCCGACGAGGCCCATGGAGCCGCCCAGCCCGCCCTTGGACAGGCCGACGAGGATGACCGCGGGGATCGCGGTGGCGTAGAACAGCGGATCGGAGAGGAGCTCGGGCACGGCGGGACGGTTTCGACAGGGGCGCCCTTGATAGCCGGCGCATGGGCGTCTGGCGAGTGGGGCGTCTGGCGAGAGACGCTTGCGGGCCGCCGCGCGCATCGACTATGCCCAAATGGCGACACGATCCCGCCGCATCACCCGGCCGAGGCAACAAGAGACACGATGAGACCCGAACAGACGCCCCAACGCTGCCGGCTGGTGCTCGCCACGCCGCAGGGCCGCTCCGCCGAGGTGCTTGGCGCCGCGCTCGGCGCGGCGCTGGATGCCGGCGACGTCGCGTCGGTCATCATCCCGCAATACGACCTCGACGACGCGGCCTTCCAGGCGATCGCCGAGGCCCTGGTGCCGGTGGCGCAGGCGCGGGGCGTGGCGGCGGTCGTCGCCGGCGACAGCCGGGTGGCGGGCCGCGTCAAGGCCGACGGCATCCATGTCGAGGGCAATGCGCGGGCCGTCGCCGAGGCGGTCGAGCGGGCGGCGGGCCGGATGATGGTGGGCGCGGGCGGGGCGAGGACCCGCGACGACGCGCTCGATACGGGCGAGGCGCAGCCGGACTACATCTTTTTCGGCCGCTTCGGTTTCGACAACCAGCCCGCGCCGCACCCGCGCAACCTGACGCTCGGCGGCTGGTGGGCGCAGATGATCGAGATTGCCTGCATCGTCATGGGCGGGTCCGACACCGCATCGGTGGTCGAGGTCGCCGCCACGGGCGCCGAATTCGTGCTGCTCGGCGAGGCGGTGTTCGGGCAGGGCCGCGATCCCGCCGCCGAGGTGGCCCGCGCAAACGCGCTGCTGGACGAGCGCGCGCCGCGCTTCGAGGCCGCCTGATGCGCTTTGCCGCGGCGCTCCCCCTCCTCCTTCTCGCGGTCGTCCTTCTGTCGGTCGTTCGGGCGGCCGCGCTGGAGGCGCCCGAGGGGGCGGGCGTGCCGACCATCGTCGACGGGCCGCGCGTCGCGCCGCAGGAGGACGAAGGGCCGGAGCCGGACGTCGACCGCCGCCGCTTCGGCAATCGCGAGGACGCCGCCTACGGCGCCTTCCAGCGCGGCCTCTACATCACCGCGCTCAACCTTGCCCTGCCGCTGGCGCGCGAGGGCGATCCGGCCTCGCAGACGCTGGTCGCCGAGATCTATTCGCGTGGGCTGGGCGTGAAGCGCGACGAGGCCGAGGCGTCGCGCTGGTATCAGGCCGCTGCCGAGCAGAACGTGCCCGAGGCGCAGTTCCAGTATGCGCTGATGCTGATCGACGGGCGCTTCGTGGGGCGCGACATGGACCAGGCCTTCGCGCTGATGGAGGAGGCGGCCAATTCGGGCAACCGGCTGGCGCAGTTCAACTTCGCGCAGATGCTGCTCGACCGCGCCCGCAGCGCGGAGGATGAGAAGCGCGCCATCGACTATTTCGAGAAGGCGGCGCGCGCGGGCCTGCCCGACGCGCAATATGCGGTGGCGCAGGTTTACGCCATCGGCGCCGGCGGCCGCGCCGGGAACCTGCCCGAGGCCCGCGCCTGGATGGCCCGGGCGGCGCGCGCCAATTTCGACACGGCGCAGGTGGAATACGGCACCTGGCTGGTCGAGGGCCGCGGCGGCCCGCGCGACGAGACAGCCGGCTTCGGCTGGATCGAGCGGGCCGCGCTGGGCGGCAACGTCGCCGCGCAGAACCGGCTCGCCAAGCTCTATTATCTGGGCATCGGCACCGAAGGGGATGTCGAGCTGGCCGCCGCCTGGTACATCCTGTCGCGCCGCGCCGGCCTCGCCGACCCCATGATGGACGACTTCCTCGAAGGGCTGACCGAGGAGGAGCGGCGGCGGGCGATCTCGCGCGCCAACCGGCTTCGCTGACCGCACCTCTCTTGCCCTTTTTCGGCTTTTGTGGTCTTGGAACGCCGAATTCGGCTCCGGGGTCAGCGTCCCGGCGGCCCAGATCGCTCTTCGAGAAAAACCCCCTTCGGGAAAATACAATGGCCAAGATCAACGGCAACGAAATCCGTCCGGGCAACGTCATCGAGCACGATGGCGGCCTGTGGGTGGCGGTGAAGACCATGGCGGTGAAGCCCGGCAAGGGCGGCGCCTACAATCAGGTCGAGCTGAAGAACCTCATCAACGGCACCAAGCTCAACGAGCGCTTCCGCTCGGCCGAGACGGTCGAGAAGGTGCGCCTCGAGCAGAAGGATTTCTCCTTCCTCTACGAGCAGGGCGACGCGCTGGTGTTCATGGATACCGAGAGCTACGAGCAGCTCGAGCTCCAGAAGGACTTCGTCGGCGACCGCGCCGCCTTCCTCCAGGACGGCATGACCGTGACGGTGGAGCTCTACGAGGAGAAGCCGATCGGCATCTCGCTGCCCGACCAGGTGGTGTTGCAGATCGTCGAGGCCGACCCGGTGGTGAAGGGCCAGACGGCCGCTTCCTCCTACAAGCCGGCGGTGCTGGAAAACGGCATCCGCATCCTCGTTCCGCCCTTCATCGAATCGGGCGAGCGCGTGCTGGTCGACACCAACGAGCTGACCTACCTGCGCCGGGCCGATTGATGGGGCAGTCGGCAGTCGGCAGTCGGCAGTCGGGCCGGCAAATTTCGGGTTGTCCGGCATGGCCGGTCGTCGGTCTTTACGACTGCCGACTGC
>CAZVTK010000050.1:11600-28401 GCA_964629765.1 uncultured Mesorhizobium sp.
GCCTGCGGGCCCGGAAACTGGCGGGGGGGCCGGCTGGGCGGGTGGTCGGTCTTCCCGCGGGCCCACGGCCGACGCCCGACTGCCGGAGATCCTGATGGCCCGTTCAGCCCTCCTCAACGTGATGGTGACGGCCGCCCGCAAGGCGGGCGCCTCGCTGGCGCGCGACTTCGGCGAGGTGCAGAACCTCCAGGTCTCGGTGAAAGGCCCCGGCGACTATGTCAGCCAGGCCGACCACCGCGCCGAGGACATCGTCTTCAACGAGCTGTCGAAGGTGCGGCCCGGCTACGGCTTCCTCATGGAGGAGCGGGGCGAGGTGGCGGGCACGGACGGCCAGCATCGCTGGATCGTCGACCCGCTCGACGGCACCACCAACTTCCTGCACGGCATCCCGGTCTTCGCCGTGTCGATCGGCCTCGAACGGCAGGGCACGCTGGTCGCCGGCGTCATCTACAATCCGGCCATGGACGAGCTCTACACCGCCGAGCGCGGTGGCGGCGCCTTCCTCAACGACCGGCGCATGCGCGTCGCCGCGCGCCGCAGGATCACCGACTGCGTGATCGGCACCGGCATCCCGCATCTCGGCCGCGGCCATCACGGCCAGTCGCTGATGGACCTCAAGAACGTGATGGGCGAGGCCGCAGGCATCCGCCGCTTCGGCGCGGCCTCGCTCGACCTTGCCTGGGTCGCTGCCGGCCGCACCGACGGTTTCTTCGAGGACCATCTGTCGCCCTGGGACATGGCGGCGGGCCTGCTGATGATCCGCGAGGCGGGCGGCTTCGCCTCCGACCGCGACGGCGGGCAGGACATCTTCGGCTCCGGCACCGTCGTCGCCGGCAACGAGCACATCCATCAGGCGCTGCTCGGCCTGTTGAAGCAGAAGCTTCCGCCCAAGCGCTGACGCGGCGTCGAAACCTGTCTTGCGCCCGTCGCGCGGCTGCCCGAAACTGGGCATAATCGACGGATAGGTGACGCCATGGCTTCCGCGCTCCCCGCCAATCACGCCCGCCGCCTGCGCCCGGTGCCGACGCGGGCCGAGCTCGTCGCCGACGGTGTCGTCCACGGCATCGGCCTCGTGCTGACGGTCGCCGCGGGCTCGACGCTCATCGCCCTGCTCGCCTGGTTCGCCAACGGGCCGTGGGAATATGTCGCGGCGATCTTCTACGTCGCCTCGCTGCTCACCGTCTTTTCCGTCTCGATGGCCTACAATCTGTGGCCCGACACGCCGACGAAGTGGGTGCTGCGGCGCTTCGACCACGCCGCCATCTTCCTCCTGATCGCCGGCACCTACACGCCCTTCCTGACCCAGCTCGACCCGGCCACCATGCGCACCATGCTCGCCGTCGTGTGGGGCGCGGCGGCGGTCGGCATCGCGGTGAAGCTGGCGCTGCCGGGCCGGTTCGAGCGGCTAGCCGTCGTCTTCTACCTGGCCATGGGCTGGTGCGGCGTCGCCATCGCCGGACAGCTCGGCGAGAGGCTGCCGGGCACGACCATCGCCTTCATCGTGGCGGGCGGCGTGGTCTATTCGGTGGGGGTGATCTTCTACGCCTGGGGGGCGCTGCGCTTCTCGCGCGCCGTGTGGCACGGTTTCGTCGTCGCCGCGGCCGGGCTGCACCTGACGGCCGTGATGCACTGCCTCGTGATCGCGCGGGTCTGACTGCCGCCACAATGTCGCCGCGGCGCCCGCAAGCGGCCTCTCGCGCCTTTCAATTTGGTCACATTTCCGTTTAGAGTCCGCTGATACGGGCTGGGACGTCGAGAGGCGCACGCATGGCTTTTCTGGGAACGCTGGGAGTGGGCGACGCGGCAGGGTCCGCGGCGGGGCCGGACGCCGACCCGCGCGACCTGTCCAGCCCGCAGGTCTTCCTGCTCTCGATGCTGATCTTCCTGGCCATCGTCGGCTTCATCGCGGCGATCCTCTACCGGCAGATCTCCTCAGCCTTCCAGACCAATCCCGGCCTCAACGGCCTGATCGCGGGCGTCATGGCGGTCGGCATCCTGCTGGTCTTCGGCCAGGTGCTGCGCCTGTTCCGCGAGGTGCGCTGGGTCAACTCGTTCCGCGCCGGCACCGAGGCCGGCCAGCCGGTGCTGCTGGCGCCGATGAAGTCGATGCTGTCGCGCAACTCGGCCGCGTCGCTGTCGACCACGTCGATGCGCACCATGCTCGATTCGATCGCCACCCGCCTCGACGAGAGCCGCGACATCTCGCGCTACCTCACCGGCCTGCTGGTGTTCCTCGGCCTGCTCGGCACCTTCTGGGGCCTGCTGGAGACCATCGGCTCGATCGGCAACACCATCCAGGGCCTCGACGCCGGCTCCGGCAGCAGCAACGACGTGCTCAACACCCTCAAGGAGGGCCTGTCGGCGCCGCTGTCGGGCATGGGCACGGCGTTCTCGTCGTCGCTGTTCGGCCTGTCGGGTTCGCTGGTGCTGGGTTTTCTCGACCTTCAGGCCGGCCGCGCCCAGAACCGCTTCTACACCGAGCTGGAGAACTGGCTGTCGAGCGTGACCGACCCGAATTCCGACATGCCGGTCATCGACCCGTCCAAGGGCGCCTCGGCCGACGAGCTGAAGCAGCTCGGCGAGCGGCTGCGCGCCATGCAGGAGACGGGCGGCGCCGCCAACCCGCGCATCGCCGCCTCGATGGCCAGCCTCGCCGACGGCATTTCCGGCCTCGTCAAGAACATGCGCTCCGAGCAGCAGATCATGCGCGACTGGGTGGAGGCTCAGGCGGCCGAGCAGAAGGAGCTGCGCAAGACGCTCGACAGGCTCGCCGATTCGCTCAGCCGGCGGGAGCGCAACTGACATGGCGCTTGCCCGCCGCGGCCACCGCCAGGTCGACTACTGGCCCGGCTTCGTCGACGCGCTGTCGACGCTGCTGCTCGCCATCATGTTCCTGCTGTCGGTCTTCGTGATCGCGCAGTTCCTGCTCAGCCAGGAGGTCGAGGAGCGCGACGAGGTGCTGTCGCGCCTCAACTCGCAGATCAACGAGCTGACGCAGCTTCTGGCGCTGGAGCGCGCCAACACGCAGGACGCGCAGGACCAGCTCGTCGGCATTCAGGCGACGCTGGAGGTCGCCGAGACGGAGCGCTCGCGGCTGGAGGCCCTGCTGGCGCGCGGCGCCGGTGCCGGGGCCGAGGCGCAGGCGCGCATGGCCGCGCTCACCGGCGCGCTCGACAGCGAGCGCGAGGTGAGCCAGCGCGCGCTCAGCCAGGTCGAGCTGCTCAACCAGCAGATCGCCGCGCTGCGCCAGCAGATCGGCGCGCTGGAGGCCGCGCTGGAGGTCTCCGAGCAGCGCGACCGCGAATCCAACACCAAGATCGCCGATCTCGGCCGCCGCCTGAACGTGGCGCTCGCCCAGCGCGTGCAGGAGCTGAACCGCTACCGCTCCGACTTCTTCGGCCGGCTGCGCGAGATCCTGTCAGACCGCGAGAACATCCGCATCGTCGGCGACCGCTTCGTGTTCCAGTCGGAAGTGCTGTTCCCGCCGGGCGGCGAGGTCATCAACGCCGCCGGCCAGGACGAGATGGCCAAGCTCGCCGGCGCCATCCTCGAATTGCAGCGCGAGATCCCGCCGGACATCAACTGGGTGCTGCGCGTCGACGGTCATACCGACAACGTGCCGCTGTCGGGCGCCGGCCGCTACCGCGACAACTGGGAGCTGTCCTCGGCGCGCGCCACCTCGGTGGTGAAATTCCTCATCGCCAACGGCGTGCCGGCCAACCGGCTGGTGGCCGCCGGCTTCGGCGAGTTCCAGCCGCTGGACGAGGGCGAGACGCTGGAAGCGCGCAACCGCAACCGCCGCATCGAGCTGAAGCTCACCGAGCGCTGACGGCTTTTGCAGCGCCGGCCGGCTTGGCCGTCCCTGCCTGGCGGGGCCGGCTTGACGGGGCGCGGCGATTTTTCTTCGATGACGCCCCCGACCAGCCGGAGGCCAGCATGATCCGTCTTGCCGTTCCCTTTCTCGCCGTGGTGCTGGTGGCCGCCGCGGCGCCCGGCGGCGGCGATATCGACGCGCTGGTGCGGGGTTTTGCCGGCGCGCCGGGCTGGCAGCGCCTCGATGCGGCCGACGTCGACGCGCGGCTGCTGCCCGCCTTCAGCCTCGCGGGCCCGGGCGCCATGCGCCCCGACGCGGCGGCGAGCCCGCTGGAAAAGGCGCTGCTGCTCCTGGACACGCAGGAGGACGAGGTGCCCGTCTCGCGCATCATGCTGCGCTACGGGCAGGTGGTCGCCGACGGCACGCCGCATGCTTTCGTCACCGTGGAGCGCTACAATCTCGGCGCGGCGCGAAGGTTGCAGCTCATCGAGGAGGTCGGCGAGGCGGACACGCCGTCCGAGGTCGAGTTCGCCGTGGGCCGGCCGCATGTGGCGTGGCGCATCGTCACCATCCCGCTGATGGGGCAGGCGGCGGCTGTCCTGGAAGTGTCGCGGCGCGAGATCCCGCAGACCGAGGCCGAGCATGCCGACTGCCTGGGCCGCCCGTGCCTCGACCTCGACGCCGCCAACGACGATTTCCGCAAATGGGCCGATGCCGACCCTGCCATCGACGTCCCCTCGTCCTACGAGCCGCACGGGCCGGACGGTCTGGCGCGGCCGGCGCGCGCGGCGGCCGAACTGTCGGTTACGCTCGGCCTGTCGGCCGGCGAGGGCGGCGACCATCACTGGACCGGGCCCGAGCAGCCGGAGGCCGCGCGCGGCAGCGATCCGTTCCTGTTCATGCTGCTCGACACCGGCCTCGGGCAGGAATGGGGCACGGACGCCGTCGCCGGCCGGACCTTGCTCGACGACGACAGCGTCGCGGCCCTGTGGAGCCGCCGGCTGGAGGTCGAGGGCGCGCTCTACTGGTTCGACGCGTCCGACCCGCGCTGAGAGTCCGTCAGCGGCCGGCGGGCGGCGGGGCGACCGAGCCCCGCACCACCAGCTCGACCTTCCACACCTCGCCATGCGGCTCGGTCTCGATGCCGGCGATACGCGCGGCAAGCCGCTCCGCCACCCGCTGGCCGGCGGCGCGGATGGGCGAGCGCGTGGTCGTCAGCGGCACGGGAAACCCTTCCGGCCGGATGAACGAGAACACGTCGTCATGCGAGATGAGCGAAAAATCCGCCGGCAGCGAAAGCCCCAGCTCGCGCGCCGCCCGCGCGATGCCGAGCGCCTGCAAGAGGCTGGAGCAGACGATCGCCGTCGGCCGGCCGGGCGCGCCGAGCAGCGCCATTGCCGCGCGAAACCCGTTCTCCTCGGTCATCGCCGCCGAATCGTGATGGGCGTCCTCCAGCGCGAGCCCCGACGCCGACAGCGCGCGCCGCACCCCGGCGAGGCGGTGGATCGCGAAGGTCTCGCGCTCGTCGCCGTTGACGAGGCCGATGCGGCGGTGGCCGAGCTGCACCAGCAGCCGCGCCGCGTCGTGGAAGGCGCCCTCATTGTCGATGTCGACATGCGGATAGTCGAAGCCCAGCCCTTCCGAGCGGCCATGGACGATATAGGGCAGGCCGAGTTCCTCGATCAGCCGGATGCGCCGGTCGTCGGGGCGCGGGGCCGACACGTAGACCGCGTCGACCTGCTTGTTGGCCGCCACGCGGCGCAAGGTCGCCATCTCGTCCTCGATCGTCGTCGGCGACAACGCAAGGTCGAGCTCGTGCGCGCGCGCATAGTCGCCGAGGCCCGACAGGAACTCGACGAAATGCGGGTCGATGTCGACGCTGGCGCCCGTCGGCATGACGTAGCCGATCATGCCCGCCTTGCCGGTGGCGAGCCGGCGCGCGCTCGGGTTGGGGCGATAGCCGTGGCGGCGGGCCGCCTCGGCGACGCGGCGGCGCGTGCCCTCGGCCACCTCCGGATAGCCGTTGAGCGCGCGGCTGACCGTCGTCTGCGACAGCGACAGCATGTCGGCAAGCTGCTTCAGGTTCACGGCCGTCCTTCAAAGCGCTTTCAAATACCCGCGCGACATGCGGGTGCATACCGCCTGACCATAGCCGGGGAGCCGCCTTCGACCAATCGAAATTCCTGTCGCAACGCGATAAATCCATGATGCAATGCAGCAGATTCGCACCTTCAATCGGTTCATATGGCCGAGCTCTTGACTCCCTCGCGGAAAGGTGGCTGTGATGGCGCCAAGCCAAAGCGCTTTGAAATGGATTGCGCACGAGACGGTGCGGTCCGCAGCGCGAAGGTTCCGGCCGGGAGGAGGTTCCGGCCGGGCAAAGCAGGAATCCGACCGGGAGGACGTCCGATGAAAGCCATTCTCGCCGCCGGCGTGGCCCTGACCGCGCTGGCTTTTGCCGCACCCGCATCCGCCGAGCTGAAGTTCAGGCCGGGCGAGGATGCCCGCTTCAACTGGGCGAACTGGGACGAGCTCAAGAAGGTCGACCTCAAGGGCCAGACGCTCACCGTGTTCGGCCCGTGGCGCGGCGCGGACGAGGAGCTGGTGCAGTCCATCCTCGAATATTTCCGCGAGGGGACCGGCGCGACCGTCAACTATTCGTCGTCGGAGAACTACGAGCAGCAGATCGTCATCGACACGCAGGCCGGCAGCCCGCCCAACATCGCCATCCTGCCGCAGCCCGGCCTGATCCAGGATCTCGCCTCCAAGGGGCTTCTCGTGCCGCTCTCCGACGCCGACGCGAAATACGTCGCCGAGAATTACGGCGCCGGCGAGAGCTGGGTCGACCTCGGCACCTACAAGGACAAGGACGGCGCGGAAAAATTCTTCGCCTTCCCCTACAAGGCCGACCTGAAGTCGCTGGTCTGGTATTCGCCGGAGAATTTCGAGGAAGCCGGCTACGAAATCCCGCAGAGCTGGGCCGAGCTGATGGCCCTTCAGGACAAGATCGTCGCCGACGGCGGCGTGCCGTGGTGCATCGGGCTGGGCTCGGGCGGCGCCACCGGCTGGCCGGCGACCGACTGGGTCGAGGACATCATGCTGCGCCTGCATGCGCCCGAGGACTATGACCGCTGGGTGTCGAACGAGATGAAGTTCGACGATCCGAAGGTGATCGAGGCGCTGAAGGTCTTCGCCGACATCGCGACCAACGACAAGCTGGTCGACGGCGGCCGCGCGGCCGTTGCCGCGACCGACTTCCGCGACAGCCCGAAGGGCCTCTTCGGCATCCCGCCCAAATGCTACATGCACCGGCAGGCGTCGTTCATCCCGTCCTTCTTCCCGGACGGCACGGAACTGGGCGTCGACGCCGACTTCTTCTACTTCCCGGCCGACGACACAAAGGGCCTCGGCAAGCCGGTGCTCGGCGCCGGCACGCTGGCGATGATCACCAGGGACAGCCCGGCCGCGCGCGCCTTCATCGACTTCCTGAAGCTGCCGCTGGCGCATGAGCTGTGGATGGCCCAGTCGGGCTTCCTGACCCCGCTCAAGACGGTGAGCGTCGACACCTATGCCAACGAGACGCTGAAGAAGGAGGGGCAGGTTCTCATGGACGCCACCACCTTCCGCTTCGACGCCTCCGACCTGATGCCCGGCAAGATCGGCGCCGGCGCGTTCTGGACCGGCATGGTCGACCTCGCCGGCGGCAAGTCGCCCGAGCAGGTGGGCAAGGAGATCCAGGCCGCCTGGGACGCGATCAAGTAGCGGCGCGAGGACGCCAGGCGAAGCCCCCTCACCCCGCCTCCGCTTCGCTCGGCTACCCTCTCCCCGCCGGGGAGAGGAAGCTTGAGACGCCTCCGCCTCTCGGAAGGCCGGCCGCAGCGCCGGCGAACCTCCTCTCCCCAACGGGGAGAGGGTGGCCGAGCGAAGTGGGTGCGAAGCACGGTGAGGGGGCATTGCAGCGTAAAGCTAATTTCTGGGGGACTTTGCGATGACCGGCCAGATCATCTCGGCGATCCTGACCATCGTGCTCGGCGTCGGCGGCTGCGTCTTCTATTTCTGGGGCGCCAACCGCATCCTCGAAATGGTGCTGCCGGCGCGCGGGAAATCCGGCGCGACGGCCGTGACCAACCTGCGCCGCCAGTCCTATATCCGGCCCTGGCTGTTCCTCGGCCCGGCGCTGGTCATCCTCGCCATCTACCTGATCTACCCGGTGGTCGACACGGTGCGGCTGTCCTTCATGGACCGCGGCGGCCAGAACTTCGTCGGCACGGACAATTACGAATGGGCGCTGGGCGACCGCGAGTTCCGCCAGTCGATCTTCAACAATTTCCTGTGGCTGCTGGTGGTGCCGGCCGCCTGCACCTTCCTCGGCCTGATCATCGCCGTGCTCACCGACCGCATCTGGTGGGGCAACATCGCCAAGATGTTCATCTTCATGCCGCTGGCCATCTCCTTCGTCGGCGCCAGCGTCATCTGGAAGTTCATCTACGAATATCGCGGCAGCGGGCAGGACCAGATCGGCGTGCTCAACGCGGTGGTCGGCTTCTTCGGCGGCGACCCGCAGGTGTGGATCTCCATCCCCTTCTGGAACAATTTTTTCCTGATGGTCATCCTTATCTGGATCCAGACCGGTTTCGCCATGGTCATCCTCTCGGCCGCCCTGCGCGGCATTCCCGAGGAGACCATCGAGGCGGCGACCATCGACGGCGCCAACGGCTTCCAGATCTTCTGGAAGATCATGGTGCCGCAGATCTGGGGCACCATCGCGGTGGTGTGGACCACCATCACCATACTGGTGCTGAAGGTGTTCGACATCGTGCTGACCATGACCAACGGCCAGTGGAACACGATGGTGCTGGCCAACCTCATGTTCGACTGGATGTTCCGCGGCGGCGGCGATTTCGGCCGCGGCGCAACGATAGCCGTCGTCATCATGCTCGCCGTCATCCCCATCATGATCTGGAACATCCGCAACGCCACGCGCGACGGCGCCGGAGGGCATTGAGATGGCGAGCGCTGCCGGAAAGTCCGCCGTCTCGAAATATGGCGTCCACCTCGCGGTGCTGTTCTTCGTCGTCCTGTGGACGATCCCGACCTTCGGCATCCTCGTCTCGTCGCTGCGCGACAAGGACCAGATCGCCGTGTCGGGCTGGTGGACGGCGCTGACGACCTCGCAGCAGACCGCCGCCGGCCGCCTGCCCGGCGCCGACGCGCAGATCCGGCGCGACGGCAGATGGGTGATCGAGGGCAACCTGCTCGAAGCGGGCGACGGCCGCGAGATCATCGCCTTCGGCACGCGCGCCGTGGCGCCGACGCAATATGCGGCCGGCACGGTCGCCGAGCTCGGCGACGGCGTGACCTTGGCCGTGAATGCCGACGGCTCCGCCGTCACCACCTCGCCAGCCGAGTTTTCCGGCGCCGGCCGGCGCGTCTATTTCTCGGCCGCCACGCCGCCGCGCTTCACCACCGAGAACTATCGCACGGTGCTGTTCTCCGAGGGCATCGGCCGTTCCTTCGTGAACTCGCTGACGGTCACCGTGCCGGCCACCATCATCCCGATCATGATCGCGGCCTTCGCGGCCTATGCGCTGGCCTGGATGAAGTTTCCCGGCCGGGCGATCCTGATCGCGGTCATCATCGGCCTGCTGGTCGTGCCGCTCCAGATGACGCTGATCCCGTTGCTCAAGCTCTACAACGGGGTGAGCCTGTTCTTCGGCGTGCCGGCAAAGACCTATCTCGGCATATGGCTGGCGCACACCGGCTTCGGCCTGCCCTTCGCGGTCTATCTGCTGCGCAGCTACATCGCCGGGCTTCCGCGCGAGCTGATGGAATCGGCGCGCATCGACGGCGCCAGCGACTTCGAGATCTTCATCAGGATCGTGCTGCCGCTATCCTTCCCGGTGCTCGCCTCCTTCGCCATCTTCCAGTTCCTGTGGGTGTGGAACGACCTTTTGGTGGCGATGGTCTTCCTCGGCTCCGGTTCCGACCAGCTCGTGCTGACGGGCAAGCTCAACGCGCTGCTCGGCTCGCGCGGCGGCGACTGGGAGATCCTGACGACCTCGGCCTTCGTGACCATCATCGTGCCGCTGGTCGTCTTCTTCTCGCTCCAGCGCTATTTCGTCCGCGGCCTGCTGGCGGGCTCGGTCAAGGGCGGTTGAGAAAAGGATGGATGCGGTGGGTGTTGCGGCAATGGCCGGTATGATTGACGCGGTGGCGCCGGCATCGGCGCCCGACCGCGACTGGTGGCGCGGCGCGGTGATCTACCAGATCTATCCGCGCTCGTTCCAGGATTCGAACGGCGACGGCATCGGCGATTTGCGGGGTATCCTCATGCGGCTGCCGCATGTGGCCTCGCTCGGCGTCGACGCCATCTGGATCTCGCCCTTCTTCAAGTCGCCCATGCTCGACTACGGCTACGACGTGTCGGACTATCGCGACGTCGACCCGATGTTCGGCACGCTGGAGGATTTCGACGCGGTCGTCGCCGAGGCGCACCGGCTGGGCTTGAAGGTGATGATCGACCTCGTGCTGTCGCACACTTCCGACCAGCATCCGTGGTTCCGCGAGAGCCGGTCGAGCCGGACCAACCCGCGCTCCAACTGGTATGTGTGGGCCGACGCGAAGCCGGACGGCACGCCGCCCAACAACTGGCTGTCGATCTTCGGCGGCTCGGCATGGCAGTGGGACACGCGGCGCGAGCAGTATTATTTGCACAATTTCCTCGCCGAGCAGCCGGACCTCAACTTCCACAACCGCGACGTTCAGGACGCGCTGCTCGACGCCACCCGCTTCTGGCTCGAGCGCGGCGTCGACGGCTTCCGCCTCGACACGATCAATTTCTACTTCCACAGCGAAGGGCTGGAGGACAATCCGGCGCTCGACCCGGCGTTGCGCGACTATTCCACCGCGCCCTCGGTCAACCCCTACAACTACCAGGACCATCTCCACGACAAGAGCCGGCCGGAGAACCTTGGCTTCCTCGCCCGTTTTCGCGCGCTGCTGGAGGAATATCCCGGCAAGGCCGCCGTGGGCGAGGTGGGCGACGCCCAGCGCGGGCTGGAGGTGGTTGCCGCCTACACGGCGGGCGGGGAGCGGGTGCACATGTGCTACTCGTTCGACTTCCTCGGGCCGCAGAAGATTTCCGGCCCGCGCGTGCGCCGGGTGCTGGAAAGCTTCGGCGAGGTGGCGTCGGACGGCTGGTCGTGCTGGGCCTTCTCCAACCACGACGTGGTGCGCCACGCTTCGCGCTGGGCGGCGGGCGAGGCCGACCCGCAAGCCTATCTCAAGGTGATCTCCGCGCTGCTTCTGTCGCTGCGCGGCTCGGTCTGCATCTACCAGGGCGAGGAGCTGGCGCTGCCGGAGGCCGACCTTGCCTTCGAGGATCTGCGCGACCCCTACGGCATCCGCTTCTGGCCGGAGTTCAAGGGCCGCGACGGCTGCCGCACGCCGATGGCGTGGTCGAGCTTCGAGCCCAATGCCGGCTTCTCGCAGGGCAGGCCGTGGCTCCCGGTGCCGGCCGACCACATCGTCCATGCGGTGAACACGCAGGAAGGCGTCGAAGGCTCCATGCTGGAGCACTACCGCCGCATGCTGGCCTTCCGGCAGGCGCATCCGGCGCTGGTCAAGGGCGAGATCGCCTTCGTGGACACCGCCGGCGAGGCGGTCGCCTTCACGCGCGGCCACGGCAACGACAGGCTGCTGTGCGCCTTCAACCTGTCGGCCGAGCCGGTGGAGGTGGCGCTGGGCGGCGGCGTCTCGCCGGTCGCCGTGCCCGGCCACGGCTTCGACGGGCGCAACGAGGACGGCGTGATCCGGCTCGGGCCGTATCAGGCGTGGTTCGGGAGGCTGGCGTGACCTGCACCGACGGCTCACGGGAGGGGAGAAAATGGCCGATCTGAAGCTGACCGACGTCAGGAAAGCCTATGGGTCGTTGCAGATCCTTCACGGCATCGACCTCGACATCAGGTCGGGCGAGTTCATCGTCTTCGTCGGCCCGTCGGGCTGCGGCAAGTCGACCTTGCTGCGCTCGATCGCGGGTCTGGAGGAGATCACCGGCGGCACGCTGGAAATCGACGGCGAGGTGATGAACGAGGTGCCGCCGTCGCGGCGCGGCATCGCCATGGTGTTCCAGAGCTACGCGCTCTACCCGCATATGACGGTCTACGACAACATGGCCTTCGGCATGCGCATCGCCCGCGCCTCGAAGGACGAGATCGACAGGCGGGTGAAGACCGCGGCGGAAATCCTCCAGTTGACGAAATATCTCGACCGGCTGCCCAAGGCGCTGTCCGGCGGCCAGCGCCAGCGCGTCGCCATCGGCCGCGCCATCTGCCGCAACCCGAAAGTGTTCCTGTTCGACGAGCCGCTGTCGAACCTCGACGCGGCGCTGCGCGTGGCCACCCGCATCGAGATCGCCAAGCTCAAGGAATCGATGCCGGACACGACCATGATCTACGTCACCCACGACCAGGTCGAGGCGATGACGCTGGCCGACCGCATCGTGGTGCTGAAGGACGGCCATATCGAGCAGGTCGGCACGCCGATGGAGCTCTACCGGAACCCCCGGGAACCTGTTCGTGGCGAAGTTCATCGGCTCGCCCTCGATGAACATCCTGCCGGCGACGGTGGCGAAGGCGGGCGGAGAGACGGTGGTCGACATTGCGGGCAGCGGCGTTTCGGTGCCGGTCGCGACGCCGGCTTCGGCGCAGGGCGCCGCCGTCTGCTTCGGCGTGCGGCCCGAGGACCTTTATCTCGCCAAGGGCGACAAGGCGCTGTTTTCCGGCCGGATCGACTATATCGAGCAGCTCGGCGAGGTGCAGCTCCTCTATGTCGACATCGGCCGCAAGGACGAGCCGCTGGTCGCCAAGCTGCCCGGCAACGCGGCTGTGAAGCGCGGCGAGACCGTGCGGCTCGACGCCGACGCGGGCGACCTGCACATCTTCGACGCGGAAGGCCACAATTTCGCCCGCGGGCAGGCTGTGGCGGAGTAGCCAACACCCCTCATCCGCCTCGCTTCGCTCGGCACCTTCTCCCACAAGGGGAGAAGGGAGAGCATTGCACTGACGTCACTGCCAATTGCCGCTGTCGAAGACTTGCAGAAACGGCTTTGCAGCGCGTTCCCTTCTCCCCTTGTGGGAGAAGGTGCCGAGCGAAGCGAGGCGGATGAGGGGTAGCTGCGGCGCGCCTACACCGTAACCTTCTGCCTGACCCGCTCCGCATCCCCGAAGATGCGCAGGTAGCGCTCGATCTCCTTCGGCTCGCCGGTCGCCTTTTCCGGGTTGTCGGAGAGTTTTACCGCCGGCCGGCCGTTGGCCTCGGTCACCTTGCAGACGAGCGAGATCGCCTTCAGCCGGTCGTTGGGCAGGGGCGCGCAGTCCTTGAAGTCGTTGGTGAGGTTGGTGCCCCAGCCGAAGGCCATGCGCACGCGGCCCTCGAAATGCCGGTAGGTCTTCTCGATCGTGTCGACGTCGAGCCCGTCGGAGAAGATCAGCATTTTCTCGCGCGGGTCGCGGCCCTTGGACTTCCACCATTCGACGATGCGCTCGCCGCCCTCGATCGGCGGGGCGCTGTCGGGGCGGAAGCCGGTCCAGTCGGCCACCCAGTCCGGCGCGTCGCGCAGGAACGACGCGGTGCCGAACGCGTCGGGCAGCACGATGAGCAGGTTGCCGCCGTAGAGCGTGTTCCAGTCCTGGAGCACGCGGTAGGGCGCGGCGCGCATCGCCGCCTCGCCGTCGGCGATGGCGGTCAGCACCATGGGCAGCTCGTGCGCGTTGGTGCCGAGCGCTTCGAGGTCGGTGTCCATGGCGAGCTTGACGTTCGACGTGCCGGTGAAGGCCTGGCCGATGCCTTCCTTCAGCGCTTCCACGCACCAGCGCTGCCACAGGAAGGAGTGTCGGCGCCGCGTGCCGAAATCGGAGATGCGGATGTCGGGCAGCTTTTTCAGCCGCTCCACCTTGTCCCACATCTTCGCCTTGGCGCGCGCATAGGTGACGTCGATGGCGAACTGGCCGAGATTCTTCAGCGCCGCGCGCGAGCGCAACTCGTTGATGATCGCCAGCGCCGGGATCTCCCACATGGTCGTGTGCGACCATTTCCCGTGGAAATCGAGGCGGTACTGGCCGTGCTCCTTCGACAGTTCGTATTCGGGCAGGCGGAAATCCTCCAGCCAGCGCAGGAATTCGGGATCGAAGATCTGCTTGCGGCCGTAGAAGCTGTTGCCCGCCAGCCAGATCATCTCCTTCTTGGAGAAGGTGAGCGTGCGCGCATAGTCGAGCTGGGCGCGCAGCTCGCTTTCGTCGATCTCCTCGGCCAGCCGCACCGATTTGGTGCGGTTGATCAGCGTGAAGGTGGCGTCGACCTTCGGATAGAGGCTCCAGATCATCTGGAGCATCAGCAGCTTGTAGAAATCCGTATCGAGCAGGCTGCGCACGACCGGATCGAGCTTCCAGGCGTGGTTGTAGACGCGCCTTGCAATGTCGGTCTTGGGCATCTCGTTCCCCCGGTCCCGCCGTCAGCCGTTCCTACGAGCCGCGGCGCCAAAATGGAAGTGCGGCCGCCGCCGCTTGCCATTCGCGCTTGCCGGCGGCTTCACCATCGGCGCATAAAATCATGGTGCGGCGCAAAAATTTGTGGAACCTTCATGCCCGCGAGCAAAGCATTCCGGGCGCCATGTCGATCAAGGCCAGCATCTACCACCTGACCCACTATCGCTACGACCGTCCGGTGACGCTGGGCCCGCAGGTCATCCGCCTGCGCCCTGCCCCGCACAGCCGCACGCGCGTCATCTCGCATTCGCTGAAAGTGTCGCCCGCCGGCCATTTCGTGAACCACCAGCAGGATCCCTACGGCAACTGGCTGTCGCGCTTCGTCTTTCCCGAGCCGGTGACGGAGCTGAAGATCGAGGTCGATCTCGTCGCCGACATGACGGTCTACAACCCGTTCGACTTCTTCGTGGAGGCCGAGGCGGAGGAGTGGCCGTTCGACTACCCGCAGGAGCTGCGCGGCGACCTGTCGATCTACCGCACGGCCGAGCCGGCCGGGCCGCGGCTCAAAGCCTTCCTCGACGCCGTGCCGCGCGACAAGGTCCGCACCGTCTCCTTCGTGGTCGACCTCAACGCCCGTGTCGCCCG
Source organism: uncultured Mesorhizobium sp. (assembly GCA_964629765.1). GTDB lineage: Bacteria > Pseudomonadota > Alphaproteobacteria > Rhizobiales > Rhizobiaceae > RCIO01. Next base: position 26,544 of record CAZVTK010000050.1, read on the forward strand.
CGAGATCGGCTATGTCATCCGCATGGAGCCCGGCGTGCAGACGCCGGAAGAGACGTTCGCGCGCGGCACCGGCTCGTGCCGCGATTCGTCATGGCTGCTGGTCAACGCTCTGCGCCATCTCGGCTTCGCCGCCCGCTTCGTCTCGGGCTACCTGATCCAGTTGAAGCCCGACCTCGTGGCGCTGGACGGGCCCAAGGGCACCGACCACGACTTCACCGACCTGCATGCGTGGTGCGAGGTCTATCTGCCCGGCGCCGGCTGGATCGGGCTCGACCCGACCTCCGGCCTGCTGACGGGAGAGAGCCACATCCCGCTTTCGGCCACGCCGCATTACCGCAACGCCGCGCCGATCAGCGGCGTGGCGAGCTTCGCCGAGGTCGATTTTGCCTTCGACATGAAGGTCGCGCGGGTGGCGGAGCATCCGCGCATCACAAAGCCCTTTTCCGAGGAGAGCTGGGACGCGCTCGACGCGCTCGGCCGGCAGGTCGACGCGGCGCTCGCCGCCGGCGACGTGCGGCTGACCATGGGCGGCGAGCCGACCTTCGTGTCCATCGACGATTTCGAAAGCGCCGAGTGGAACACCGAGGCGGTGGGGCCGCAGAAGCGGGCGCTGGCCGACACGCTGATCCGCCGGCTGCGCGAGCGCTTCGCGCCGGGCGGCTTCCTGCATTACGGACAGGGCAAATGGTATCCGGGCGAGAGCCTGCCGCGCTGGACCTTCTCGCTCTACTGGCGCCGCGACGGCAAGCCGATCTGGCGCGACGAGGCGCTGGTGGCGCAGGAGAAGGCCGAGACGGGCGCGGACGCGAAGGCGAGCGAGCTGCTCTTGAAGGCCGTCGCGGCCGAACTCGGCGTCGATGCCGGCAACGTCGTCGCCGCCTACGAGGACCCGGCCGAGTGGATGCTCAAGGAGGCCAACCTTCCCGAGAACGTCACGCCGCAGGATTCCAGGCTCAAGGACCCGGAGGAGCGCAGCCGCTTCGCCCGCGTCTTCGCGCGCGGCCTGACCGTGCCGTCCGGCCATGTGCTGCCGGTCCAGCGCTGGCAGGCGCAGGCGACGTCCGGCTGGCGCTCCGAGAGGTGGAAGCTCAGGCGCGGCCATCTCTTCCTCGTGCCGGGTGACAGCCCTGTCGGCTTCCGCCTGCCGCTGGGCTCGCTGCCGCATGTGCCGCCCTCGGCCTATCCCTTCGTCAATCCGGCCGACCCGACCGTGCTGGCCGGTCCGCTGCCGGACTACGCGCCCGATCCGGTAGCAGCCCCGGTTTCGCCTGACAGGGCCCAGCCGGTGGCAAGCTTTGCCGCCGCGGAAGGCGCGCAGCAGGAGCGCGTCGAGCAGGAGATTTCGAGCCTCGACGGCGCTGTGCGCACCGCGCTCGCCATCGAGCCGCGCGACGGGCGGCTGTGCGTGTTCATGCTGCCGGTCGAGCGCGTGGAGGACTACCTGGAGCTGGTCGCGGCGATCGAGGCCGCGGCCAGGGCGACCGGCCTGCCGGTGCATATCGAGGGCTATCCGCCGCCGCATGATGCGCGCCTCAACGTCATCCGCGTCGCGCCGGACCCGGGCGTCATCGAGGTCAACATCCATCCGGCCGGGAGCTGGGAGGAATGCGTCGCCACCACGCAAGGCATCTACGAGGAAGCGCGGCAGAGCCGGCTCGGCGCCGACAAGTTCATGATCGACGGCCGCCATACCGGCACCGGCGGCGGCAACCATGTCGTGGTCGGCGGCGCGACGCCGCTCGACAGCCCGTTCCTGCGCCGGCCGGACCTGCTCAGGAGCCTGATCCTCTTCTGGCAGCGGCATCCGAGCCTGTCCTATCTGTTCTCCGGCCTGTTCATCCGCGGCCATACGAGGTGA
>CAZVTK010000051.1:0-28321 GCA_964629765.1 uncultured Mesorhizobium sp.
GATCCACGACCTGAAGAACGTCAACCCGGCGGCCGACGTGTCGGTCAAGCTGGTGTCGGAAGTCGGTGTCGGCACGGTCGCGGCGGGCGTCGCCAAGGCGCGCGCCGACCACATCACCATCTCCGGCTATGACGGCGGCACCGGCGCCTCGCCGCTGACCTCGCTGAAGCATGCCGGCAGCCCTTGGGAGATGGGCCTTGCCGAGACGCACCAGACGCTGGTGCTGAACGGTCTGCGCTCGCGCGTTGCGCTGCAGGTCGACGGCGGCTTGAGGACCGGCCGCGACGTCGTCATCGGCGCGCTGCTCGGCGCCGACGAGTTCGGCTTCTCGACCGCGCCGCTGATCGCGGCCGGCTGCATCATGATGCGCAAGTGCCACCTCAACACCTGCCCGGTGGGCGTGGCGACGCAGGACCCCGTCCTGCGCAAGCGCTTCAAGGGCACGCCCGAGCACGTCATCAACTATTTCTTCTACGTTGCCGAGGAGGTGCGCGAGCTGCTCGCCGCCATGGGTTTTCGCACGCTGACGGAGACCGTCGGCGAGTCGCAGCTCCTGTCGAAGAAGGACATGATCGCGCACTGGAAGGCGCGCGGCCTCGACTTCACCAGGGTCTTCTTCAAGCCCGATGCGCCCAAGGAGGCGATCCACTGGACCGAGCGGCAGATCCATCCGATCGACGACGTGCTCGACCGGACGCTGATCGCGCAGGCCCGGCCCGCGCTCGACGCGAAGCAGCCGGTGACCATCGAGGCGCATATCCGCAACGTCGACCGCTCGGCCGGGGCGATGCTGTCCGGCGCGGTGGCGAAGAAGTACCGCCACAAGGGCCTGAAGGACGACACGATCCGGGTGAAGCTTTCGGGCACGGCGGGCCAGTCCTTCGGCGCGTTCCTGGCGCGCGGCGTCACCTTCGAGCTTGCCGGCGAGGCCAACGACTATGTCGGCAAAGGTCTTTCCGGAGGCCGGCTGGTGATCCGGCCGCCGGCCAAAGCGAGGACGCGGCCGGAGGAGTCCATCATCGTCGGCAACACCGTGCTCTACGGCGCCACCGAGGGCGAAGCCTATTTCTCCGGCGTCGCCGGCGAGCGCTTCGCGGTGCGCAACTCCGGCGCCGTGGCGGTGGTCGAGGGCGTGGGCGACCATGGCTGCGAATACATGACCGGCGGCATCGTCGTGGTGCTCGGCAGGACGGGCCGCAACTTCGCGGCCGGCATGTCGGGCGGCGTCGCCTATGTGCTGGACGAGGACGGCGACTTCGCCGAGCGCTGCAACATGGCCATGGTCGAGCTCGAGCCGGTGCCCGAGGAAGACGACATGCTGGAGAAGCTCCACCACCATGGCGGCGACATCGCCCATATGGGCCGCGTCGACGTGTCGGGCGACATGACCCGCCATGACGAGGAGCGGCTGGTGCAGCTCATCTCCAGCCATGCCCACCACACCGGCTCGCCCCGCGCCAGGGCAATCCTCGACGACTGGGGCAGCTACCGGCCGAAATTCCGCAAGGTGATGCCGGTCGAATACCGCCGCGCGCTGCTCGAAATGGAGCGGCTGCGGATGAACGTGGCGGCGGAATAGGTCGCATTGAAATCGATTCACGGGCGGCATATGTCTTGGCATATGCCGCCCGTGCCCGGAGCCAAGTGATGCTGGATGACGCCAAGAAGGAGCAGCGCGCCCGCGTATTCCGCAACGGACGAAGCCGCGCGGTGCGTATTCCGAAGGACTTCGAGTTCGAGGGAGATGAGGTGACCATCCGCAAGGAAGCGGATGGAAGCCTCACACTGGTACCTGTTCGTCGTGAACGCTCGCCGAAGGAAATCCTGGAATGGCTGCGCAAGCAGCCGAAGCTTGAAGACGCCGATTTTCCGGAGATCGATGATAGCGATATGGGCCCTCTGGACGCTGCCGAGCTATGAGCGGCTATATGCTCGACAGCAACGTCCTGATTGACTTGGCGCGTGAACCGGACGGGCAGGTTGCGCTCGGGTTCGACAAGGCCGGAGGTGATATTGCGATAAGCGTGTTCGTGGCCGGCGAGATTCACCATGGGATTCTGAAGAATCCTTCGGCTCGTTCCAATGAGCGGATGAAATACCTTCTAGACAGTCTCCGGATTGATCCGATGGACCATCCTATCGAGCGAATCTACGGGGCAGTGCGCATTGACCTCGAACGAAAACGTGCTGCGATTTCACCGAACGACTACTGGATTGTAGCGCACGCGATTGCACGGGATGCGGTCCTTGTCACAAGCGACAGAGCCATCCATTCGGCAGGCGTCGCGAATTTGAAGCTGGAAGACTGGCGCGTAAAGCCCGCCGGAACGGGGCAGGACTGACATGGGCAAGGTAACGGGTTTTCTGGAGATCGACCGGCAGGTGCACAAGTACCAGCCCGCGTCGGACCGCATCCGCCATTTCCGGGAGTTCACGCTCCCGATGTCGGACAAGGAGGTGGAGAAGCAGGCGGCGCGCTGCATGGATTGCGGCATCCCGTTCTGCCATGGGCCGACCGGCTGCCCGGTGCACAACCAGATCCCCGACTGGAACGACCTCGTCTACAATGGCGACTGGGACGCGGCGATCCGCAACCTCCATTCGACCAACAATTTTCCCGAATGGACCGGCCGTATCTGCCCGGCGCCCTGCGAGGAAGCCTGCACGCTGAACCTCGAGGACATTCCCGTCGCCATCAAGACGGTGGAGCAGGCCATCGCCGACAAGGCGTATGAGAGCGGCTATGTGCGGCCCTATCCGCCCGACCATCGTACCGGCAGGACGGTCGCGGTCATCGGCTCGGGGCCGTCCGGCATGGCGGCCGCCCAGCAACTGGCGCGCGCCGGCCACGAGGTGCATGTCTACGAGCGCGAGTCGAAGCCGGGCGGGCTGATGCGCTATGGCATCCCCGACTTCAAGATCGAGAAGCATTATATAGACCGCCGCGTCGAGCAGATGCGCGGCGAGGGCGTCACCTTCCATTGCGGCGTCAATGTCGGCGTCGACAGGAGCGTGGCCGACCTCGTCGCGAGCCATGACGCCGTGCTCTATTGCGGCGGCTCCGAGAAGCCGCGCCCGGCCGGCATTCCCGGCGCGGAGTTCAGGGGCGTGTTCGACGCCATGCCCTATCTGGTGCAGCAGAACCGCAAGGTCGGCGGCGAGGGCGACTCGCAATCCGTCGCCTGGGCGTCGGAACCGATCAACGCTTCGGGCAAGCATGTCGTCGTGGTCGGCGGCGGCGACACGGCGTCGGACTGCATCGGCACGGCCTTCCGGCAGGGCGCGGTGCGCGTGACGCAGATGGACATTCGCCCGCAGCCGCCGGAGAAGGAGGACAAGCTTGCCGTGTGGCCCTACTGGGCGACCAAGATGCGCACCTCCTCCAGCCAGGCCGAGGGCGTCAACCGCGAGTTCCAGGTCGCGACGCTGGAGTTCCTGTCCGACGAGGACGGCAACCTCACCGGCGTCAAGTGCTGCGAGGTGGACGAGAAGCGCCGCCCCGTCGCCGGCACCGACTTCGTCGTGCGCGCCGACCTCGCCTTCATCGCCATCGGCTTTGCCGGGCCGATGGAGACGGGCGTGCTGGCCGAGCTGGGCGGCGGGCTGGCGACCGTTGTCGACGCGCGCCGCTCGACCAATGTCGTCGCCAACGACCGCGATTACCGTACCAGCGTCGAGGGGCTGTGGGCGGCGGGCGACGTGCGTCGCGGCCAGTCGCTGGTGGTGTGGGCGATCCGCGAGGGCCGGCAGGCCGCCGCCGCCATCGACGAGGCGCTCATGGGCGCCACGCTGCTGCCGAGGTGAGGCGTGGGGGAGTAGGAGAATATGTGAAGAAAGCCTGGCGGCATGTACCTCGCCCGGCGATCCTTCACTCCCCTATTCCCCTACTCCCCCCTACCGGGATCGTCCCCGTCGTCTCGGGCGAGGCGGCCAGCGGCTGCGGCGAAGAAGCGGGGGGCGCGGCGACGACGGGCACGCCGCCGGCCATGAAATTGTCGGCGCGGCCCGTCTGCGAGGCCGGCTGCACGCCCTGCCGCACCAGCCGCTCGACCGCGATGCCCGTCGGCTCGGGCGGGGTCGCGGCCACGGTCCGGCTGCGCGCGCCGAACAGCGTCGCGCCGCCGTCGAGCTGCGGGTCGGCGAGCGCGATCGGCGCCGTGCGGTCGATCTCGGAGGGTTTCAGCGGCTGGAACACCGGCGCGCCCTCCAGCAGCGAGGGCGCCACCATCGGCGCCACCGCGCCGCCGAGGACGCGGTTGAGCGGGCGCTCGGCGTAGAAGGCGAGCTTGCGCTTGCCGGCCGCCGTCAGGTTGATGCCGTCGGAGGCGCGCAGGCGCACCCGCTGGCCGTTCATGTCCGGGCCGACCGGCATGAAGGCGCCGTTCTCGTCGACGAAGCCGTCCCAGATGTCGATGAACTCGCCGCCCGCCTGCTCGACGACGCCGCGGTAGATATCGTTGAAGGCGATCATGTCGGTGGACATGGCGCCCTGCTTGAAGGAGGGCGCGCCCATCCAGAACAGCGGCACGCCGGCCGAACGGGCGCCGGCCGCGAGGGCCGTGGCGCGCTTGCGGTATTCGCCGTTCCATGCCTCGCTGAGCGGTTTTTCGCGGCTGCCCTCCACCGCCATCTGCTGGCGGTCGTTGGCGCCGATCATGACGATCACGGCCGCCGGCTTCTCCTCGGCGATGATGGCGCCGATCTGCCCCGGCCAGTCGAAATGATCGTCGCGCACGAAGCCCGACGAGCCGTTGGTGCGCCCCACCACGCGCACGCCCGGCGACTGGGCGAAGGCTTCCGTCAGCCCCTCGGCCAGTCCCGTGGCGGTGAAGTCGCCGACGACCAGCACGACGCGGGCGTTTTCCAGCTTCTCGACCTCCGGCTGGCGGGAGGAAGGAGCGGCGGCCGCCGCGCCCCCGGATGCTGCGCCGCCGCTGCGCGCCGGGCGGCGCGCCGCCGAGCGTGGCTCGGGCTTCACCTCTTCCTTTTCGCCGATGCCGAAGAGGCGCTGGAAGAAGCCGCGCTTCTTCGGCTGCTCGTCGCCGTTCTCCGCCTGCTTGCGCTTGAAGAGCTGCGCCTGCGCGGTGCCTGCCGACAGGATGGAAACCGGCGGGGCCGCAATCGCCACGCCAAGGAAAATCCACAGCAGTCCCAACAGGATACGCGGTGTCTTGCGGGGCGTCTTACGCGGCACTTCACATCGCTCCGTCATCTGCGCCTGAGCGTATTGAGGACTTCCTTGCTCGGATGCCCGTCCTGCGTCAAGCCTGAGCGGCTCTGGAACGCGCGGATGGCCGATCGCGATCCCTCGCCGATCTTGCCGTCCACGGGGCCGTCATAATAGCCCAGCGCGCCCAGCCGCTTCTGCAATTCCTCGGTTTCTGCCGAGCTCAGCCGGGTGAACGGCCGGTTCCAGTCGCGCACCAGCCCGCCATGGCCGGCGATCTGGTCGGCAAGAAGGCCGACCGCCAGCGCGTATTTGTCGGCGTTGTTGTAGCGCTTCAGCACGAAGAAGTTGCGCGTCATCAGGAAGGCCGGCCCGGCGCGCCCGTCCGGCACCTTCAGCTCCGCATTGTCGCTCCCGCGCGGGAAAGCCTTGCCGCTGGCGCGCACGACGCCGATCTCCTGCCATTTGGACAGGGAGAGCGAGCCGCCGGGGAACTTGCGCCCTTCCGGCAGCGTCACCTCGTAGCCCCAGGTCTTGCCGGTCTGCCAGCCGTTCTTGGCGAGCAGGTTGGCGGCGGTCGCCAGCGCGTCGGGCACCGAGTTCCAGATGTCGCGCCGCCCGTCGCCGTCGGCGTCGAAGCCGTAGGCGATGTAGCTGGTGGGGATGAACTGGGTGTGGCCCATCGCCCCGGCCCACGAGCCGGTGAGGTGGCGCTCGTCGATGTCGCCGCGCTGGAGGATCTTGAGCGAGGCGATCAGTTGCTCGCGCGCATATTTGGAGCGGCGGCTGTCGGCATAGGCGAGGGTGGCCAGCGAGCGCACGACGCCGCGCATGACGCGGTCGTTCTTCAGCGCCTCGCCATAGCTCGATTCCATCGACCAGATGGCGAGCAGGATGTGGCGGTCGACGCCGAATCGCTGCTCGATGCGGTCGAGCCACGGACCCCACTGGCGCAGCAGCCTGCGGCCGTCCGCCACGGTCCTGTCGTTCACCCGGTTGTCGAAATAGTCCCACACGGGCGCCACGAATTCGGGCTGGTAGCGCGCCTTCTCCAGAACCTCGGGATCGGGATCGGTGACCCCGCGGAACGCCCGGTCGAAGGTGGTGCCGCTGATGCCCGAGGCGGCGGCCGTGGCGCGGAAGCCGTTCACCCACTTCACGAATCCGGCATCGGCCGATGCCGGGCCGGCCGCGCCGAGCAGGGCCAGCGCCAGCAGCGCCGCGAAAGCGGCGGGGGCGAGGGCAATACGGTGTGCAAACATGCTGTCCTCCGTCGATCGAGCCTGCACGCCTTTGTCACCGAACGCGGTTAGTAAACGGTTTACCAATCCGGAACGCAAATCGTATGATCGTGCAGGAAACGACGGGCGGAACCAGCCGACAGGCACCACGTTTAGTTGAACGTCAATTTCGGCGTGAAAATGGTTGCGCTCCCGTATCTGGTGGTTCCTTCGATGACAAAGCGCGTTCGCAAGGCCGTGTTTCCCGTAGCCGGGCTCGGCACCCGTCTCCTTCCCGCCACCAAGGCGATCCCGAAGGAGATGCTGACCGTGGTCGACAAGCCGGTGATCGACTATGTGGTGGAGGAGGCGCGCGAGGCCGGCATCGAGCATTTCATCTTCGTCACCGGCCGCAACAAGGGCGTCATCGAAGACCATTTCGACGTGCAGTTCGAGCTGTACGACACGCTGGCGCAGCGCGGCAAGGACGACGTGCTGGCCGATTTGCAGCGCCGCCAGCCCGTTCCCGGCCAGACCAGCTTCACCCGCCAGCAGGCACCGCTCGGGCTCGGCCACGCGGTCTGGTGCGCGCGCGAGATCGTCGGCAACGAGCCCTTCGCGCTGCTGCTGCCCGACATGATCATGCAGCCCGATCGCACGCGCTCCGGCGGGCCGTGCATGAGCGAGATGGTGAGGCTCTACGAGAGCACAGGCGGCAATGTGGTGGGCGTGCAGGAATGCGATCCCGCCGAGACCCACAAATACGGCATCGTCGGCAGGGGCGCGCCGGCGGGGAACGGCTTCCACATCAGCGAGATGGTGGAGAAGCCGGCGCCGGGCACCGCGCCGTCCAACCTCTACATCAACGGCCGCTACATCCTCCAGCCGGAGATATTCGGCCTGCTGGCCGACCAGGAGCGCGGGGCGGGCGGCGAGATCCAGCTCACCGACGCCATGCTGAAGCTCAAGCAGAGCCAGGATTTCTACGGCTACCACTTCCGCGGCAGCACCTTCGACTGCGGCTCGCCGGAAGGCTTCGTGGAGGCCAACCTCGCTTTTGCCTTGTCTCACGGGGGGCTGGCGGCGAAGCTGCGCCCGACGCTGGAGCGGCTGCTGGCCGACCATGCGCCGGCCGGGCATATCCGCAAGGCGTCGAACGGCTGACAGTGGCCGACCGGGCCGCCCGTTATCGCTGGAGCGTAAAGCCCACATAGATCCCGGTCGCGCCGTAGCTGCGATCGGGCAAGGTGCTGTCCTGCTGCTCGTAGCTGGCGCGGCCGGTGATGCCGGCATTGCGGTTCAGCCACCAGGTCAGGCTGGCGGAGGCGCCGAGCCGCGTGTCGCTGTCGGCTGTGCCGGCGTAGCGGCGCAGCTCGGCGCTCAGCAGCGCCGTGCCGGTCAGGCGCCGGCCGAATTCGTGCGTCGCGCCGAGCGAGGCGCCGTGGACCAGCGCGCTGCCGGCCGCGGCATCGGCCTCGACATTCGTCGAGAGGTTCAGGTCGACCTGCGTGCCGCGGATCGGCGACCATGCCACGGTGGCGTCGAGCGTGCCCGCCGAGATGGCCGCCAGCCGGCCGTCGTCCGGTGTCTCGCCCAGCCACCCGGCGGCGACCTCGCCGTTGAATTTCTCGCCCATGTCGAAGGACAGGCCGGCGCGCGCGCCATAGCGGCGCGACGAGCGCGCGAAGCCGGCCGCGTCCAGCCGCGAATCATAGGCGCGGCGGCCGATCTCGGCCTCGACGAAGGGCCGCATGGCCGGCGACACCTCGTAGCCGCCGCGCAGGGTGAAGGCATAGAGCGTGTTGTTCAGGTCGGCCTGCGAGGCCACGCCGCCGGCGGCGAGGACGGCGTTCCAGTAGGCGTTGCGCTCCGCCGAGACGCGCGCCGACAGCAGCACCGGCCCGAGCGTCTTTTCCAGCGCGGTCGCGGCGCGCGAGGTTTCGCGCAGCGGCCGGCCGATCACGGGCGCGCCCACGGACGCCGATTCCGGCCGGCGCAGATAGCTGGCGGAGGTGGTGGAGACGAACCCTTCGGCGAGATCCAGCCGCAGCGCCGCGTTGGCGCCGGCGGCGATCTCGGAGAAGCCGGTGCCGCGCAGCGACTGCCGCCATGTCCCGTAGGCATCGAAGGTCAGGGCGTGGCGCGACCAGTCGCTGGCGCCGCCGAGGCGCAGCGTGGTCGACGACAGGAGGTCGGACGAACCGCCCGCCGTGGCGGCGGCGTTGGACGACCACTCCAGCCCCTGTTCCAGCGCCGGGCGCAGCACGAAGCTGCCCGCCCTGATGCCGGCGGGCGCGAAGGGCGAGTCGTCCGGCGCGCCGCGCCGCGTCTCGATGGCGCCCGTTCGCTCGGCGTCGGGGCTCGCGCGGACATTGCGCTCGAGGTCGGCGGAATCCAGCCCCTGCACGCTCGCGTTGGGCGGGCGGGGGGCGTCGTCAGGGGCCGGCAGCGCGTCCGGCCGCGCCAGCGAGCCGGTGGTCAGCGGCTCCTGTGCCTGTGCCTGTGCCTGTGACTGTGACTGCGCGGTCGCGGTCGGGCGAGGTGCCGGCGCGGGCTGCGCCGCCGGGCGGCGGGTCGCGGGCCGGCTCGCCGTGTCGGTTGCGCCGGAGGCGCGGGGACGGGCGCCCAGCAGTTCCTCGATGCGCGGATCGACCGCGGCTTCGGGGATCGCGCCCTGGCTCGCCGGCCGGTAGCTTGGCAGCGGCGCATTGTCGGGCGCGAGAGGCTCCGCCTGCCGGCGCTCCAGCGGCTCGCGCTGCTGCCCGGCGCGGCGGTCGAGCGGGCTTGCGGCGGTGGCCGACGTTTCGGGAAAGGCGCTGCGCAGCCCGCTTGCGCGCTCCTGCGCATGAAGGCTCGTCGCGGCCAGCAGCGCGCAGGCCGCCACCGCACCGAGATGCAGCGTCGCGCGACGAAGATGCGGGCCTGACGGAAAATGCGACATCGACAAACGGAACGGTCCGGTGGCGCGGCCGCAAGGCCGCACGGATTGCTTACCGAACCGTAAATGCCGATGGTTAACGGAGCGTTGACGCGGCCGCCGGCGGGGCGATGCCGCGTGCCGCGAACGCCTATTCCGCCGCGACCTCCAGCTCGCCGCCATGGGCGGCGACCACGCGCACGCGCGTGCCCGCCGGCATGTCCGGCCCGGTGACGCGCCAGATCGTGTCGCCGAGCGTGACCCTGCCGACGCCTTGCGCGATCGGCTCGACCAGCGTCGCGGTGCGGCCGACGAGCTGGTCGGCGCGGCGGTTGAGCAGCGGCTCGTCGCTGGGCGGGTTGGCGCTGGCGCCCAGCACCTTCTTGCCGGCGAAGGCCGACAGCAGCGACAGCACCAGGAACACCAGAACCTGCACCTGCCAGGTCCAGGACGCCCAGTCCCAGAGCTGGAGCGACAGCGCGCCGGTCAGCACCGCGGCGATGCCGATCCACAAGAGGAAGAAGCCCGGCAGCACGATCTCGGCGGCGAGCAGCACGGCGCCCAGCACCATCCAGCTCCACGGGCCCAGCTCGGCGAAGAAGCGCACGATCATGGCCGCGCCTCCGTCAGTTTCCGGTGTTGGGCGTGCGGCCGCCGCGCACCGGCGGGTTGCCGGTGCCGTTCTCGCCGAAGACTTCCTTCGCGATCGCGCCGATGCCGCTCAGCGAGCCGATCAGCGACGACGCCTCCAGCGGCATCAGCACGACCTTGGAATTGTTGCCGGAGGCGATCTTGGCCAGCGCCTCGGTGTATCGCTGCGCCACGAAATAGTTGATCGCCTGCACGTCGCCCTTGGCGATCGCCTCGGAGACCACCTGCGTCGCCCTCGCCTCGGCTTCCGCCGCGCGCTCGCGCGCCTCGGCGTCGCGGAAGGCGGCCTCGCGGCGGCCCTCCGCCTCCAGCACCTGCGCGGCCTTCAGGCCCTCGGCGGCGAGGATCTGCGCGCGCTTGTCGCGCTCGGCCATCATCTGGCGCGCCATCGATTCCACGAGGTTGGCCGGCGGGTTGATGTCCTTGATCTCGACGCGCGTCGCCTTGATGCCCCAGTTGTGCGCGGCCTCGTCGACGATTCTCAGCAGCCGCTCGTTGATGGCGTCGCGGTTGGACAAGAGCTCGTCGAGGTCCATCGAGCCCATCACCGAACGGATATTGGTCATGGTGAGGTTGAGGATGGCGTTCTGGAGCCCGGCCACCTCATAGGCCGCCTGCGCGGCGTTGAGCACCTGGTAGAAGGCCACGCCGTCGACCGCCACGATGGCGTTGTCGCGGGTGATGACCTCCTGCGTCGGCACGTCGAGCACCTGCTCCATCATGTTCAGCTTGGCGCCGACGCGGTCGATGAAGGGGACGATCAGGTTGAGGCCGGGCGTCAGCGTGCGGGTGTAGCGGCCGAACCGCTCGACGGTCCAGTTGTAGCCCTGCGGGACGGTCTTGATGCCCGCGAAGATGAGCAGGAGCACGAGGACGACAAGCACGCCGATGAGGATGTCGAAGCCTGAGAACATGGGAGCCTCCAGTTGTGCGGCCGCATCCCGGCCGCCCCGCCGCTCCGGGGCGCGCCCCGGCTCCCGTCACACCTAGGAACCTATTGCGGCGAATGCAATCGCCCATTCCGCCACAATCTTCCGCTGGGAGAGGTGCTCACCGCGACAGCGAGAACAGCGCGGCGTCGCCGTCCTCGCGCCCTTCGAGCGCATTGAGGACGATCTCGGAGGCTATCTGCGAGAAGGTGATGCCGTTGCCGCCATAACCCATGGCCGCGAAGATGCGCGGATGCCGGGGGACGGCGCCGACATAGGGCAGGCCGGTCGCGGTGGTGCCGAAGGAGCCCGTCCAGGCGAAGTCGGCGCGCATGTCGGCCCCAGGCACCAGCGCCTTCATCTTGGCGGCGACCGCCGCCGTCTTCTCGCCGAGCATCGCGTCGCGGCTTTTCTCGTCGGAAAAATCCTCGTCCTCGCCGCCGCAGACGATGCGGCCGTCATGGGTCAGGCGGGCGTATAGATAGGGGTCCGACGCTTCCCACACGAAGGCGCGGTCGGGCCACGGCATCCGCTTCTGCCGCACCGTCGCCAGCGCCCAGGTCGAGACGATGCGGTGCGGCACGGGCGGGACGATGTCCATCAACTCGTAGCCGGTGGCCAGCACCACATGAGCGGCGCGGATCGACGGCCCGTCCTTCGTCGCGACGCTCACCCCGTCCGCGTCGTCGCGGAGGGCGGTCGCCTCCGCCGGCGCGAAGAAGCGCGCGCCGCGCTCGCGGGCACGGTTCAGCATGCCCGCGGTCAGCTTGCGCGGATCGAGCTGGAGGTTGTGCGTCGAGAGAATCGCGCCGTCGCGGGAGAGGCCGAAATCGCGTTTCAGCGCGTTCCGGTCGAGGAACTCCGCAGCGATGCCGGCCGCGCGGCGCGCCCGTGCTTCCTCGCGCAATCCGTCCGCATCGAGCACGTCGCCCGCCAGCAGCAGGGAAGGGCGCGGCGCGGCATTGCATGAAATGCCCAGCCGCTCGACGCGGCCCGCGAGGTTGGTGACCGCGAGCCGCGAGCGCCGCCATGCCTGCGCGGCCGCCTTGCTGCCGATCCTGCGCGCCAGCTTCGTCATGGGCTGGTCGATCTCGAACTGCACCAGCGCGGTGGTCGCGGCGGTCGAGCCGAGCATCGGCCCGCGCCGGTCGATGGCGACGACCGAGAGGCCGGCGCCCGTCAGCGCCTCGGCGATCAGCGCGCCGCTGACGCCCATGCCGACCACCGCGACGTCGCAGGCGACGTCGCGCCGCAGCGGCTCGACCGGCACGCGCGGCGCGCGATAGGCCAGCCATACCGGCCGGCCGGTCCTCAAATCGAGCTTGCGTCGCATCGGGGCCCCTCGCTGTCGCCGCACAACGCGGCGGCAGGGCGGGAGGTTCCGGGAGATGCGCGGGCTCCCCCTCCCCGCAAGGGGGAGGGGAGGCGCCGGCGCGCCGTCAGATTTTCTCCCCCCACTCCACCCATCCCCCAAGCTCGCGCCTGACCAGCGCCTCGATCACCGCCATGCCCTCGTCGGAGGCGTTGAGGCAGGGGATGTGGGCGAAGCGCTCGCCGCCATTGTGCAGGAAGATCTCGCGCACCTCGCCGTCGATCTCCTCCAGCGTCTCGATGCAGTCGGCCGAGAAGCCGGGATTGACGATGGCGATGCGCTTGACGCCGTCCTTCGCCAGCTTCTCCACGGTCTTGTCCGTGTAGGGCTGGAGCCATTCCTGCGCGCCGAAGCGCGACTGGAAGGTGGAGATCAGCCGGTCCTCGCCCCAGCCCAGTCTTTCCCGCAGCAGTTGCGTGGTGCCGAGGCAGTGCGCCCGGTAGGGGTCGCCCTTGTCGGAATAGAGCTTCGGGATGCCGTGGTAGGAGGCGATCACCATATCCGGCTCGAAATCGAGCTTCGCCAGCCCGTTGGTCAGCGACCGCGCCAGCGCGTCGATATAGACCGGCTCGTCCCAGTAGGGCGGCACGCTGCGCACCGTCGGCATGGCCCTGATCTTCATCAGCGCGCGATAGAGCTGGTCGTTGGCCGTCGCCGTCGTCGTCGCCGAGAATTGCGGATAGAGCGGCACGAACAGGATGCGCTCGCAGCCGGCGTCCATCAGCCGCTTCACGCAATCGCGGATGGCCGGCGTTCCGTAGCGCATGCCCCAGTCGACGACGACGCGCCCGTCGTCCGCGAAGGTGTCGGCCAGCCGCTGCGCCTGCTCGCGCGAGATGGTGCGCAGCGGCGATTCGTCGGCCTCGCGGTTCCAGATCTTGGCGTAGTTGGCCGCCGTCTTCTTCGGCCGGAACGGCAGCACCGCGCCGTAGAGGATCGGATACCAGGCGAATTTCGTCAGCTCGATGACGCGCGGGTCGGACAGGAACTCGCGCAGATAGCGCCGCACCGCCGGCACGTCGAGCGCATCCGGCGTGCCGAGATTGGTGAGCAGCACGCCCACCTTGCCCGGCCTCGCCGCCGCCTCGCCCGCGCTCCGCGTAACCTTCGATGCCGCTTGCGCCGGCGTTTTCGACATGCTCGTCCGTCCTCGTTGCCGCCAGCTACCTAATGTCCGGCACGCGCGCATCCAATGCAGCGCATGGCCGCATGCCTTGATTGCGGTCAAGCGCGACGAAAAAAGGCCCGCCGCAGGGGCGGGCCTTCCGGTTTCTGGCTCGGCCGGCCGCCTTACGGCAGCTTCAGCTCCTGGCCGATCTGGAGCCGGTAGGGCCGCTTCAGGCCGTTGAGCTCGGCGATCTCCGGCCAGCGGGTCGCATCGCCCAGCAGCTTCTTGGCGATCTCCCAGAGATTGTCGCCGGCAACCACGGTGTAGGTTTTGGGCGCCTCGGCTGGAGCGGGAGCAGGCGCCGGAGCGGGCTCGGCCGGTGCCGGGGCGGGAGCGGGGGCTGGAGCCGGAGCGGGAGCAGGCGCCGGAGCAGGTGCAGGGGCAGGGGCAGGGGCGGGTGCAGGCGCCGGAGCGGGAGCAGGCGCCGGCTCGGCCGGGGCGACTTCCACCACGGGCGGCGTATTGGCGATGTCGCCCGAGCCGGGCGGCGGGGGCGGAACCTCGGCAGGCGCAGGAGCCGGCTCAGCCGGTGCAGGCGCGGGTGCCGGTGCCGGGGCTGGTGCAGGAGCCGGCGCCGGTGCAGGAGCCGGCGCGGGTTCGGCCGGCGCCGGCGCGTTGACGACCGTGATGCGGCCTTCGAGCTTCGGCGTGAAGGGGCGGTTCGCCTTCAGATAGTCGGCGACGACCTGTTCGAGGCTCGGGCCGAAATCATAGGCGTTCTTGGCGTTGGAGGCGAACAGCCTGTAGCCGTCGCCGCCGCCGCGCGTGAAGTTGTTGGTGCCGATCGTGTAGGTCTTGGCGAGGTCGATCGGCACGAAGGCGTCGCCCTCCTTCACCATCACGTCCTTGACGCGGCCGGCATTGGGCGCCACGCCCATGTCGAGCGTGTATTTCATGCCGCCGACCTGCGGGAACTGGCCCTTGCCCTCCTCGACGCCGCTGACGCCGTGCTCCAGCGAGGCGACGAGGTCGGCGCCGGTGAGCTGGAAGGTCGCCAGCGTGTTCTGGAACGGCAGCACCGTGAGCACCTCGCCCATGGTGATGATGCCGGCGTCGATCGAGGCGCGGATGCCGCCGCCGTTCTGCACGGCGATGGTGACGCCCTGGTCCTTCGTGCGGTCGATGATCGCGTCGGCGATCAGGTTGCCCATCTCGCACTCGATGGCGCGGCAGGCGTTGCGCCCGCCCTCGATCGGCGCGGTGGTTTCCGAAACCTCCAGCAGCTTCAGCGCCTCGATCGGCGCGCCCATCTCCTTGATGCGCGCCAGCACGGCGGCGTCGGGCACGATGTCCTTGTCGAGCGGGCGCGGGTCGCCGGCCGCCGACTTCACCACGCCGTTGTCGTCGAAGACGACGGTGAACTCGCCGAGATATTTCGAGTAGGACGCGGCCTGCGTGACCGGGACCTTGTAGCCCTCGGGATTGTCGACCATCGTCGGATACGGGCCTTCGGCCTTGGCGTCCGTGTTCGACAGCAGCGAGTGCGAGTGGCCGCCGACCACCACGTCGACGCCGGGAATCTTCGCGATCGCCTCCTTGTCCCGCACGTAGCCGACATGGGTGAGGGCGATGATGATGTCGATGCCCTCGCCCTTCAGCCTGTTCACCTCGGCGGTGATCGTCGCGATATCGTCCTCGATGTCGATGTTGGGGCCGGGCGCGGCGATCTCGGGCGTGTCGGTGGTCACCGCGCCGACGATGCCGACCTTCTTGCCGCCGACCTCGAGCACGACCGACGGCTTGATCTTGTCATGCGCGCCGGAGGCTTCCTTCGCCTTCACGTTGGTCGTCACGACCGGGAACTCGATCATGTCGAGGAACGGGACCAGCGCTTCCTCGCCATCGTCGAACTCGTGGTTGCCCACGGTCATGGCGTCGAACTTCATCTGGTTGAGGAACTCGCCCTCGGCCTTGCCCTTGAAGGTCGTGTAGAACAGCGAGCCCTGGAAGTTGTCGCCGCCGTTGAGCAGCAGCACGTTCTTGCCGGCGAGGGCGGCGCGGCGCTCGGCGATCGCCGTCACCAGGCGGGCAGCGCCGCCGAAGCACTTGCCTTCGCCCTCTTCCTTCTCCGAGCAGGTCGATTCGAACGCGTTGTTCGACTCGATGCGGCTGTGCCAGTCGTTGATATGAAGGATCGTCAATTCGTAGTCGGCAAAGGAAGCGCCCGTCGACATGGCCAGAGCCGATGCCGAGAACGCCGCCGCGAGGGCAAGTCTTCTCATCTGATGTCTCCCGTTCGAACTCGCCGGAGGCGTCTATCCCCGTCATTTGTCAGGCGCATGAACGCCGGCTTGGAAACATGTTCCCACCGGGCATTTTCGCTTGCAAGCGGATTCGCCTGCGATCCGCCGCCGAGTGTTCTGCCGTGTCAGGCCGAATAATCGCGCTCGTCGGCGATGACCTTGCCGTCGTTGGGCAGCGAGCCGGGCGCCACGAGTTCCACCTCGCCGCCGAGCTTGGTGACGTCGCGCAGCGCCGCGCGCGCCGCCCCGGCGTCGACCGCCCCTGCCTCGCGTGCCTCGACGCGCAGCACCATGCGGTCCTGCGCGCCGTCGCGCGTGACGACGAGGCGCGCGCGCCCGGCGCCGGGCAGGCGGCGCATCACCTCGGCCACCTGCGCGGGGTCGACGAACATGCCCTTGACCTTGGTGCGCTGGTCGGCGCGGCCCATCCAGCCCCTGATGCGGGTCGCGGTGCGCCCGCAGGGCGAGATGCCGGGCAGCACGGCCGACAGGTCGCCGGTGCCGAGCCGCACCAGCGGGTAGGCGGGGTTGAAGCCGGTGACAACCACCTCGCCGACCTCGCCTTCCGGCACCGGGTCGCCGGTGCCCGGCCGCACGATCTCGACGATCAGGTTCTCGTTGACGATCATTCCGGGGTTCGGGCCGGGATTGGGCGAGCCGTCCGGCGCCGCGCTTTCATAGGCGATGACGCCGAATTCGGCCGTCGCGTAGCATTGCAGCACGCGGACGCCGCGCGCGGCATATTCGGCGCGCAGGGAGGGGAACAGCGCGCCGCCCGAGACCAGCCCGAGGCGGAAGGAGGTCAGGTCGCGCCCGCTTTCGGCCGCCTTGTCGAGAATCACCTTCAGGAAGTCCGGCGTGCCGGCATAGACGGTGGGGCGCAGCGCGGCCGCGGCTTCCGCCTGCATCTCGGTGTTGCCCGTGCCGGCGGGAAAGACGGTGCAGCCGAGCGTGCGCGCGCCCTCGTCCATCATCCAGGCGCCGGGGGTCATGTGGTAGGCGAAGGCGTTGTGCATCACGTCGCCGGCGCGGACGCCCGCCGCGTAAAGGGCCCGTGCCCCGCCCCAATGGCTGTCACCATGGCCGGAGGGCGCGGCCTGCGGCTCCCAGATCGGACCGGGCGACATGTAGATGCGCCCGCCCGCCAGCGCCGCCGGGTCGGCGAAGCCGCCGAAGGGCGGCTCGGCCTTCTGCCTCTCCATCAGCTCGCCCTTGCGCAGCACGGGCAGCCTCGCCAGCGCCTCGCGGCTCGCTACCGCGGCAAGATCGTGGCCGGCAAGCCAGCGGCCGAGGCCGGGCGCGGCCTTCGCCGCCCTGTCGAGGAAGGCCGGCAGGCGCGCGAACAGGTCGCGCTCGCGCTCGGCCGGATCGCGTGTTTCCGCCGTGTCGAAATGCGCTGACATGGTTTCCGACATGGTTCCCCCCGGCGCTTCGCGCGTTTTCTTCTTATCGCAGCAGCCTGATCCAGCGCGCAAGGTCGACCAGCGTCACCAGCGCCGCCGCGACATAGGTGAGCGCCGCCGCCTTCAGCACGCTGCGGACCGCCGGCATGTCCTTGCCGTCGAGATATCCGCCGTCCTTGAGCATCGGCAGCGCCTTGCGGAAGCTGGCGTCGAACTCGACCGGCAGGGTGATCAGCGTGACCACGACCCTGACGCCCAGCAGCGCGATGCCGGTGCCCACCAGCGCCGCCAGAGCCAGCGGCGTGCGCGCCACCACGGCGAGGAAGGGCGCGGCGATGAAGAAGGCACCCGCCGCCTTGTCCGTCCACGAGGCGAGCTTCGCCAGCCGCTGCCGCCAGGCCAGCATGCGCTCGCCATTGGCGTGCTGGATGGCGTGGCCGACCTCGTGGGCGGCAACGGCCACGGCCGAGAGCGAGCGCCCGGCCAGATGCGGGTCGGTCAGGCGGACGGTGCGCGTGCGCGGATCGTAGTGGTCGCCGGCCTGGGTAGAGTCGACTTTCACGTCGGTCAGGCCGAAACGGTCGAGCAGGTGGCGGGCGAGCTCGCCGCCGGTGCCGGGCAGATCGGGCCGGTCGGCGGCATGGCGCGTCAGCGTGCGGCGCACCCAGAACTGCGGAAGGACGACGACGGCGAGGACCGCCAGCGCGGCAAGGCCGATCAGGATCGGCATCGCCGCGCCCGCAGCCGTTCCGTCAGACCGTGCCGACGCGGCGCGTCAGCACGAATTGCTGGCCGCTGGAGGCGGTGCAGTTGAGCTGGGCGGGGGTGGCCAGGGCGCAGTTGAAGGCGATCGGGCTCTGGCGGATGATCGAGATGCCGCTGATCTCGACCAGCGTCGGGGTGCGCATCGTGTAGGTGCCTTCGGAGAGCTTCTGCTGCGAGTCGGTCGCAAACGTCTCGAAGCGGCCCGCGGTGAAGATGGTCAGGCCCGCCCCCGTGCCGTCGACCCAGCTTCCCTCGATGCCCTGCTGGGGCGCGGCGGCGATGGGCCCGCCGGGCCCAGGATCGTTGCGCGGGCCTGACTGGCAGCCGGCAAGCAGCGCCGCCACGGCGATGGCCGCGACGCCGGCGTTGATACGCGAACTGGACATACTCAATTCCCTCTCCTCGAGACCGGCGCCCGCCCGCGCCTTTCCGGCCTGCGCCGGACATTTCCACAATGCTTACTATCTTACGAGAATATTTCTAAATTGCCACGGGTCGGCCCTGTCGATGTCTTCGGCGAACAGGCCGGGGCGTCCCTCCAGCGGCGTCCAGTCGGTGTAATAGCCGTTCACCGGGCCGAGATAGGGCCGCTGCACCTCCAGGCATCGCCGGTAATCGACCTCGTCGGCCTCGACGATGCCGGCCTCCGGGTTCTCCAGCGCCCAGACCATGCCCGCCAGCACGGCCGAGGTCACCTGCATGCCCGTCGCGTTCTGATGGGGCGCGAGCCGGCGCGCCTCCTGAAGCGAAAGCTGCGAGCCGTACCAGTAGGCGTTCTTCCTGTGGCCGTAGAGCAGCACGCCCAGCTCGTCGATGCCGTCGACCAGCTCGTTCTCGTCGAGCACATGGTGGACCGGCTGCGGCTTGCCGCCGGCGCCGAACATCTCGTGCATCGACAGCACCGCGTCGTTGCACGGATGGTAGGCGTAGTGGCAGGTCGGCCGGTAGGCGACCTTGCCCTTCCTGTCGCGCACGGTGAAGAAATCGGCGATCGAGATGGCCTCGTTGTGGGTGACGAGGAAGCCGTATTGCGGCCCCGGGGTCGGGCACCAGGTGCGCACGCGCGTGTTGGCGCCGGGCTGCTCGAGGTAGATCGCCGCCTTGCAGCCCTTCTTCTGCTTGCGCGCGTTCTTCGGCATCCATGTCTCGTGGGTGCCCCAGCCCAGCTCGGCCGGCTGGAGCCCCTCCGAGATGAAGCCCTCGACCGACCATGTGTTCCAGAACACGTTGAGCGGCTTGGGGCTCTTGGCACGCTGGGTGTCGCGCTCGGCGATGTGCACGCCCTTGACGCCCGCCTTCTTCATCAGCCTGGCCCAGCCTTCGCGGTCGCCGGTCTTGGGCTCCTTGAAGTCGAGCTTCAGGTCGGTGGCGAGGTTCACCAGCGCCTGCTTGACCAGCCACGACACCATGCCGGGATTGGCGCCGCAGGTCGACACCGCGGTCGGGCCGCCGGGACTGGCGCGCTTCTCGGCCAGCAGCGTCTCGCGCAGCGCATAGTTCGTGCGGTCGGCATTCTCCATCTTGTCGTCGAAATAGAAGCCGAGCCACGGCTCGATGACGGTGTCGACATAGAGCGAGCCGAGCTCGCGGCAGAAGCGCATCAGGTCGACCGAGCCGGTGTCGACCGACAGGTTGACGCAGAAGGGCCGGCCGGCGCCGTTGGTCAGCAGCGGCTTCAGCAGCTTCCTGTAGTTCTTCTTCGTCACGGCCTCCTGCACGAAGCGGATGCCGCGCTCGTCGAGCAGGCGCTTGTCGGCGTCGGAGGGGTCGATCACCACCATGCGCGACCTGTCGAACTTGAAGTGGCGCTCGATCAGCGGCAGCGCGCCGCGGCCGATGGAGCCGAAGCCGATCATCACCATCGGGCCGGTAATCTCGCCGTAGACGGGCCACTCGTCGTTCGCCATGTCGTGCCGCTCCTCTTTTGTATGCGTCGCGTATGGGCCGGGGCTCAAATCATAGATCGGCGTCACAATAAAGGAAAATCAGGCCCCCGCGGCCATGGCCCGCAGCGCGGCGACCAGCCGGTCGCGGTCGGCCGCCAGCCCCTTGTAGTCGAGCTCGGCCGCTTCCAGCGCGGCGAGCTGGTCGGCGAAGCCGCCCGCCAGCCGCGCGTGGTCCGGGTGCGCTGCCAGCACCCTCATCGGGTCGACATGGATGCGGATGGTGAACAGGATGTCGCCCGAGGCGGGCAGCTTGCGCAGCGTCTGCCGCTCCACCCGCATGAAGGCCGAGGCCGTGGGGTCCTCTGTCGGAAACCGCGAGGCGCGGCGGTCGGCGCGGTCCTTGCGCTCGACGCTCGACAGCGGCAGATAGAGCGACGGATCCACCGCGATCGACCAGTTGAGGCGCTGCACCGCCTGTCCCTGAAGCCGGTCGAACATGCGGCCGATCAGCTCGGCATTGCGCGTGCCGGCCTGAAAGCCGGGCACCGGCGCATGGATGTCGTCGATCGGCCGGCCGAATTTCTCCCTCAGCGACCATGAGGAGGGGAAGCATAGCGCGGCTGCCGCCAGCCGCCAGCCGGTCTCGTCCCGTCGCATCAGGACGAGATCCTCCTGTACCAGCAGCGCCGCGCGCCACAGCGGCGGCGCCGTCCCCTCCATCGCCGCCGCCTCGCGCAACTGCGCTTCCACCGCGGCGCGGGTGTGCGGTTCCGCGCGCTCCTGCCCGCCCCCGGCGGCCATATGCGCTGCGATCAGGTCGAGCGCCTCCCGCTGTGCGTCTTGCGTTTCCGGCTCGGCGGCAAACACCAGATCGGGGATTTCGGCGCAGAGCCGCTTCTTTTCGGCGATGTAGGCGTCGTAGTGGCGGTCGATCTCGATCCAGTCGGCAAGGTCGAGCGGCTTCAGCCCGATAGTGAAGGGTGTCGCCGAGCCGTCGTAGGGCGTGTGGGCAGGGAGGCTCATTCGAGGTCGTCGAGCAGGCGGCGCCAGTTTCTGTGACCTTCGGAAATGAGCAGGACCTGCACGAGATGCCGGTCGTCGTCGACGCGGTAGACCAGCACGTAGTTGCGTTTGCTGAAGTATCGCAACTTGCCGACTTTGCTGCCCGCATGCGGCGTTACGGACAAAAATCGAACCGCCGCGTCGCGCAACTCCTCCGCGAAAGTGAGAGCCCGAAAGGGGTTGTCTGCGGCGATATAGTTCTGGATGGCGTCGAAATCCGCCTCGGCGAAAGGCGTGAACTCGACGACGAAACCGGTCATTCGCCCGGCTTCATGTAGAGGTCGCGGATTCGCTGCTTCTTGCGCTCGAAAAACGCCTCGTCGGCGACCACCGTCTCGCCCCTGTCGGCCTGCGCGATGGACTCCCTCAGACGTGCGCGCAGACGCTCGACGTCCTCCTCCGCGATCTTCGCCGCGATGGCGTCCTCGACCGCCTCGATCTCCGAGGCGTAGCGGCCGGCGCTGATCTGCTCGGCGATCCAGTCGGCATAGCGCTTCTTGATCTGGATGTTCATGGGCAACTCCTTGGGCGCGAGGATACCACGCTTTGCGCGGCCGGTCGCCGCCGTTCAGCGGTCGACGAGCCGCACCGCGATCAGCCCGCGCAGCGAATTGCCGACGAACAGCGTTTTCGCGCTCGCGAGGTCGCCCGGCGTCAGCACGCGCTCGACGGCGCGGCCGCTTTCCAGCAATTCCTCGCGCAGGATGCCCGCCAGCAGGCCGCAGGCGAGCCGCGGGGTGGCGAGCGTGCCGTCGCCCATATCGGCGAAGACGCTGGTGATCGTGCCTTCGCAGATCTCGCCGCGCTCGTTCAGCAACAACACCTCGTCGGCATCGCCCGGAGGAATTTCGGCGCGGGCCGCATCGTAGGCGGTGCGCCGCGTCGTCTTGTGAGCCAGCAAGGGATCGCGCGAATCGAGGCGCGTTGCCGCGATCGCGACGCGCCAGACCGCGCCGTCCGCCAGCGGCCGGAAGGGAGCGGCCGTGGCGTCCAGCCGGCCGCCGCCGTCCAGCGTCACGCGCACCCGCAGCGGCTCCGAGCCCGTCGCCACCCCGGCGAGCGCCGCATCGAACGCCTCGGGGCTGAATGCAATGCCGAGCGCTTCGGCCGAGTGCTCCATGCGCGCCCGGTGGCGCGCGACGCGCACCGCGCCTCGGTTCGGAAACCAGCCGAAGGTCTCGATCAGGCCGTCGCCGGCACCGAGCCGGTGGCGAAGCGGGCTTTCAGCAGGCATTCCTCATACTCCGAGCGCGCGTCGGAATCGAACACGACGCCGCCGCCGACATTGAACACGGCCTCGCCGCCCTCGTGCAGGGTCACGGTGCGGATCGCCACCGAAAAGCGCATCTGCCCGCCCGGCGCGGCCCAGCCGATGGCACCGCAATAGGCGTCGCGCGGGTGGCGCTCCAGCGCGTTGAGGATCAGCATCGCCGACAGCTTCGGCGCGCCGGTGATCGAGCCGCACGGGAACAGCGCCTGCATGATCTCCGTCAGGCCCACGCCCGGCACCAGCCGCGCCCGCACCCGGCTCACCATCTGGTGCACGGTCGGGTAGCTCTCGATGCGGAACAGTTCCGGCACGTCCAGCGTGCCGACCTCGCTCACCCGCGAGATGTCGTTGCGCAGCAGGTCGACGATCATCCGGTTCTCGGCCTGGTTCTTCGGGTCGTTGCGCAGGAATTCGGCCAGCTCGCGGTCTTCCTGCGGGGTCGCGCCGCGCCGGACCGTGCCCTTCATCGGATGCGTCTCGATCCAGCCGCCGCGGTCGACCTCGAAGAACAGTTCGGGCGAGCGCGACACGATGGCCGGCCCGCCCAGCTCGACCAGCGCGCCGTAGCGCACCGGCTGGCGTGCAGTCATCGCCTCGAACACGGCGCGGGGCGTGCCGTCCCAGCGCGCCGCCACCGGGAAGGTGAGGTTGCCCTGATAGGCGTCGCCCTTGCGCAGGTGCATATGCAGCCGCTCGAAGCGGGTGCGGTAGTCGTCGGGGTTCCATGTCGCGCGGGCGTCGTAGAGCCCGGCATTGGAGGGGGCGGCGGGCTCGATAGCGCGCTCGTCGGGCAGGTCGAACACGCCGAAGCGGACGAGCGGCATGCGCCGGCCTTGCGGCAGCACTGCCTCCAGCTTGGGCTCGAAGGCGAAGCCCGCCTCGTAGGAGAGGTAGCCCGCCAACCATTTGCCGGCACGCCTCAGCCCGTCGAGCCGCCGCAGCGCCGGCACCACCTCGTCCAGCCGGTCGGCGGTGATGACCTCGCTTGGTCCGGCGAACATCATCTCGCGGCCGGCGAGGTCGTCGCGCAGCAGGATGTAGGGGGCGGGCGTGCTCATCGGGTCTTGTCCGGCGGCGTCTCGTCGGGCCGCGCCCGCTCAGCCCTCCATCGCCTCCAGTTCGTCGATCAGCCCCTCGACGACCGACAGGCCCTTGTGCCAGAAGGCGGGGTCGGTGGCGTCGAGGCCGAAGGGGGCGAGCAGCTCCGAATGGTGCTTGGTGCCGCCGGCCCGCAGCATGTCGAAATATTTCTGCTGAAAGCCCGCCTCCGCGTTCATGTAGACCGCGTAGAGCGAGTTCACCAGGCAGTCGCCGAAGGCGTACGCGTAGACGTAGAAGGGCGAATGGATGAAGTGCGGGATGTAGGACCAGAAGGTCTCGTAGCCTTCGCGCAGCTTGATCGCGGGGCCCAGGCTCTCTGCCTGCACTTCCAGCCAGAACTCGCCGATCTTGTCCGACGTCAGCTCGCCGTTCTTGCGCTCCGTGTGCACCTTGCGCTCGAACTCGTAGAAGGCGATCTGGCGCACGACCGTGTTGATCATGTCCTCGACCTTCTGGGCGAGCATGGCCTTGCGTTCCCGGGCGCTCGCGGCGCGGTCGAGCAGCGCGCGGAAGGTCAGCATCTCGCCGAACACCGAGGCCGTCTCGGCCAGCGTCAGCGGCGTCGCCGACATCAGCGAGCCTTGGCTCGCCGCCAGCACTTGGTGCACGCCGTGGCCGAGCTCGTGGGCGAGCGTCATCACGTCACGCGGCTTGCCCATGTAGTTCAGCATCACGTAGGGGTGCGCCGAGGGCACGGTCGGGTGGGCGAAGGCGCCCGGCGACTTGCCGGGGCGCACCGGCGCGTCGATCCAGCGGCCGTCGAAGAAGCGCCCGGCGATCTCCGCCATCTCGGGCGCGAAGCCGCGATAGGCCGACAGCACCGTGTCCTTCGCCTCGTCCCAGCCGATCACCGCCTTCGGCGTCTCGGGCAGCGGCGCGTTGCGGTCCCAGTGGTTCATCTGCTCCATGCCGAGCCACTTCGCCTTCATGGCGTAGTAGCGGTGCGACAGGCGCGGATAGGCCGCGCGCACGGCCGCCTCCAGCGCGTCGACCACCGCGCGCTCGACGCGGTTCGCCAGATGCCTTGAGTCGGCTATGTCCTGAAATCCGCGCCAGCGGTCGGAGATCTCCTTGTCCTTGGCCAGCGTGTTGGTGATCAGCGTGAACAGGCGCAGATTGTCGCCGAAGGTCCTGGCCAGCGCGTCGGCGCCCTTGCGGCGCGTCTCGCCGTCGGGGCTCTGCAAGAGGTTCAGCGTCGGCTCCAGCGTCAGCGCCTCGCCGTCCACGTCGAAGCGCAGGCCGGTCATCGTCTCGTCGAACAGGCGGTTCCACGCGCCGCGCCCCGTCACCGACTTCTCGTGGAAGAGCTGCTCGACCCGGTCCTCGAGCTGGAACGGCTTGTCCTTGCGCAAATCGACGATCCAAGGCCGGTAGCGGCCGAGCTGCGGGTCGGCGTCCATGGCGGCATCCATCACGGCGTCGTCCACGCGGTTCATCTCCAGCGTGAAGAACAGCAGATGCGAGCTGGCGTCGGTGATCTTTTCCTGAAGGTCGCCGTAGAGCTTGGCCCGCCTGGGGTCCGACGTGTCGCCGGCATAGAGCAGGCCGGCATAGGACATGATGCGGCCCATCAGCTCGTCCAGCGCCTCGTAGGCGACCATGGCCGCGCCGAGGCGGCCGTCTGCGCCCTTCCTCGCCTCGTCCTCCAGCTTGCCCTTCCACGCCTCCTCGAAGGTGACGGCGTCGGCGGCCGCGCGCTCGACGTCGCGGGCAAGCTCGGGGCCGTCCATGGAGGGGTAGAGGTCGGCGAGGTTCCATTCGGGCAGGGCGCCCAGCGCCGCGTCTTCGGAAGCCGCCTGCGCCGCCACCGTGGCGCGCCGCACATGGATCAGGTCAGTCATGCCGCAGTCCTCGTTGCACTTTGTTACCGAACCGTAATGGAACATTCACCGGTCGGGCTGCAATGGTTGCGGTCATGTGTGCCATTCCGATGCGGAAAACCAGTCACAAGCCGAGGGAAAGCCGACAATCATGCCGGTGATCCTCATCGTCGACGACGATCCGGTGCAGCGCAGGCTGCTGGAGGCCGCGCTGGGCAAGGCCGGGCACACGGTGCTGGCCGCCGACAGCGGCGAGGCCGGGCTTGCCGCGCTCGACGGTCCGCGCGGCGGCGACGTCGCCGCCATCGTGCTCGACCTGATGATGCCCGGCATGGGCGGGCTTGCCATGCTCGACGTCCTGCGCGAGCGCGAGATCGGCCTGCCGGTGGTGGTGCAGACCGCGCAGGGCGGCATCGACACGGTGGTCGGCGCCATGCGGCGCGGCGCGTTCGACTTCGTCGTCAAGCCGGTCTCGCCCGAGCGCATCCAGTCCTCCGTCGCCAACGCGCTGAAGCTGGAGGCGCGCGCCGCCGGCAGCGTGCGCCGGCCGCCGGCGCGGCAGGGTGGCGGGGCGCTGTCCTTCAAGGACCTGATCGCCGCCAGCCCGTCGATGGAGCGCGTGCTGAGACTCGGCCGCAAGGCGGCGGCCTCCCGCATCCCGATCCTGCTCGAAGGCGAATCGGGCGTCGGCAAGGAGATGATCGCGCGCGCCATCCAGGGTTCCGGCGAGCGGCGCTCGCGCCCGTTCGTGACCGTCAATTGCGGCGCCATCCCCGACAACCTCACCGAAAGCATCCTGTTCGGCCACGAGAAAGGCGCCTTTACCGGCGCCACCGAGAAGCATCCGGGCAAGTTCGTCGAGGCCGACGGCGGCACGCTGTTCCTCGACGAGGTGGGCGAGCTGCCCCTTTCGGCGCAGGTGAAGCTGCTGCGCGCGGTACAGGAGGGCGAGGTCGACCCGGTCGGCGGGCGCTCCACGGTGAAGGTCGACATCCGCCTGATCTCGGCGACGAATCGCGACCTCATCCGCCATGTGAAGGACGGCGCGTTCCGCGAGGATCTGTTCTATCGCCTCAACGTGTTCCCGATCTTCATACCGCCGCTGCGCGAACGGCGCGCGGACATCCCGCTGCTGGTGCAGCATTTCGTCGCGCGCATCGGCAAGGCCGAGACCCACGGCCGGGTGAAGGGCATCTCGGCCGCCGCGCTCGCCATGCTGGAAGCCTATGACTGGCCGGGCAACATCCGCCAACTGGAAAACGCCATATTCCGCGCGGTGGTGCTGGCCGACGGCGAGCTGCTGACGGCGGCCGAGTTCCCGCAGATCCGCGCGCAACTGCCGGGCTTCGAGCTCGACCCGGAAGGGGCGGAGCCGTTCGCGCCGCCGATGCCGGCCTATCCCGCGCCAGTCGGCGCATCGGCGGGCACGGAGCCCGCCTTCGCGCCGCTTTCGGCGCGCATCGGCGCGCTTTCGGCTCTGGACGAGCGCGGCGACGTGCGCAGCCTTTCCGAGGTCGAGAACGAGATGATCCGCTTCGCCATCGACCATTATGACGGCCAGATGAGCGAGGTGGCGCGACGGCTCGGCATCGGCCGCTCGACCCTCTACCGCAAGCTCAAGGAACTGGGCATCGACCCCGATTCCGGCCGGCCGCTGAAGCTCGCTTCCTAGTCTCCCGCAATGCTCCGGCCCGATTCGGAATGAAATTTACCTTTGATCGCGGTCAAGGCCCGGTTTTCCACCGCTGCTATGGACAGGCTCTAAACCACTGGTTTACCAAAGGGGAAGCCATGCCGGTCGGTCATTTTCTCGCCACGGTATGGGCGCAAAGTCGCTTCAATAAGCGGCGATTAACCATTAGCGTGGATGTTCGGGTCTCGGCGGACCCGGGTGTCATCTGGGGACGTGTGACAGCCGGTTAGGCAGGGTTTTGAAAACGAGATCGCGTAGATTCGGAGGGTGGCCGACGCTTGCGTCCGCCTGGAGGGGAGCCATCGTTGCTCTCGCCGTCGCCACCTCTATGTCGTTTGTGACCGCGTCGCAGGCCGAGGCCGAGACGCGCACGCTGAAGCTGTATTTCATCCACACCCAAGAACGCGCCGAGATCACGTTCAAGAAGAACGGAAGGTACGTCCAGTCGGGCCTGAACGAGATCAACCGCTTCCTGCGCGACTGGCGCCGCAACGAGCCGGCCAAGATGGACCCGCGGCTGCTCGACCTCGTCTGGGAGGTCTACCGCTCCGTCGGCGCGCGCGACTACATCCATGTCGTCTCGGCCTATCGCTCGCCAGCCACCAACAAGGCGCTGCGCAGCCGCTCCAGCGGCGTCGCCGAGAACAGCCAGCACATGCTCGGCAAGGCGATGGACTTCTACATTCCCGGCGTTCCGCTGGCCACGCTGCGCAAGACCGCGTTCAAGGCGCATGGCGGCGGCGTCGGCTTCTATCCCACCTCCGGCTCGCCCTTCGTGCATCTCGACGTCGGCAATGTGCGCTCCTGGCCGCGCATGAGCCGCACCGAGCTGCTGGCGCTGTTCCCGGACGGCAAGACCATCCATATCCCGACCGACGGCAAGCCGCTGCCCGGCTTCAACCAGGCGCTCGCCGAGTACAAGTCCAAGGGCCGCGTCGGCGCCAGCGTGCAGATGGCCTCCGTCGAGAAGGAGCCCGACGAGAAGCGCCAGGGCTTCTTCGCCCGGCTGTTCGGCGCCGGCGGCGGCGCCGATGCCGAGGAGGACGATGCCGACAGCGTGCAGGTCGCGGCCGCGCCGCGCCGCGCCCAGCCGGCCGCTCCCGTTCGCGCCGAGTCCGTGGCAGCCGCGCCGCTGCCGGGTGTCGCCGCGCCGCTGCCCGGCATCGCTATCGCTCCTGCCGCGCCGGCGGCTCCGGTCGCGCCGCCCCCGACGCCCGAGACCATCCTCGCCGCGCTGTCGGTCCGCGACGTGCCGCTGCCGGTCGCCTCGCCGCGCGCCGCCGCCCCGCGTCCCTCGGTTCCCGTGGGGCCTGCGGTCGCTGCCGCCCCGTCAGCGACCGCCCCGCTGGCCGACACGATGTTCGGCGCGTCCCCGGCTCCGCAACCGGCGCCGGTTCCGGCCGCGCCGGCCCAAAGCGAGACCGTGGTGGCCGTCAACGTCCCGGTTCCGACGCCGCGTCCCAACTACCAGCCGCCGAGCCGGCCCGCCGCCGCTGAGCAGCAGCAGATGGCAGCCGCGCAGGCCCCGGTGGCCGCATCCGCCGCCGCCAGCGCGGCCGACATCATCGCCGGCGTGACCGGCCAGCCGGCCGCGCAGGCTGCTGCCAGTGCCGCGCCTGTGGGACCCTTGGGCCTGCCCAGCCGCCGCCCTGCC
>CAZVTK010000052.1:0-28165 GCA_964629765.1 uncultured Mesorhizobium sp.
CACTGGACCCGGCACCCCTCCCGCCTCGACCGCGATCTTGGCCGCAAGCGCTGGGGCGATGAAGGCTATGCGATGGAGGAACTTGTCGCCGAACTTGGCGCGGCGTTCGTGCTGGCCGATCTCGACCTTGCGCCCGCGCCGCGCGATGAGCACGCCAGCTACATCGGCTCATGGCTGGAGGTGCTGAAGGGCGACAAGCGCGCGATATTCACGGCGGCGGCGCATGCACAACGCGCTGCGGATTATCTAACCAGCCTACAACCGGCAATGGCGGAAGCGAGGGCGGCATGAGTGCCGCCCCGCAATCCTTCCGCACCGCATGGCGCGGCGTCGGCCTGTCGCTTCAATGGAAGCCGGAATACTTCGCAACGGATGACGGCTGCTACGCCGTCGCCCATCTGGAAATCCATACCTACGGCCGCGCGCCGCTGCCGATCACGGAGACGGGATACAAGTCGCATTTCGTCCAGCGAGCAATGGTTGAGAGTGAGGGTGGACCCGTCGCCTACGTGCTGGCGTGGCTGGACCATGCCGCGAAATCGCCAGCGTGGAAGGCCAGCGAGGCAGCAGCGCGGCAATTGTCCCTGTTCTGATAAAATCCGCGTCGCTGTCGGTCACCTCAATGGAATTGCGGGCCGTCCGGCTCAGACTGCACTCCACATACAGGCGGCGAAGCGCCGTTCCTCCGGCCCGGTGACCTGCAAATACACCGCCGTCGATTCCAGCCGGGCGTGGCCCATCCATTTCTGAACCATCGTCAGCGGCACCGCGCACTGGATGGCGCGAACACCGAATCCATGCCGCAGGCCCTTGGGCGAGGCATGGACGCCCGGACCGATACCGGCCTCGTCCATCACCTCCTTGACCAATTGCCATGCGCGACTGCGCGAGAGCGGCCACAGACGCCGCGAAGGTGATGACCGTCGCAGTTCATGGACCTGCACCAGCATCACGATCAGCGAACGCGGCACCGGCACCTCACGAAACGCGACGATGCCGCGCCGCCGTTTCAGCGTCCGCAGAACGATCACGCAATCATCGATGATGATGCATTCCCCGGTCAGCGCCAGCGCCTCGGAGATACGGCATCCGGTGAGCGCCAGCACATGGCACAGCGTGCGTATCTCCGGGCGCGGATGACGGTCGGCGGCATCGAGGAAGCGCCGACGCTCGTCTGAAGTCAGGTATTTTCTTTGGCCCCGGCGACCATAGAGACTGCCGGACGCGGCCACGGACATACGCAACGGGCAACACGCTCCTTTCGGTCACGCGCCCGCCTCGCACGACACTCTTGCGTATTCCGTTGAACGGCCTCGGAAGCATGCGGAAAGCCCGGAATTGGGCGGTTTCCGATCACCGCTCTTAGCAAAGGCGAGTCGCGAGGGCAACGCGATCCTTATGAATTTCTTAGGGATTCGACAGAATACGCAATAGTGTTCTGCAATCACACAGACATGAATGCAATTTATCCCGACGCGCCGGAAGTATGTCCCGTCTGATTCCATGAACAGGACTGCTCAGATGACCGTCAGCCCGTCCCAGCCCGCAGCCGATGATCCCGTATCAACGCTCCTCAGATCACGGGGTTTCATGCTCCGTCTGATCATTCTCGTCGTGGCGCTGTGCGCCATTTTCCTGCCCGCCTATGTCGGCAGGGCCCCCATCGTCGGCCTGGTCAATTCCTCGTCGGTCCTCGACCGGGTGCCGTGGGCCTTCATACTCCCGGTCCTCGTGCTGGCGGGACTGCTGTCACCGGCCATCGCGCCTGTGGCCCGGTATGCCCGGCTGATCGACATCGTGACGGCGGCCTTCGCGGTCATCCTCGCTACATATTTCCTGAGCGACATCTACCGCTCCTTTGAAGCGGTCGCGCAACATAACCGGATGGTCCCGGATCGCTCGTCCCAAAACAGGTTGTATATCGCTCTCTCCGCGGGCTCATATTCCCTGTACGCTGCCGCCGCATTATCCGTCGTTCAGGCGCTTCGCGGACGCTGACCGGCAGGAAAGACCGTATCCCGGCATGGATGCCGGGATACGCTGTGCGCCGTAGGCAGGTGTCGGCGCCGCTATTGTAGCCACATCCACCGTGCGGAAACCGCCAGTAGCGCGACGACAAGGCCCGACCACACGACCCCGAATATCAGGCCCTGTCGCTCCTGCCGCCGCCGTTCGGCGGCGGCTTCCGCTGCCCGCCTTGCCTGTTCCGCGCGAAGGGCTTCCCGCCGTCGCTCATCCCGCGCCTCGCGCTGTCGTGCCGCCGCTCGTTCGGCTTCGAGCATGCGGGTGCGTTCGAGGTTGCGCCGCGCCCGTAGCGCATCGACCTCCTCCAGCAGGGGCGGCGGCGCATGATACGGATGAGGCCCGTACAAGCCCGCGCAATCCTCGTCCTGATGGTAGGACATGCGCGCCAAGGCCATCGGCTGGCTGCCAGTGACAAGACAAAGCGTCCACGGGTTTTCACGACTGCCGAACAGGCTTGCCACCTCATCAGGGTTCAGAAGCCGCCGCCGGTGCACCGCGTCGGAAAGTCCTTGCGTGCTGGAGCGGCTGTTGCCCCGGTTCTCGCCCTGCGACCAGCCGGAAGAAAACCCCTGCGTCGCGCCGTGGGTGGAGGTGGCACTGCGCATGGCGAGCGAGCCGCCATGCGACACGGTGCTGGATATCCCGGCATTGTGCGACATGGTGCGGCTGTAGCTGGTGCCGTCCGTCCGGCTACTGTTTCCACCCTGCCGTATGACCTCGCTCTCGCCCGCGAGTTTCGACACATAGTCGCGCGTGAAATTATCCTCATTGCAGAAGAAAAGCTTCGCGCCCGCGTTCGCCACGATGGTTTCCCAGTTGTCGCGATAGACCTCTTTCAACTGCCCGAGATTCTGGACCACGAAGACCAGCTTCACGCCTGCGCCCGCGATCTGCGCGGCGGCATTCTCGACCACCTTCATGCGCTTGAGCGCGGCGAACTCGTCCAGAACCATCATCACGGGATGCCCGCTCGCGGGCGGCTGGCGGATGCGCTCCATCTCCGCCGTGAACAGCGTTACCATCATGCGCAACCACCGGAAATGCATGCCCATGTAGCGCTGCGGCAGGCACAGGAAAACGCTGCTGCCCTTCGGGTCCGTCTTCACCTCATCCAGCGCAAAATCCGACGCGGCAAGGCAGGCCTGCATGCCGGGGCTGTCGATGAACTCGGTATTGGTGCCCGCAACGGCGGTAATGGAGGCGAACAGGCGCGGCGAGTCCGCGCCGAGCCGGGCCAGGTATCCGGCGGCAATGGCGAGAACGCCGCCGAAAGCCGGGTTGTTCTTCATGTCTGCCAGCAAAGCCGCCCATCCGGCCCCGGCATCGCCGCCCGCCAGATCGGCAAGCTTCTGCGCCTGTTCATCGCCTGCCAGCACGAACCGCCGCACCGTCCGAAGGTTGCGATCCTGCGACGCGATAGTGTTGCCGGTTGCCACATGCAGGATCAGGAATTTCAGGAGCAGCCGCGCGGCTTCATCAAAAAACGGATCGTTCGACATCTCGCCGACCACGATGGAATCCGCGATGAGCCCGGCAAGGTCGATCGCTTCTGGACTGTCGGCGCGGATGAGATCCAGCGGATTGAACCGCGCCCGCATGTCCCCGAACTCGTCCCCGCCGACCGATACCTCGCCAAACGGATCGAGAAGCCGCACCTTCTGGCCCCAGCCGCGTGACCAGCGGGAGCCGTGCCCGCGCGTGCGGGCCGCGACCACCGCGTTCTCGCCCTTGGGGTCAATGACCACCACCGAGCCCGGCCACCAGATGAGATTCGGCACGATGACGCCCGCCCCCTTGCCGCTCCGGTTTCCGGCGCAGATGAGAACATGACGGTCATCGCGAAGGCCGATGCGCTGGCTATCGCGATGACCGAGCAGGAACGCCCCGGCCTGCCATCGGGGCATGCGGGACAGGTCGCCAACCCATGCGGCGGTGCCGAGCGGCAGATCGCGACGCACCGGATCAGCCCGCGTCCATGCCGGGCCTTGCCCCGCATTCCATGCAACAGGCAGGGTCATCCTTGCCTCCCTGATCAGAAGGACGGTTCATAGTCGCGGCCATCGCGCCGCAGGGACGGATCGCGGGCGCGGCGGTCTTCCGCCTCCATGCGTTTCCAAACCAGCGCAATGCGCCGCGACAGTTCCATCGACTCCGCCCGCTGGCGCGCGCGCATTGCGTCAAACCGATCCTGAAGCGCCCGGCGTTCCTTCAACTGGTCGCGGTGCAGGCGCTCCCGCTGGTCACGGTCCCGCAGATGCGCCTGCCAAGCCTCTTTCTCGTTCTCCCGGCGGGTCGCGAAGGCCCGGCCCGTCAGCAAATCCATGACGCCGCCGAAGCCTTGCCGGAATTTCTGCGCCCGCTGTGCGGTTTCCTTTTCCCAGCGCTGTTTCTGGCCCTTGTCCAGCTTCAGCCGCTCGCGGCGATGGTCCCGCCGCATGGTCAACGCCTCGGATATGATGGGCTTGAACTGGTCCTGCTTGGCCTGCCGGTCCTCGGCCAGAAATCCTTTAAGCTGGTCGCTCATGCGCCCGCGAATGCGCGCGCGGGCATCGTCCACGCCGGGCAACCGATCCGGCTCACCCAGCTTCTCGCGAACGCCCTTGGTCTTCACCCCGGCCCAGCGGGCGACCGCAAAGACTTCGCCGTTGATGTCCAGCGCCACGAACCCGCGCCGGTCGCCCTTGGCGAGGTAAAAGCCGCGTTCTTCCAGCGCGTGGCGAAAGCTGGCCTGATTGTCCGAGCGTTCCCACGCCTCCCGGAACACCTGCTTGACCTCGCGCGGGTCGAGATCGAGCCGCTTGGCCTGTTGCCATTCGGCAAGGGTGAAGTTCAGCGGGTTCTTCCAGCCGTTCTGCCGGTGGCCTTCCGGCAGTTCCCAACCATGTTCGAGGTAGAGTTCCTTGGACAACTCGTTCAGCCGGGTTTTGAAGAACGACATGCTGACGGCCTTCATCTCCTGTGCGTCGATGCGCGACCAGACAGCATGGGCGTGCCGCCGCCCGTTCTTTTCGTGAATGATGACGGCTCGCGGCTGACCGTCGAGGCCCAGCCGCGCTTCCGCGCGGTCCACCGCATCAAGCAGTGCGTCGATCGACGCATCCTGCTCCTTGGGCGGGTTCAGGCTCAGGGAAAACATGAATTGTTGGCACTTGGTCGCCTTGGAAATGGCATGCGCTTCCGACAGCGCCCCGTGCAGATCACCCGCCACGAAACCGCGCAGCTCGTGCACGGTGATGTGGTCATTGTCCTTCTCGTTCATCAGATGCGCGGCGAGGTTCGATGCCCCGCCGCGCTGGGAGTCTTTGAGGATCATGGCCGATCCCCCGTAGCTTGAGCGTAGGGGTATGCCGATACTCTCGCGCGCAAAGTATCGACGGACGGCCCGAACAAATCCGGCTGGTCGAGTTCGCGCGTGATGCGCTCACAGGCGATGTCAAAATATCGCTCGTCGATCTCGACGCCGACGAAGCGCCGCCCGGCCCGCACAGCGGCAATGCCCGTCGCGCCAGATCCCATGAAGGGATCGAGTATGGTTTCTCCCGGATCGGAAAAGACCCGCACCCATTCGGCCAAGAGCTTCTGCGGTTTCTGGGTTGGGTGCGCCCCGCGTTCGATGGGGCAGAGCCAGACGCCATGATGTCCGCCGCCGTTCCAACGTTTGCGGCCTGCGCGGTGCAGGATCGCCACGGCCTCCCAGCCCATGCCGGGCCGGTCCCCGGTGAATTGCGGAGCGGCGTTGGGCTTGATCCACACGCCCAGCCGCACCAGCGGCAGCTCGGCGTCCTCCAGACGGGCGGCATGCCGCCATGCGCAGGTCATTACCACCCAGCGCCGCGCAACGGCACAGAGATCGCCCGCAAGGCCGACCAGTTCATCATCCGTCATCGCCGGGAAATCCACCGCCGATGTGCTCAACGACTTCTGCGACCGCGCCCCGGCATGGGTGCGCGCGTCATAGGGCGGATCGGTCAGGATCACGTCGATATCTGTCAGCGACGGCAGGATCGACCGGCAGTCGCCCAGATACAGGGTCACATCCGCCGACAGGCGTTCGGTGCGCCGGATCATGACGCACCTCCGCCGCTGGCTTGGTCGAAGGCCGAGGATGCGCCGGGACGAACAGAGCCACCCGGCTCCTTGCCCAGCGCCAGCATCAGCAGTTCTCGTACCGCCTGCACGTCCTCGCAGGCGTCCAGCAGCCGGGCGGAAGTCCGGTCGTCCAGATCGAGAGAGCCGGACGCGGCGTGATCCGCCAGTTGCGCGAGGCTCGTGCCGATGCCGGACTGGCCGAGAATGGCAAGCACGCGGGCGGCAAGCTCACGGTCCACCGTGACCTTGCGCGTCCGGCGCACCGGCTGGCCGCGTTCCAGCACGACATGCTTGATGTAAGCCGAAACCGGCTGGTCCCCGGCCAGTTCCGCCAGCTTGCGCCGTTCATCGTCGGAAAGACGGATCGACAGCGGCGCGGGACGACTACGCCGCTTTCCAGATACGGGGCCGGTCATATCGACGGCCCTCCGAAATCCACCTTCGCGGCTTTAAGCTGCCGCTCCCATTCCGCGAGGGTTTCCAGCAGGTCAGAGTTCGGAAACGGTCCCGAACTCTCCGCCAGTTTTCCATATCTCACGCCAGTTCGCTTCGCTCACGGCTCCGATGGGGCGCGCTGACCGCGCGACGCCCGGTCGGGCTTGCGAACCCTGCGGGTTCGAAACGGCTCCGCTTTGCTCCGCCACCCTTCGCCCCTCGGGCTTCGGGTGGCGGGCCACGCGAAGATATGGACCGCGCGCAGGGTGATTTCCCGAAGCTGCGCCGCAGCGCAGGAAGACGTTGGCATCATGTGGTATGTCTATTTCCTTCAGTTGAGGAATGGCGACATCCATGTCGGCTCCACCAATCGCCTGAAGCGACGCCTCGCCTCACATCAGGGCTGAAATCCTATGTCGCCGTGGAGACGGCAGCCGGGCCGGACGTAGAGACCGCGACACAGGTTCAGGGATCAAAAGCGTGAACGGCGACCCTCTTTCGTGGCAGGCATGGGCACTTCTGTCCGCAACCTTTGCCGCCTTGACCGCCATCTTTGCCAAGATAGGCGTTGAAAACGTCAACTCGGACTATGCGACATTCGTTCGGACGGTCGTTATCGTCATCGTGCTCGGGGCGATACTCGTCGCGACCGGAAGCTGACAGGCGCCGGCGACCGTTTCAGGCCGGACGTGGGCGTTCCTCGTCCTGTCCGGCCTGGCGACCGGCGCTTCGTGGCTCTGCTATTTCCGGGCGCTCAAGCTCGGCGACGCAGCGAGGGGCGCCCCCGTCGACAAGCTCAGCGTCGTGCTGGTCGCCGTCTTCGCGACGATGTTCCTCGGCGAACGGCTTTCGGGCGTCAACTGGCTGGGCATCGTGCTGATCGCTTCCGGGACGATCCTCGTTGCCTATCGCGGTTAGCGGGCCGTCGTCGCGGCCACTTGACGGGCGATCTAAAGGTCGTTGCTCTGCGGCAGGATGACGAGATCGCGGACGGTCACGTTGCGCGGGCGCGTCAGCATGAACAGCACGGCCTGCGCCACCTCCACCGGCTCCATCAGGCCGCCGGCCGCAAGCTCGGCCTCCAGCTTGTCCTTCGGCCAGTCCTTGATGAGGGCGGTCACCACCGGGCCGGGCAGCACCGCGCCGACGCGGATGCCGTGTCTGGCCACCTGCCGGCGCACCGTGTGGACGAAAGCCTGCACCGCGTGCTTGGAGGCGGTGTAGATCGGCTCGTGGACCACCGGGACGACGCCGGCGATGGAGCTCGTCACCACGACATCGCCCGTCCTGCGCGACACCATGTGCGGCAGCACCGCATGCACCGTGCGGAAAACCGCGTTGACGTTGAGCGAGAGCATGCGGTCCCAGGCGTCGGGGTCGCCGTCGACCACCTCGCCGCCGACATAGGCGCCGGCATTGGCGTGGAATATGTCGAGCCGGCCGGTCCTGCCGAGGATGGCCGGCATCATGCCGGCGACGCCGGCCGGATCGGTCAGGTCGACGACCAGCGGGATCGCGTCGGGGCCGAGCCCGGCGCAAGCCTCGCGCAGCGCGTCGCCGGCGCGGTCGACCAGCACCACGCGCGCGCCGGCGGCGAGCAGCGCCCGCGCGCATTCGAGGCCGATCCCGGATGCCGCGCCGGTGATCGCGGCCACCTTTCCGGCTAGTTCTACGCCCATCGCAACATCACTCCCGTCGGATTTCCGCGCTTCATTTCGCGGCAAAGAGATGGGCGGCCGAAGGATCGAAACCGAACTCCACGGCCGCGCCCGCCTCGAACACCTCGTCCTGCGGAATGACCGCCAGCACCCGCTCGCCCGATGCCGTCTCGAAGCTCACGATCGTCTCCGCGCCGAGCCGCTCGACCAGCGACACCGTGCCCCTGATCACTCCCGTCCGCTCCCTGGCCTGCTCGCCACCCGCCCTGCGCCGCAGCAATTGCGGGCGTATGCCGAGGATGGCGCGGTCGCCCGCCGAGAAGCCGGAGGCCGCGATGGCGACCGGCTCCACGGTCGCCGATCCGGCCGTCGCCATGCCCCCCGAGACGCCGCTGACGCGCACGTCGAGGAAATTCATCCTGGGCGAGCCGATGAAGCCCGCGACGAAGAGGTTGGCCGGCTTCTTGTAGAGGTCGATGGGCGCGCCGGTCTGCTGGACGATGCCGCCGTCCAGCACGACGATCTTGTCGGCCAGCGTCATCGCCTCGACCTGGTCGTGGGTGACGTAGATCATCGTCGCGCCGAGCTCCTTGTGGAGCCGCGCGATCTCCATGCGCATGTCCATGCGCAGCGCCGCGTCGAGGTTCGACAGCGGTTCGTCGAACAGGAACACGGTCGGCTTGCGCACGATGGCACGGCCGATGGCGACGCGCTGGCGCTGGCCGCCGGAGAGCTGCGCCGGCCGCCGGTCGAGAAGCTGCTCCAGCTTCAGGATGCGCGCCGCCTCCATCACCTGCGCCTCGATCTCGGGCTTCGGCGTGCGGTTGAGCGACAGGCCGAAGCTCATGTTCTGGAACACGTTGAGGTGCGGATAGAGCGCGTAGGACTGGAACACCATGGCGATGCCGCGGTCGCGCGGCTCCATGTCGTTGCAGCGCCGCCCGTCGATGAAGAGGTCGCCCGCGGAAATGTCCTCCAGCCCGGCGATCATGCGCAGCAGGGTCGACTTGCCGCAGCCGGAAGGCCCGACGAAGACGACGAACTCGCCGTCGGCGATCTCAAGGTCGACGCCCCTGATGACGTCGACCGTGCCGAATTTCTTCCTGAGCTGGTCGAGGCGCAGGCCCGCCATGTCAAACCTCCGGTGTAGCAACGTCGCGGATCGCGCGCGCGGTCTGCTGAAGGGCCTCGAACGCGGCGAAGCGCCGGGCATGGATGGCGGCGAGCCGGCCGGTCGCCGGCCGGAAGATGTCGGCGCCGCCGGTCATCGCCGCCATCGCGTCCGCGAGGTTCGGGAAGGCGCCGCTCGCCGCCGCGCCCAGCATGGCGGCGCCGAGCAGCACGGGTTCGGCCTGATGCGCCACCGCGACGGGCAGGCCCGTGCAGTCGGCGAGCAGTTGCCGTACCAGCGGATGGCGGCCCGCCCCGCCGCTGAGCGCGATCGTCTCGACGGTGGCGCCGCGCGCGCGGCTCGCCTCGACGATCTGGCGCAGGCCGTAGCCGAGGCCGAGGATGCCGGCGACGTAGAGCGCCACGAGGCTGTCGGCGTCGCGCGCCATGTCGAGCCCGGCAATCGCCGCGCGCGCCTCGGGATCGGCATGCGGCGAGCGGTTGCCGAGAAAATCCGGCACGACGACGAGGCGGCCGGCAAGGTTCACCGCCTCCGACGGGGACCCTGCTTTCTCAACGGCCCGCGCGGCGAGCAAATCCGGCAGCGACAGGCCGAGGGCGGCGGCGCGCTCGGCCTCGTCGCGCGCGGCGGGGTGAAGCGCGATCACCTGGTCGATGGCCGCGCCGGCGCTCGACTGGCCGCCCTCGTTCAGCCACAGGCCGGGCACCATCGCCGAGAAATACGGCCCCCAGATTCCGGGAATGAAGATCGGCCCGGCGCTGCTCGCCATGGTGCAGGCCGAGGTGCCCAGCACATAGGCCATGCTGGTCGTGGCGCTGCCGCCGACCGTGCCGAGGCCGCCGGCGTGGGCGTCGATCAGCCCGGCACCCACGGCCGTGCCGGGCCGCAGGCCGAGCTCGGATGCCGCCTCCGCGGTCAGCCCGGCGGCGAGCGCCTGCCCGGCGGGCACGATCCCGGTGCCGATGCGGGCAAAGCCCTCGTCGGCGAGGTCGCCCAGCCCGATGCCGCGAAAATAGCTCTCGTCCCACCGGCCTTCATGCGCCAGATAGGTCCATTTGCAGGTGACGGTGCAGGTCGAGCGCGACAGGCTGCCGGTGGCGCGCCATGTCAGGAAATCGGCGAGGTCGAGGAACTGCCATGCGGGGCCGTAGGTCGCCGGCAGGTGCTCCTTGAGCCACAGCAGCTTCGGCGTCTCCATCTCGGGCGAGATCGCGCCGCCGACATAGTCGAGCACGCGGTGGCCCGTGGCGTTGATGCGCCGCGCCTCGGCGGTCGCGCGGTGATCCATCCACACGATGACGTTGCGCGCATCGTCGCCATGCGGGCCGACCGCCAGAGGACGGCCCCCCTCCCCCAGCACGACCAGCGAGCAGGTGGCGTCGAAGCCGACGCCCGCGACGGCGTCCGCGGCGAGCCCCGCCGCCTGCACCGCCTCGCGCACGCTGGCGCAAACGGCCCGCCAGATGTCGTCGCTCGATTGTTCGGCGATGTGGGCGCCGTCGCGGAAAAGCGCGATGTCGCGCCTGGCACCGGCCAGCAGCGCGCCGTGCCGGTCGAACAGGCCGGCGCGCACGCTGCCCGTCCCGACGTCGACGCCGATGAAGTGACTCTTTTCCATGCGATCGGCCGCCGCGTCAGGCGGCGGGCGCCAGATC
Organism: uncultured Mesorhizobium sp.; assembly: GCA_964629765.1. Taxonomy (GTDB): domain Bacteria; phylum Pseudomonadota; class Alphaproteobacteria; order Rhizobiales; family Rhizobiaceae; genus RCIO01. The sequence continues at coordinate 10,995 of CAZVTK010000052.1, forward strand.
GGCGACGCCCGCGCGCGAGCCGTCGGGATTGCGCAGGTAGACGCCATGCCCGAGCTGCTGGCGGCGCAGCTCTGCGATATCGATCTCGGCCGGCGTGCGGTTGCCGCGCACCGAAATCTTCGCCGCGCGTCCCGCCGCCTCGCCCATGGCCATGCAGGTCGCCATGACGCGGATGGCGCCCATGGCCTCGTGGGTGGCCGAGATCGAGCGGCCGGCGACCAGCAGGTTGGAGACCTTCTGCGGCACCAGCGAGCGGTAGGGGATGTCGTAGCAGTCGCCGCACCAGATCAGCGTGCAGCCGTCGTCGGCGGGACGGTGGATGTCGATCGGATAGGAGGCCACCGCGATGGCGTCGTCGAAATGGCGGCAGGCGAGCACGTCCTCCTGCGTCATCACGTACTGGCCGAGGATGCGGCGCGTCTCGCGGATGCCGAGGAAGGGCGCGGTCCTGGTGAAATAGGCGTTCTCGAAGCCGGGCACGTAGTTGACGAGATAGGTGACGATGTCGTCGATCTGGCCGCGGCCCTCGATCTCGCCATTGGTCAGGCTGCGCGCGTCGGTGCCGTCGGTGCCGCGCACGCGCGTCATGTTGATCCACACCTCGCCTTTCTTCAAGCCGGTGATGATGATGGTGCGGTCATTGGGAATGTCGAGGTTGCGCTCCTGCTTGGCGCGCGCGAGCTGCTCGCGCAGGCCGACCACGATGAACTGGTGGTTCTGGCCGAAATATTCGGCGGGGATGAAGTCGGTGAGATAGGTGCGCGCCTGCGGAGGCGAATTGGCGATCGACATGCGCAGCTTGTCGGTGTCGACCCCGCCGAGGCAGAACATCAGCGTCGGCGGCTGCATGCCGCCATGCTCGTTGCCCTTCTCGGTCGGCACGCCGGCGCGGTAGGCCACGTCGGCGTCGCCGGTGCAGTCGATCACCACCTTGGCGAGTATGGCCGAGCGGCCGCTCTTGCTCTCGGTTATGATGCCGGCGATGCGCTCGCCCTCCATCACCACACCGGCGAAGAAGGTGTAGAACAAGACGTCGACGCCGGCCTCGGTCAGCATCTCCAGCGCCACGGTCTTCACCGCTTCCGGCTCGACCAGCGTGATGCCCATGTGCAGCGGGCAGGGCCTGTGCTCGCTGGCGCCGTCGCGCTCGCGGCGCAGCCGCTCGATGAATTTCTGCGGCAGCCCGTCGATGATGCGGTTGCCCTTTTGCCCGAGGAAGCCGAGCACCGGCAGGCCGATCGTCATGTTGCCGCCGACGAAGCTGCGGCTCTCGACGAGGCCGACGCGCAGGCCGTCCTCTGAGGCGGCGAGCGCGGCGGTCAGGCCCGACGGCCCGCCGCCGACGACGAGCACGTCATATTCGGCCGAAACGGGGATGGAGCGGGCCGGTTCCTGGATGGAGCGCGCTGCTGAACTGGACATTTCCATTTCCTCGGGTCCATTTCCTCGGGTGTTCCGCCGGCACGGCGCCGGCAAGGCGGTCGGGTTCGGGCAATGCCCGGGCCGCCCCCGGCCCGGGCATCTCTTCAGCAAGCCGCCGTCAGGCCGGCAGCAGCGGCGTGATGCGGGTGATCATCGACTGCACCGCCTCCTTCACCGGCTTGCGGCCGATGACGGCGAGCTGCACCTCCTCGAGGAAGATCTGCTGCGCGCGCGCAGCCTCGGGGAAGGGCGGGAACGCGCCGCGCGCGGTGGCCAGCGTCGCCGCCTCGACCGCGGCCAGCGGGTTGGCCTGCGCGAAGCTCTGGTCCGCATAGGTGGAGATGCGCACCGGACCGTTGCCGTTGCGTGCCATGCCCAGCGTCACCCGCTTCGACGCGACCTCCTTGATGTAGGACCACGCCAGTTCCTTGTCCGGGAAATTGGCGGGGATGGTCATGCCCCAGGCCTCCGTCACGGCCGCCATCTGGCCGGCCGGCAGCGTCGACGATCCGGGGAACGGAACCGCCTTGATCCTGCCGGGGAACTGCGACTGGTCGGGATTGTTGAACTGGTTGTAGCGCGCATAGGTGATCATGGTGAAGGCGGCGCGGCCCTGCTGCATCCACGTCACCTGGTCGTCGTTCTTCGTGGTGGCGTAGGAGCGCGGCAGCGCGCCGGCGTTGAACATGTCGTTCAGCGTCGCCAGCCCCTTCTCCATCGCCTCGGGGTTCGGCAGCAGCCTGAAATCCTTGGTGATGAAGTCGCCGCCATAGGCGCGGGCGAAGCTCACCGGGAAGACGGCGAGGTCGCTCGCCATGATCATGCCGGTGACGGGCGTGCCGTTCTTCGACGTGAAGGTGAGCTTCTTGGCCTGCTCGACCAGCTCCTCCAGCGTGGTGGGCGGCGCGCCGATGCCCGCCTCCTCCAGCAGCGCCTCGTTGTAGAAGAGGCCGCCGGTCGCGTGGCGCACCGGGATGCCGATCAGCTTGCCGTCGACCGTCATGCCCTGCACGAGGCCGGGGGCGAGGTCGGCGAAGTCCTCGATCGGGTCCTTGGCCTGGAGCTCGTCCAGCGGGGTGAACAGCTTGGCGATGTCGGAGGTCGGGCGGTTGTCGATGATGTAGCCGACGCCGAAATCGGTCTGCGGCAGGCCGGCCTCGCGGAACAGGCGGTCCTGAAGCGGGTTGGAGTCGAAGGTCGCGAAGACCACGTCGACGTCGTTGGCCGCCTTCCAGTCCTTCAGAAGGTCGGCGTCGTCCTTGCCGAGCACGTTCTGGTGGACCATGTGGCTGAGCACGTTCAGCGTCTTCGAGGCGGCGAAGGACGGCCGCGCGGCGAGCACCGCTGCGCCGGCCGCGGCGGTTCCCAGGAAGCGCCTGCGGGTCATGCTGGTGATGGACATCATTTCCTCCCTTTGCGGTTTGCGGATTCAGCCTTTGGTCGCACCGGCGGTCAGGCCGGCGACGAGGTAGCGGTTCATCAGGACGACGAAGAGCAGCACGGGCAGGAGCTGCACCGTGGAGGCGGCGAACAGCACGCCCCAGTCCACGCCGTCGATGGAACCGATCATTTCGGAGATGACGAGCGGCGCCGTCTTGGCGGCCGTCGAGGTGAAGATGAAGGCGAAGAGATATTCGTTCCAGGCGAAGACGACGACGAACACCGCCACTGCGAGGATGCCGGGCGCGGCCAGCGGCACGATGACCCGCCGCAGGATGGCGAAGCGCCCTGCCCCGTCGATCTTGGCCGCCTCGTCGAGCTCGCGCGGGATCTGGTCGATGAAGGTGCGCATCAGCACGGTGCCGAGCGAGACGAAGAAGGTGGCGTAGAGCACCATCAGCACGACATGGGTGTCGTTGAGGCGCAGCGCGTTGACGATCGGGAACAGCGGCAGCGTGACGACGATGGGCGGGATCAGCCGCACCACGATGAGGAACAGCACGCTGGCGTTCAGCATGCGGCTGCTGTTGCGCGAATAGACGTAGCCGGCGAACGTGCTGGCGATCACGGCGAGCGCCGTGGCGCCGGCGGTCACCACCGTGCTGTTGAAAAGCCCATGGAAGAAGATCTGCCAGCTCGACCAGAGGTTGGCATAGTGGCGCAGCGTCGGCTCGAACACGAATTTCGGCGGCACGGCGAAGATGTCCTGCCCCGGCTTGAACGACGACATGACGATGAAGGCGATGGGGAACAGCGACCAGACGAGGATCGCCGCGACCGCCAGCGCCTTGCCGGCATGGATGGCGAGCCGCCTAGTGCGCATTGGCCACCTGCCGGCGCAGGATCAGCACGTAGCCGAGGCCGAGGATCAGCGACACGAACACCATGATCCATGCCGTCGCCGAGGCGGGCCCGAAGGCGTTGTAGCTGAAGGCTTCGCGATAGAGATACACGGCCAGCACCTCGGTGGAGCGCGCCGGCCCGCCCTGCGTCAGCAGCCACACTTCCGAGAACATGCGGAAGGCGAAGATGTAGCGGAACAAAAGCGCCACGATGATCGCCGGGGCCAGAAGCGGCACGGTCACGCGCAGGAAGGACTGCCAGGGCGTCGCGCCGTCGATGCGGGCCGCCTCGTAGAGATCCTGCGGGATCGCCAGCCGCGCCGCGTAGAGGATGACGAAGGTGAAGGGCAGGTGGATCCAGATCGTCAGCAGCGCGATGAGAGTCATCGCGTGGCTGGGCTCGAACGACCAGTCGAGGATCGGCAGGCCGAGCGTGCGCAGGCCGATGCTGACCGGGCCGACATCGGGATCGAACAGGAAGCGCCACATGGCCACCGCGACGACCTCGCTCACCGCATAGGGCGCCAGCACCGCCACCAGCAGGAAGCGGCGCAGCGGCAGGCCGCTGGCGAAGAGCAGCGCGATGCCGAGGCCGAGCAGCAGCTCCACATGGACGGCGACGACGACGAGCACCACCGTGTTCCACAGCGCGGCGTGGAAGGCGGGATCGGTGAGCGTGTGCACGTAGTTGGCAAGGCCGACGAAGCGCGGCGCCCGCCCGAACGACGATTCGCTCAGGCTCAGCCAGACCACGTAGATCGAGGGGACGACGATGACGCTCAGGATCAGCAGGTGAACCGGAGCGAGCAGCGGCATCAACCCTGCCAGGCTCTTCCTACGCAAATCTTCTCCTCCCGCAGCCTTTCAATGCGTCAGCTTCGTCGCCGCGGCGGCCGCGGCGGGGTTCTGGAAGCCCGCCTCCTCCTGCAGCCGCATGCCTCCGTCCCCGGTTCTGTCGACGGTCCGGTCTCCGGCAGCAGCCTTCGGCGGCACGACCGAGTCGCGGACTTGCAGGCTGGCGCCGAGCACGGTCCTGTGCGGCGCCGACCGGTCGCCGCCCATGCGCAGCCGCAGCCGCTGCCAGATGACCGCCGCCATCTCGTCGACCGGCTGGCGGATAGCGGTGAGCGCCGTCTTGCGCGCCGACATCCAGGGATAGTCGTCGAAGCCGATCAGCGAGGTGCGGTCCGGCACGTCGATGTGCCGGCGCGCCAGCCCCGACAGCACGCTGAGCGTGGTGACGTTGGTCAGCGCGAAGATGGCGGAGGGGCGCGGGTTGCGCTCCAGCCAGTGCGTGAAGACTTCGGCGCCGCGCTCGGCGTTCGACCCCAGCTCCAGCACGACCGGGGCGGCGCAGCCCGCCTCCGCGGCCATGTTGCGCACGCCGCGCACGCGCTCGCGGATCGGCGCGATGCCGAGATTGGAGGCCGCCACGACGATCTGCGAATGCCCCGTCTCGACGAGGTAGCGCGCGGCGATCTCGCCCGCCTGGCAATTGTCGATCGTCACCGTGTCGGCGAACGCGTCGTCCAGCGTCAGGCGGTCGGCGAACACCATGGGCAGGCGCCCCGCCTCCTCGCGCAGCATCGCCGGGATCGCGTCCGAGCAGGGAACCGCGATCAGCCCGGACGGCCGCCAGCTCAGGAGCGTGCGCAGGCGCGACCGCTCCAGCTCCACGTCGTCGCGCGAGCTCGCCACGATGACGTCGTAGCCGTCCTTGCCCGCCATCACCTCCAGCCGCGAGATGAGGCTGGTGAAGAACACGTCGTCGAGGTCGGGCACCAGCACGCCGACGACGCGGGTATGGCCGGAGCGGAGCTGCGAGGCGGCGCGGTCGGGCTGGTAGGACAGGGCCGCGGCGGCCTGCTCCACGCGCAGGCGCAGATCGTCGTTCACCGGCTTTGAGCCGTTGAACACGTTGGAGACGGTGGCGATCGACACGCCCGCCCGCGCCGCCACATCCTTGATCGTCGCCCGTTTCCCCGACACGCAAGCGCCCTGTTAAACGTTTTACTGTAAAACGTTTAACTCACCGCCCACGGGAGATCAAGCCTCTTGTTCGGCGTGCAAGCGTATCGTTGCGCCAGCTTCGATGATTGCGAAAAGGGGGATGGGAGCGACCGCGCTGACGGCCGCCTCGGGGCGCGGCGCTATCCGCCGCGCGAAGCTCGCCTCGGGGCGCGGCGCTATCCGCCGCGCCGGCCGCCGATCAGGTCGGCGGTGACATCGACGCGGCCGGAGAGCCGCATCTTGTAGACCTGATAGTTCTCCATCACGCGCTGCACATAGTTGCGCGTCTCGGTGAAGGGGATGCGCTCGATCCAGTCGACGATGGCGTCGACATCCTTGCCGCGCGGGTCGCCGTAGCGCTTCACCCATTCGGCCGCGCGGTTGGGGCCGGCATTGTACCCGGCGAAGGTGAGCACGTAGGAGCCGTCGAAGCGGGCGAGCTGGTCGCTGAGATAGGCGGCGCCGAGCGTCGCATTGTAGCCGGGGTCGGTCACCAGCTTCTGCGCCGAATAGGCAAGGCCGGCGGTCCTGGCCATGTCCTTGGCCGTGCCGGGCAGGAGCTGGAGCAGCCCGCGCGCGCCGGCCGACGACACGGCGCTCGTGTTGAACTCGCTCTCCTGCCGGGCGATAGCATAGGCCAGCGCCTTGCCGGCGCCGGAAATGCTGGCCGAGCCGGGGATGGCGCCGAGCGGATGCGACAGCGCGCCGACGTCGAGGCCCCGCGCGGCCGCGATCTTGCCGACCCGCAGCGCCAGATGGTGGTCGCCGCGCCGTTCCGCCATCACGGCCAGCAGCGCGAGCTCGCCAGTGCTGGTGAGCTCGCCGGCGAGGTCGCGGTAGAGCATGCCGGCGTGGCGGTTGTGGCCGGCGGCCTCCAGCCGGCGAATCGCCTGCACCGCCCGGCGATTCTCGAAGGCGAGGCGGTCGCTCTGGCTCGGCGAGGGGTATTCGGCCGAGATCGTGTTGCGGCCGAGACGGGCGGCGGCGAGCTGGCCGTAGAAGGTGGTGCCGTAGTGGGCGGCGCGCTGGTAGTGGGCGCGCGCGTCGCCGCCGGCGCCGGCCTCGGCGGCGCGGCCGGTCCAGTACCAGGCCCGCGACAGCGAGATGGCCCCTTCGGCGGTGGCGGCGATCTTCTGGAAGTGGCGCGCGGCGGCCTTGGCGTCGCGCAGGCCGCGCAGGGCGTACCAGCCGGCATGGAACTCGGCGTCGGCCTGCATGGCCGGGCTTTCGGCCGCATGGGCGGCCGCGAGGCGATAGGCGGTCTTCGCGTCGCCCAGGTCGAGCAGCTCGCGCGACAGCACGCGCCGCTCGATCCACCATGCGTCGGGATCGACCAGCGAGGCGGCGTCCGTCGGCGCGGTCAGCATCAGCTCGGCCGCTTCCCGATACTTGCCGGCCCAGCGCAGATGGCGCGCCTTGGCGAAGATCCAGCCGGCGCCGCGCTCGCCGCGCGGCACGGCGTCGAGCAGCTTGCCGGCATTCCTGTCCTTGCGGGCGACGGCGCCCCATGCCTGCGCCAGATTTTCCGCGCCGGCCGCCTTGGCGACGCGCAGCGCCGAGTTGACGCGGTCGGCATGCAGCATCTGCTCCATGCGCGCGCGGTGGTCGGCGCGGGTGAGCACGCCGGAGAATTCGCGCATCAGCGCGACTTCCTGCTGCGCCTCCAGCTTCTCGCGCCGCCAGAACGGGGCGATGGCGGCGCGCGCGGCCGCCGCGTTGCCGGCGGCAAGTTGCGCGCGGGCGAGCACGGTGGCTCCGTCCAGCGTCTGCGGCGCGCTCCTGCCGAAGGCGGAGATGACGGCGGCGGCACCCTGCCGCTCCTTGGCCAGAGCACGCTCGAAATTGCGGCGCAGCGCCCGCTGGCCCGGCCAGCCGGCCAGCTCCGACATGGCGGACGCGATCTCGCCGCTGGTGGCGTCGCCGCCGCCGAGCGCGATGGCCCAGGCGACGATCTGGTGGTCGAGCGAGCCGTGGCGCAAGGTCTCGCCGACGCGGCGGGCGGAGGAAAGGTCGCCCTTGGCGAGCGCGTCCAGCGCCGTCTTGAGGCGCCCGACGTCGCGCGGCGCGGCGGAATCGCCCCGCGCCGCCGCCAATGCGCCGACCGAGCCGGTGGACGAGGGGTCGAGCGCGGGCGCATAGGCAGTCGGCCGCGCGGCGGGCACGGGCGCGGAATCGCCTGGCAGAACGATTTCCGCGGCTCCCGGAGCGGTGAGCAGCAATGCCACGCCGGCGGCGGCCAGCACGGTCTTTCGGGCGGCGGACGCGGCACGGCCGCGAGTGGGTGAACGCGTGATCACGATGACTTCCCTGTCCGGACACAATACCAAGCGGGCGAGGAAGGGCAAAGCTATCGCGGCGCTGGTGAAGGTCCGGTAAACGAAAGGTTAGGGGAATCCGCCGCTTTCGACTCGAATGCGGCGGTTCTCGGCCTCCGGCCGGCCCTGCCAGCCGAATGGGGCGACAAGCGGGCGGCCGGCGCTTTACGCGCCGACCCTGCGCCGCGCAGGACCAAGAACGACGGCGTCCTGCTCGCTTGCCGCGCGGTCGGCCGGCGACTATGGTGCGCGACCTTTTCGCGGGGGGCTCCCGCGCCATCCAGGAGGATCATCGCTGCCATGCTGAGAGGCTCGCTCACCGCGCTCGTCACGCCGTTCGACACGAACGGGCGCTTCGATGCGAAAGCCTTCCGCGCCTTCGTGGACTGGCAGATCGAGGAAGGCACGACCGGCCTCGTGCCGGTGGGCACCACCGGCGAGTCCCCTACCCTTTCGCATGACGAGCACCGCGAGGTGGTGAAGGCCGCGGTGGCGGCGGCGAAGGGGCGCGTGCCGGTGGTCGCGGGCGCCGGCTCCAACAACACCGAGGAAGCGGTCGGGCTGGTGAAGTTCGCGCAGGAAGCGGGCGCCGACGCGGCGCTGGTGGTCACGCCCTATTACAACAAGCCGACGCAGCGCGGGCTCTATGCCCATTTCGCCGCCGTCGCCAAGGCGACGACGCTGCCGATCATCATCTACAACATCCCGCCGCGCTCGGTGATCGACATGACGCCCGAGACGATGGGCCGGCTCGCCGCCGACTTTGCCAACATCGTCGGCGTCAAGGACGCCACCGGCAAGGTGGAACGCGTGTCGGAGCAGCGGGCGACCTGCGGCAAGGATTTCGTCCAGCTCTCCGGCGAGGACGCCTCGGCGCTCGGCTTCAACGCCCATGGCGGCGTCGGCTGCATCTCGGTGACGTCCAACGTCGCGCCGCGCCTGTGCGCCGAGTTCCAGGAGGCGACGCTCGCCAACGACAAGGACAAGGCGCTGGAATTGCAGGACAGGCTGATGCCGCTGCACAAGGCGATCTTCATCGAGCCGGGCCTTTGCGGGGCCAAGTACGCCCTGTCGAAGCTCGGGCGCGTCGAGAACGTCGTGCGCTCGCCGCTGGTGACGATCGAGGCGTCGACGCAGGCGAAGATCGACGAGGCGATGAAGTTCGCCGGGCTTGTCAACTGAGGCGCCCTTGCCAATCGAGCGGCAGGCGCCGATGTAAGCGCGCATGAACCAGAAGAAGTCCGATCCCAACAACAAGATCGCTGCCGAGAACCGCAAGGCGCGCTTCAACTACGAGGTGGTCGACACCTACGAGGTGGGCTTGCAGCTCACCGGGACCGAGGTGAAGTCGCTGCGCGGCGGCCATGCGAACATCGCCGAATCCTACGCCTCGGTGGAGGGCGGCGAGTTCTGGCTGATCAACTCCTATCTGCCGGAATATCTGCAGGCCAACCGCTTCAACCACGAGCCGCGGCGGCGGCGCAAGCTGCTCCTGAAGAAGAAGGAGATGGCCAAGCTCAGCCAGGCCGTCGACCGGCAGGGCATGACCATGGTGCCGCTCAAGATCTATTTCAACGACCGCGGCCGCGCCAAGCTGCTGCTGGCACTGGCTCGCGGCAAGACCCTCGGCGACAAGCGCCAGAGCGAGAAGGCGCGCGACTGGGAACGCGAAAAGGGCCGCCTGCTGCGCGAAAAGGGCTGAGCCTCGTCCGACCGCCCCTCAACCGGCTGGGCAAACCTGCCGCATTGCCGGCCGGCGGCGGGCCGGCGATAGTGCGCCGCAATCGCGGAGCGGCGCATGGTCCTTGAAGGGGAAGTCGGGCGGCACAGCCTGTTCGAGGATGCGTTCGCCTTTGCCAGCGGCGCGGTGCTGGTGACGCTGGGCGTCGCCATCTATGCCGATGCGGAGCTGCTGACCGGCGGCACGGCCGGCATCGGCCTGCTCGGGCAATACGCCACCGGCTGGCCGTTCGGCGCCATCTTCTTCACGGTCAACCTGCCCTTCTACGCGCTGGCCGCGTGGCGCATGGGCTGGAGCTTCACGCTGCGTACCTTCCTCGCGGTCGCGCTGGTGTCGGTCCTGTCGCGCTTCGTGCCGGGCTGGGTGGATTTTCGCGTCCTCCACCCCCTCTATGCGGCCGTGGCGGGCGGCGCGGTGATCGGCGTCGGCCTGCTGATCTTCTTTCGCCACCGCGCCGGGCTGGGCGGATTCAACATTCTCGCCGTCTTCCTTCAGGAACGCTTCGGCCTGCGCGCCGGGCTGGTGCTGCTCGGCATCGACCTCGCCATCCTCGTCGCGGCCTTCGCCGTGCTGGACTGGCGCAAGGTCGCGCTTTCGGTGGTCGGCGCGGTGGTGATCAATCTGATCATCACCGTCAACCACCGCCCGGGTCGCTACATGGGCATGAGTTGAGCGGCATGAGCTGAACGTCGCGGAAGGCTGCGAGGACGGGCCGCGCGTCGCCGGCCTTATGCGGCCGGTCGTCCGCCTTCCCCTCGCGAGGATTGCTCCCTGAGCCCGCCCTCGCAGCCTTCCGCCGTCAGCACCCCGACGCGGACCTTGCCGCCGGCCTCAATGGGTCGTCATCCACTCGCGGGCGGCGCGCAGGGCCTGGGCGATCTCCGACTTGCTCATCGTGGCGGCAAGCTCGCTGCGCAGCGAGGCGGCGCGCTCTGAACCCTTGATCGCGGCGATGTTCAGCCATTTGTGGGCGGCGACGGGATCGGCCTCGCAATCGCGGCCCGAGGCGTACATCAACCCCAGCTCGAAAAGGATATCGGCCTGCGCGCCGGCGCCCATCCCGGCCTCGAGCATTTCAAAACGTGCCATGATCAGTCCCCTGTTTCTCTCCGGGGAGCGGCGCCTTTTTCGGTCTTGCCGCCCCGTTCGTGTGACAAAGCGAGACTGGACCGGCGGCCTTCAACGGCTCGTGAAAAAGCGTGCTTAACTGGCGGAAAACAAAGCTCGAATTTTTCGTAAACCGCTGAATTCGTTAAGCATCGGAGTCCTTGGGAATCCGGGATTCGGCGCCGTGAAACGCTAAAATGCGCCCCTGCCGCGGCAACGGAACGTTGACCAAGTCCGCAGGCCGGAGACGTTTACGAAGCCCCGCGGCAGCGCGCGGACATGGAGCGGGCCGACACAAAATATGATTGCGGACGGCGCCGTCGCCCCGCTTTCGCCTTCATCGCGGGTGGTTTACCCTTACGTTCGCGTAAGAGATCGGCCGCCCGCGGCGGGCGGCGCGCGACGGGAGGATAAGCATGATGCGCATTGTGGCGCTGGCGCTCGGCGCCGGCATGATGTTGGCGGGCAGCGCGATCGCGGCCGAGCCGATCGAAGGCACCTGGAAGCGGCCCAACGGCACGCTGATCCGCTATGCCGGCTCGTCCGGCAAGTTCTGCGGCACCGTGCTGACCGGCGAATACAAGGGCAAGTCGATCGGCTGCATGGAGGGCAAGGGCGCCGACTACAAGGGCAGCGTGAACAAGCTCGACGAGGGCAAGACCTACAAGGGCAAGGCGACGGTGACGGGCAACAGACTGGCGCTGGCCGGCTGCGTGCTGGGCGGGCTGATCTGCAAGACCGAGGATCTGGTCCGGCAGTAGGCGCGGCGTCCGGCGGGCTTCAACCCGGCGCTTCAACCCCGGCGCTTCAACCCCGGCGCTTCAATATTGCGTGCAACGCGGCGTCCCGGCGGATGGCGCGTTGCAATTCGCGCCTGCGCACGCCAAGATCGGCCCTCGTGAACGGCTGTTCAACTAGCGGGTGCGGCGTCGATGTTGCGAAAGCTTCTCCTGAGATCGGTGCTGGGGCCTGCGCTGGGATTGGCGGTCGCCATCGCCGGCCCGGCCTTCGAGGCGCGCGCCTCCGAGCCGATCCTCGGCGTATGGAAGCTGCCCAACGGCATCCTGATCGAGTCCACCGAGCGCGCAGGCAAATTCTGCGGCACCGTCATCAGCGGCGAGTTTCGCGGCCGCAGCATCGGCTGCGTGGAAGGCACCGGCGGCCGCTATCGCGGGCAGGTCATCAAGGTCAAGGACGGCAAGCGCTATCGCGGGCAGGCGTGGATGGAGGGCGACGTGCTCGCCGTCAGCGGCTGCGTGCTGTTCATCCTGTGCAAGACCGAGCGCCTGATACGGCACCAGCGCGTGGTCGCCCGCAACTGAAGCACAACGGTAAAGACGCGTTAACCTCCTTGAACCGCGGCTGAACGGCCCCCTCAGGGCGAGTTCAGCCGTTGGCTGCGACACTGTCCCCACGATCGAACGAGGGGACCGCCATGATCGCACGCCGCTTCACGCTCATCTGCCTTGCGAGCGCGCTCGCCGGCACGCTGCTGGCCGGCATCGTGGCCGAGGCCGGCCGCGCGCCGCGCCCCTGGCAGTCGCTGTCCTGCGCGCCGGCCGATGCCTGCGCGGCCTTCCGCTAGAAAATCCGGGCCGGGTGCCGCGTCGTGCGTGTCGTGTTGCGTTTCATCTTCCTTGTCGCCGTCCTGGCGGCGCCCGCCGCGGCCATCGGCCAGACGCGCGGCGGCGACCGCTTCATCGGGCAGGCGCAGAGCTTCTCGTCGGGCGCCGGCCTGGTGCTGGCTATTGCGGTGCAGCGGAACTGACTGCCCGCGAATCCGCTCGACAAGCGGACGGAAAAGCCGCATCCAGCGCCGCCTCTCGTACGGTCTCTCGCCCGGCCTCTCGCAACGTCGTCGGCGTTTCTCTATATTCGGCCATGGAAAAGCGAATCTACCCAACACCCATCGAATCCATCGCCTACCCTGAGCCCTATGCGCGCAAGAGTTTTACCGATGCGCGGGAGGCGGTGGCCGCGCTGATGGCGCTCTACGAGCGCAACACCGCGTTCCTGCGCGACTCCTTCAACGCGCTCGGAACCGGCGTGCAGGAGCACAAGCGCTATCGCGCCTTCTATCCCGAGATCGGCATCCAGATCGCGTCCTACACGCAGGTCGACTCCCGCCTCGCCTACGGCCATGTGGCCTCGCCGGGCTACTATTCGACCACGATCACCCGTCCCGATCTCTTCGAGAGCTACCTGACCGAGCAGTTGCGGCTGATCATGCGCAACCACGGCGTGCCGGTGATGGTGGGCGAGAGCGAGACGCCGATCCCGGTCCATTTCGCCTTCCTCGAAGGCACCTATGTCGACGCGGCGGTGGCCGAGCGCATTGAGCGGCCGCTGCGCGACCTGTTCGACGTGCCGGATCTCGGCTCCACCGACGACCGCATCGCCAACGGCATCTTCGAGCCCAATCCGGGCGAGCCGCAGCCGCTGGCGCCCTTCACGGCGCAGCGCATCGACTATTCGCTGCACCGGCTGGCGCACTACACGGCGACCAGCCCGCGCCACTTCCAGAATTTCGTGCTGTTCACCAACTACCAGTTCTACATCGACGAGTTCGTGGTCCATGCGCGCGAGCTGATGGCCAAGGGCGGCGAGGGCTACGAGGCGTTCGTCGAGCCGGGCAATCTGGTGACGCCGGCCGGCGCCGCCGGGCCGGCGGACGGCGGCGTGCCCGTGCGGCTGCCGCAGATGCCGGCCTATCATCTCGTCGGCAAGGGCCATGGCGGCATCACCATGGTCAATATCGGCGTCGGCCCGTCCAACGCCAAGACCATCACCGACCATATCGCGGTGCTGCGCCCGCACGCGTGGCTCATGCTCGGCCACTGCGCCGGCCTGCGCAACAGCCAGGCGCTGGGCGACTACGTGCTGGCACATGCCTATGTGCGCGAGGACCACGTCCTGGACGACGACCTGCCGGTCTGGGTGCCGGTGCCGGCGCTGGCCGAGATCCAGGTCGCGTTGCAGGAGGCGGTGGCCGAGGTGACCGGCCTTTCCGGCTACGACCTCAAGCGCATCATGCGTACCGGCACGGTGGCGACCATCGACAACCGCAACTGGGAGCTGCGCGACCAGAAGGGGCCGGTGCAGCGCCTGTCGCAGAGCCGCGCCATCGCGCTGGACATGGAATCGGCCACCATCGCGGCCAACGGCTTCCGCTTCCGCGTGCCCTACGGCACGCTGCTGTGCGTGTCGGACAAGCCGCTGCATGGCGAGCTGAAGCTGCCGGGCATGGCGACGGAGTTCTACAAGCGGCAGGTGCTCCAGCACCTCAAGATCGGCATGCTGGCCGTCGAGAAGCTGGCGCAGATGCCGCCCGAGCGGCTGCATTCGCGCAAGCTCAGAAGCTTTTCGGAAACCGCCTTCCAGTAGCCTGATTTCCCGGACAGGGAGCAGCGCATGAAGGGCGCAATGGTGAGGATCATCGTGGTCGCGCTGGCGATGCTTTGCGTCGCCGGGCTGTCGCTCGCCATCGTGCTCGGCTTCTTCGGCGCCACGCATCCGGCCTTCGATTCGCTGTCGCATTTCCGCATCCATCTGGCGGCGGCGCTGTGCGTGCCGGGGCTGGCGCTCGCCCTTGCCGCGCGCGGGCGCGAGCGGCGCGTCGGCGTGCTCTCGATCGTCTTTGCCGGGGCGGTAGCGGTCGCGACGCTCGGCACGCCGCTCGGCGGCCCCGTCGCGCCGGCCGCTGCGAGCGCGGGCGACTTCGCCCGCTACAGGCTGCTGCACCTCAACCTGCGCTACGACAACGACGACCGCGCGGGCGTGCTCTCGCTGCTCGGCGCCGAGCGGCCCGACGTGGTGACGCTGGTCGAAGCCTCGCCCGACTGGATCGAGCGGCTGGCGGCGACCGAGGCGGCCTATCCCTACCGGATCGTCTGCCGCCGCGGCGCGCGCATCGGCGGCGCGGCGATCCTGTCGAAGCGGCCTTTCGTCGGCGAGCCGCGCTGCTTCGACCGCGGCTCGATGGCGCTGGCGACCGTGGATTTCGGCGGCAGCGCCGTCGAGGTGGCGGCGCTGCATCTCGGCTGGCCGTGGCCGCGCGAGGACAAGCGGCAGATGCCGGCGCTCGCGCCCGTGCTCGCCGGGCTCGGCCCGCGCGCCGTCATGGGCAGCGACCTCAACGGCGTGTGGTGGAGCAACAGGGTCAGGACGGTGATGGCGCTGGGCGGGCTGGAGCTTGCCGCGCGCGGCGGACCGACATGGCTCCACCGGCGCCTGCCGGCCTTCCTGCGTCCGCTGATCGGGTTGCCGATCGACCATGTGATGGTCAAGGGCGGCATCGTCACACTGGACATGAGGCGCGGGCCGCATGTCGGCTCGGACCACCTGCCGGTGATCCTCGACTTCGCGCTGCTGCCGGAGACGGAAGCGCCGAGCGTGATGACGGCGGGGCTGTAGCCCTTGCCAGTTTGTGCCGTACTTGGCACACTCCGGTATGTTCGAAGTCTACTTCTTCGCGACCGGCGCCGGCAACGAGCCCGTTCTGGACTGGCTGCGTAGTCTGGACAGAGGCGAGCGCGCAGTGATCGGAGCAGACCTTCGCACCGTCCAGTACGGCTTTCCGATCGGCATGCCGGTCTGCCGGCCGCTTGGCAACGGACTCTACGAAGTGCGTAGTTCGCTGCCGACGAAGAAGGAGGCGCGGATCATCTTCTTCCTCCATGACAGCAGCCTCGTGCTCGTCGGCGGCTTCATCAAGAAGACGCGCACGACGCCGGAGGCGGAAATCGAACTGGCAAGACACCGCAGGCGTGACTATCTGGCCGCGGAAGAAAGGAAAAAACGATGAACGGCAATCCCCATCGCGGCTTCCCCCTCGAAGGCTTTCTGAAGGAAGACGGCATCTACGAGCAATCGGAGGCCCTGGCCGTGAAACGCGTCATTGCCTGGCAGTTGCGCGAGGCGATGGCGGCGGGGCACATCAGCAAGACCGCCATGGCCGAGCGGATGGCGACGAGCCGGCGCCAGCTCGACCGCGTCCTCAACCCCGACGACAACAACGTCACGCTGGAGACGCTTCAGCGCGCGGCGAATGCGGTCGGCCGGACGCTGAAGCTGGAGCTAGCCTGACACCCCTCACATATTGGCGTAGACCGGGCCTTCCCCGCCCTGTGGAGGAACCCAGTTGATGTTCTGGTTGGGGTCCTTGATGTCGCAGGTCTTGCAGTGCACGCAGTTCTGCGCGTTGATGACGTAGCGCACGTCCTCGACATTCGGATCGGCGGCGGCGTTGCCGTCCTTGTCCACCCATTCGTAGACGCCGGCCGGGCAGTAGCGCGTCGACGGGCCGGCATAGACGTCGTGCTCGGAGCGCTTCTGGAGCTCCATGTCCTTGACCTGGAGGTGGACGGGCTGGTCCTCCTCATGGTTGGTGGACGACAGGAACACCGACGACAGCCGGTCGAAGGTCAGCACGCCGTCGGCCTTGGGATAGGCGATCTTCTTGTGCCGCGCCGCCGGGTCGAGCGATTTCGCGTCGGTCTTGCCGTGCCTGAGCGTGCCGAAGGGCGAGACGCCGAACAGCGTGTTGAGCCACATGTCGATGCCGCCGATCGCGACGCCGACGAGGCCGAGCTTCGACCAGAGCGGCTTGACGTTGCGCACCTTCCTCAGGTCGCGGCCGATGTCGGAGCCGCGCCATGCGGCCTCGTAGCTGGCAAGCTCGTCGGCGGCGCGGCCGGCGCCGATCGCCTCGGCCACATGCTCGGCCGCCAGGATGCCGGACAGCACGGCGTTGTGCGATCCCTTGATGCGCGGCAGGTTGACGAAGCCGGCCGAGCAGCCGATCAGCGCGCCGCCCGGGAAGACCAGCTTCGGCACCGACTGCCATCCGCCCTCGGTGATGGCACGCGCGCCATAGCCGACGCGCTTGGCGCCCTCGAAGGTGTCGCGGATGCGCGGATGCGTCTTGAAGCGCTGGAACTCCTCGAAAGGCGACAGCCATGGATTCTTGTAGTTGAGGTGCACCACGAAGCCGACGGCGACGAGGTTGTCCTCCAGATGGTAGAGGAACGAGCCGCCGCCGGTGGTCATGCCCAGCGGCCAGCCGAAGGTGTGCTGCACCAGCCCGGGCCGGTGATGCTCCGGCCTCACCTGCCACAGCTCCTTCAGGCCGATGCCGAATTTCTGGGGCTCGCGGCCCTCCGAAAGGCCGAACTTCGCAATGAGCTGTTTGGCCAGCGAGCCGCGCACGCCCTCGCCGATCAGCGTATACTTGCCCAGCAGCGCCATGCCGGGCGCATAGTTCGGGCCTTTCGTGCCGTCGCGCTCGATGCCCAT
>CAZVTK010000053.1:0-26959 GCA_964629765.1 uncultured Mesorhizobium sp.
TCGGCATTGGGGAGGTGAGGGACTGAATGGCTAAGGCTCGCAGAGCAAAGGCGGAAGCGATGCGCGAAGGATATGCAGGTGCCGTTCTCGTGACATCACGGGTTCGCGTCACGGCTATTCGTCACGAGACGCGTTCACTACGTTGTCGCCCTGGAACCTTCGAATGGCGCTATGGGCGCGAGAACGCAGACGCAGCACTCTATCATGCTGGCATCGCTCTTGCCGGCCTATGGGAGCGTGCCGAGGTCGGCTCAAGCGCATCGCCCGATTTGCGCAGGGCTGGTGGCTCAGGGTGGAAGGGACTGCCGGAGAGCAGGGTGGAGGCATTGGATCTGATCCGCGCGCTGCGTGCTGCACTCGACAGGCACGACCGATGGACTATGTCACGTCTCATGGACTATTGCGTCATGGGGACCACGCCTCGGGAAATCGCCATCAAGGAATCCGACGCAGGCAGGCATACGACAGCGCGCGAGATGGCAAACATCCTCGAAAGCGACCTGAGAGTCGCCGCCGACCATTTCAGGCTCCTGTGAATATCGTTTCGCACCCGTATTGACCCGCGAAACGAAAGGGTATACGCAATCAGCCATTGGCGCTTCGTGCGCCTGAGCCCTGCCCGAAACGGCGGGGCTTTTGCGTTATGGGGTCTCCGATGCCCAAGTCCTGCAAATCCAAGCGCGGCACGAAGAAGTAGCCAGCGCAACCATTTCAACAGCGTAGGTCAATTTAATGGCTGGACGTCCTCCCAAGGAGAAGTCCTTCGCCAACATGCTGCGCATCGCGATTAACGAAGCAGCAGTTGAGGGCGGGACCAATCTCCGTAAGGTGGCTGAAGCGCTTGTCGCCAAAGGCATGTCCGGCGACGTGCAGGCCATCAAGGAAATAGCCGACAGACTGGACGGCAAAGTGCCTCAGGCGCTGGTCGGGGACGACGAGGAAGACCCGATCCGCACGATCACCGAAATCAGGCGCGTCATTGTCCGTTCTCCAGATTGAGACCGCGCCCGTCTTCGAACCGCTACTTCAACCGGCTCGCTACAAGGGCGCGTATGGCGGTCGCGGCTCTGGCAAGTCGCATTTCTTCGCGGAAGCGCTGGTCGAGCAGGCTCTACTAAGGCCCGGCCTTCGTGCGGTCTGTATCCGCGAGGTCCAGAAAACCCTTAAGGAGTCGGCCAAGCGACTCATAGAGGACAAGATACAGGCTCTCGGCGTCGGCAAGGCATTCGAGGTCCAGAAAGAGCAGATCGTCACCCCGGGCGGAGGCGTCATCATCTTTCAGGGCATGCAGGACCACACCGCGGAATCGATCAAGTCTCTTGAAGGTTTCCACATCGCGTGGATCGAGGAAGCGCAGACGCTTTCGGCGCGGTCGCTCTCTCTTCTCCGCCCGACGATCCGCGAGGAAGGATCGGAGCTGTGGTTCTCGTGGAACCCACGTCGCAAGGCCGATCCTGTCGATGAGATGCTTCGCGGCCCCGAAAAACCTACCGGCGCTGTCGTCGTGCCTGCAAACTGGTCGGACAACCCATGGTTTCCGTCGGTGCTCGAAACCGAACGGCAGGACTGCATCCGCACGACGCCGGATCAATACAACCACATCTGGGAAGGCGGTTACGCCTCCGTCCTAAGCGGCGCGTATTACGCGAGGCACCTTGCGGAGGCGAAGGCTGGCGGGCGCATTGGCCCTGTGGCGCGCGACCCGCTGATGACGATCCGCGCTGTATGGGACATCGGCGGAACCGGGGCCAAGGCGGACGCCACGGCGATTTGGATTTGCCAGTTCGTCGGCGTGCAGATTCGCGTTCTGGACTACTACGAGGCGTCCGGCCAGCCTTTAGAGACGCACATTCACTGGCTGCGTTCCAACAAGTACGGAAGCGCGCTCTGCGTCCTGCCGCATGATGGGGCTCATTCGGAGAAGATCTACGACGCTTCCTATGAAGGAGCGTTGAGACAGGCAGGGTTCGAGGTTGTCGTGGTGCCCAACCAAGGACGCGGCGCGGCGATGATGCGTGTTGAGGCCGCTCGCCGACTGTTTCCAAACATCTGGTTCAATGAGGCGACGACGGAGCCTGGGCGGGCTGCCCTCGGCTGGTACCACGAAAAGAAGGATGAGGCGCGCAACATTGGTCTCGGTCCCGAGCACGATTGGTCATCGCACGGCGCCGACGCATTCGGGCTGATGTGCGTGGCCTACGAGGCGCCGCGGGCGAAGAAAAAGGCCGAGGCATCCGGAGTGGGCTCATGGATGGGCTGACACCAGATGAGCGCACCGACGCCCTGCGTGAGCTTTACGCGCTCGAATTCGCCAAGGTCATAGGCACGGACACGCGCAACCGAGCGGAGCGCGCCGGCCTCTACAGGAAGCTCACGCGGAAGCTGTCGGCGCATTTCGATGCGGCCGGGTGGCCTCGCTCGCGAGAGGAAGCTTTGCCATATGTCCGAAAATCAGTCGAACGATACGGGTAAGGCGATGGGCGTTGACATAAAGGTCAACACCGATCCCGGCCACGAGCAGATGAAGGTCGTGGCAATCGCCCTTTACCAACTGCACCGCAAATGGGTTCGCGACCATCCGGGCGTTGAGCCGCTACAGCGCGTCGATCATGACGGTGGCATTCTGTCGGTGACTTTGTATGGCCGATGATCGTGACAAGGATGCGCTTCTCAAGCGCGCCCGAGACGTATTCGCCCGATGCAAGGACGCCAGCGACCACAACCGCCGCACGGCAATAGACGACATCAAGTTCGCCCGACTTGGCGAGCAATGGCCCGAGGATGTCGCCAGCCAGAGGGAAAGCGAAGGCCGCCCCTGCCTGACGATCAACCGGCTGCCGGCGTTCATCCGCCAGGTTGTCAACGATGCGCGGCAGAACAAGCCGTCGATCAAGGTGCACCCTGCCGACAGTGGCGCTGACGTGGAGACGGCACAGGTCATCAACGGTCTGATCCGCAACGTCGAATACACGTCCGATGCGGATATCGCCTACGATACCGGGGTCGAGTGCGCGGTCACGGGCGGCTTTGGCTACTGGCGTGTTTCGCTCGACTATTCGCATGACGACAGCTTCGAACTCGACATCAAGATCGAGCGCATATCTAACCCGCTGTCCGTCTACGAAGACCCGAACGCCACGACGGCCGACTCGTCCGGTTGGAATGATGCCTTCATCACCGAAGTGATGAGCGCGGAGCAGTTCAAGGCGAAGTATCCCAAGGCAGACAAACGCCATTGGGACGATACCGAGCCGTGGGAGGAAGCGGAAGACTGGCACGACAACGGCATTGTCATTGCCGAATGGTGGACGCGCGAGGAAGTAGACCGCGTCATCTACCAGACCGACGACGGCCGGGTGATCAGCAAGGAGCAGATCGAGACTGACGAGGATATCCAGCTCGCGCTCGAAACCGGGCTGATGACGCTCAAGGCCGGTCCTGACGGCAAGCCGCTGGCGCGCAAGACCAAGACCTACAAGGTCGTTCAGCGCATCATGACCGGGCTGGAAATCCTCGAAACCAACGAATGGCCGGGTCGGTTCATCCCGATCATCCCCGTCTACGGTGACGAGATCGTCGTCAACGGCAAGCGCTACCTGCGCTCGCTCGTACATGACGCGGTCGATGCGCAGCGCATGTTCAACTACTGGCGCACGACATCGACGGAGCTTGTCGCTCTTGCCCCGCGCGTTCCGTTCATCGGGCCTGAAGGGGCCTTCGACGCGGACTCGGAAAAGTGGGCCACCATCAACACGCGGTCATGGCCGTTTGTCGAGTATGCCAAGAACGCGGATTCGCCGCCCCAGCGCCAGCCTCTTGATGTCGGCCCGGCAGCGGGTGCGCTGAACGAGGCAATGCTGGCGTCCGACGACATGAAGGCGATCATGGGCCTTCATGATGCGTCTCTCGGGGCGCGCTCGAATGAAACCAGCGGCCGGGCGATCATGGCCCGCCAGCGCGAAGGCGACATCTCGACCTTCCATTTCATGGACAACATGGCGCGGGCCATTCGCCACACAGGGCGCGTGATCCTCGACCTGTTGCCGCACGTCTACAACGTGGCGCGGGTGGTGCGCGTCATCGGCGAGGATGGCAGCGAGCGCCCGGTTCCGCTCAAGCAGGAATACCCGAAGGTTGACCCTAAGACGGGCCAGCCGGTCATGCAGCAGGGGCCGGACGGAGTGCTTGCACCGGTCATGGCCATGCACGACTTGCAGGCGGGCAAATACGACCTGACGGTCACGACTGGCCCCAGCTTCACCACGCGTCGTGAGGAAGCGGCATTCCAGATGACGGAGATGATCCGCGCCCTGCCGGCGTCCGCGCCAATCCTGGGCAAGCATCTGGCGAAGAACCTCGATTGGCCCGGCGCAGACGAGATCGCCAAGGAGCTTGAGGCGCTGGCCCCGACGCCGGACATGATCCCGCGTGATGAGGCGATGAAGATTGCGCAGGAATTCCAGCAGCGCATCGGCCAGCTTGAGCAGGAGAACGCCGCACTCAAGACCAAGGCCTCGATTGAGGGCGCGAAGCTTGAGGAAGATCGCCGCGCCAACATGGCCGACGAGCAGACCGACCAGTTCAACGCCATAACGGATCGCATGAAGGTCGGCGTCAGCGCCGAACAGGCGAGCACCGCGCGTATGGGCGTTGCGATGCGGAATACCCCTCAGAACGAGGGGCAACGCGGCGAAGGCCGCACCTAAACCCCGAAGGAGTGACACCACCACATGACTGGCCAGCAGGAAGCTGCTGCCGGCACCGAACAGGCTGTGCCTGCAATCGGTGAAGGCGGCGAGACTGAACGCGTCCTTGAGCAAGCCGAAGGCACTCAGGAAGCCGAACAGGATGACACCGAAGGTCAGGAGGCGGAAGGCGATGCGCAGGGTGAAGACCTTGACGAACTCGACTTCGCCTTCGGGAAATACAAGGTGCCGAAGAAGCTCGCGGAGGACGTTCGCGGGCTCCAGAAGGCCTTCACCGAGAAGACACAGACCTTCAGCAAGCAGGTTCGCGAGCTGGAGGCCAAGGCCACCGCGAGAGCGGAGGCGAACGAAGCCGAACTCACGGCCCGCGCTCAGTTGCATCAAGTCAACCAAGAGATCGAGCGGCTAAAGGGGTTCGGCTGGGCCGAATACCAGCAGGCCCGCCAGAGTGACCCCATCGGGGCCGACGAGGCGTGGCAATACAAGCAGCATATCGGCCAGACGAAGGCCCAACTGGAGGGCGAAATCCAGCAGCAGCAGACGACCAGGGCTCAGGAAGCGCAGCAGGAATTTGCCAAGCGCGTTGAGGAAACCCGGCAGTTTGCGATGCAGAAGATTGAGGGCTGGTCGCCGGAGACGGACGCCAAGCTGCTCAAATTCGCGCAGGACATGGAGATCCCCGAGGAGTTCATCCGAACCAACCTCTCGCCGGTCTTCTACAAGATCCTGCATCGCGCCTGGATTGGTCAGCAGACCATAGACAGGAAGCCGGCGGCGGCAAGACAGCCCACCGCAAACCCGCAGCCGACCGCACGCATCGCCTCCAAGGCCAGCCCTGGAGCGCGCAAGTCCTACGCCGAAATGGACATGGATGAATACGTCGCGGCCCGCCGCAAGCAGGGCCTCTGATCCGTCAGACCTCAACAACCCGATTGAACGTCGGATGACGTCCAGTCCCAGCGCGGCCAAGGCCGCCCGATGGAGCATGAAATGAGCAATACCACGCTCACAGCGGACATCATCGCCAAGGAAGCGGTGATGATCCTCGACAACGAACTCGTCATGGCGAAGAAGGTGTTTCGCGGCTACGAGAACGAGTTCGACAAGAAGGTCAACGGCTACGAGGTGGGTGAAACCATCTCGATCCGCAAGCCCACCGACTTCACCGTCCGCAACAACGCTACCATGGCCGTTCAGGACGTGGTGGAAGGCAAGACGACAATCACGGTCAACCAGCGCCGTGGCGTCGACTTCAAGTTCACCTCGCAGGACTTGACGCTGAAGATCAGCGACCTGTCCGAGCGGGTGATCAAGCCGGCGATGGTACAGCTCGCGAACACCATCGATCAGGATCTGCACGCCCTCTACGCCACCGTTCCCAATTGGGTCGGATCGCCTGGCGGTGTGATCGACAGTTTCGCCGACTTCTACAAGGGCAAGGAACGCCTGATGGAGTACGCTGTCCCGACCGATGGCCTGACGGCCGTTCTGTCGCCGGCGGACGAGGCTGGCATGCTGGGCTCGCAGACCTCGCTCTACATCCAGAGCGCGGCCGGTGAAGCCTACCGCAAGGGTCGGCTCGGGGAGATCGGCGGCGTCGATACCTACATGAGCCAGAACGTCGCAACGCACACGGTCGGTTCCGCCTCGACGGCCTCGGCGGTGACCGATGCACCGGCCGGGCAGGGCGTGTTGTCCACGACCTACGAAGCCACCAAAGACACGGGCTACATGTACCTGTCCACCGATACCTGGGATGCATCGACGCTGAAAGCCGGCGACATCCTCGAAATCGCGGACGTCTACGCCGTCAACCCGGTCACCAAGGCAACGCTCGGCTTCAAGAAGCAGTTCGTCGTCATGGAGGACACGGTGACTGCTTCCGGTGATACGGCGATCAAAATTTCCCCGCCGATCATCCCCACGGGTGCGTTCAAGAACGTCAGCGCGGCCCCGACCGATGGCAAGGCCATCACCAAGGTCGGCACTGGTGGGTCCAGCTACCGCCAGAACATGGTGTTCCACAAGAACGCCTTCGCTCTGGTTTCGGTCCCGCTCGTATCGCCTCCGGGCGCAGTCGACGTGGCACGCCGCACCTACAAGGGCACCAGCGTGCGCGTGATCCCGGTCTACGATGGGGTCAACGACGAAAGCGCGTGGCGTCTCGACGTGCTCTACGGCGTCAAGGCCATCGACCCGCGCCTTGCCACCCGGCTGAGCGCCCCCACGTCGTAACGGGAGGGGCTACGGCCCCTCTCTCCCCCTGATCATCACTATGAAAGGACACTCAGATGGGTGTTAAGCAACTTTCCGATGGCGGCGCGGATGGTGCGTCGCTGGGCCAGTCGGCTACCGACAAGGTCGGCTTCCACGGCGCATCCCCGTCGGCGAAGGCGGTAGCAACCACGTCGGCGACGATCCTGACCAACCATACCACGACCGCCGCGATCTTCCCGGCGTTCTGCGAGCTGCGCGATCTGCTCGTGGCGAAGGGCATCATCAGCCTGTCGTGAGTGTCGTCGTCATCGGCGTTCCCGTCATCGACGGGAAGCCGCACTACGCGACCGTGGACGCCCTGCTTGCCGAGCAGTTCCTTGCTCGCGAACGGGGCGTCCACCTGCTTGTTGAGTGGGAAGTCGGCTGTTCGCTGATCGGTGACGCCCGCAACCGGCTGGCGAAGCGGTTTCTGGCCACGAAGGGCGCGGATGCGCTCGTATTCGTGGATGCCGATATCTCGTGGCCGGCCGGCGCGCTGCTCAAACTCGCTGAGACGCGCAAGGACGTTGTAGGTGCAACCTATCGCACCAAGACCGACGATGAAGTGCGTTTTCATGTGCACGGCAAGGCTGAGCGCGTTGGTAAGTTCTACACTGTATCTGGCCTTCCGGGCGGCTTCATCAAGATCAGCCGACGCGCCTTTGGCCGGATGAACCCGAAGGCTTACGCAGGCACGGACGGTACGCCGACACGCGACTACTTCCCGATGGGCTGGCATCGCGGCTGCTACTACGGCGAGGACTACGGGTTCTGCCGGCTCTATCGCAAGTCGGGCGGCGTTGTCTGGCTGGATCCATCCATCCAGCTTCGCCACCACGACGGCATGCGCGCCTTCTCCGGCGATCCTCTTGAATGGCTGAGAGCACGCGATGGCCATCACGACGTATAGCGAACTCCAGACCGCCATCAACAACTGGTCGGAACGCAGCGATGCGGCAGGACAGGTCAAGGAGTTCATCGCCCTTGCGGAGCGCCGGCTGAACCGTGAGATCGGTGCAGTCGAGACGAATGCGACGCTGACCGGCGTGGTCGACAGTCGCACGATCGACATCTCTGCGCTCAGTATGGAGCGGCCCATCGCGCTTTGGGTTGTGGAAACGAGCGGAGACGAAACGCCGCTCCAGCTACAGGCTGAGGGAACGTTCGCCTATCTGGACGACACTGGCCTTCCCGAAATGGCCAGCTTCAACGGCTCCAATCTCGTTTTCAATCGCCCCGTCGACCAGGCTTATTCGTTCCGCTTCCGGTATCGCCAGAAGTTCGCACTGTCGGACGCCGCGACGACAAACTGGCTGCTCGACAACCATCACGACATCTATCTCGCCGCATCGATGATGTGGGGCGCCGGCTACCGGCAAGACCTGCCGATGGGCGCGGCGTGGAAGACGTTGCTGGACGAAGGCATCCCGGAGGTCTGCCATCAGATCGCTGCGGCCAAGCGCGGCGTGCTTCGCGTCGACCCCTCACTGGCCGCAATCGGCCGCCGTTGCTCGCGATGATCCCCTTCGGCGACTTCGCGCCCGGCCTTGCTGCTGTGACAGCCGGCCGGTCCCCGGTCATTGACGGCGTGATCCCAAGGGCTGACGGCTCTTACGTGCCAATGGCGCAGCTCGTGACGCTAGGATCTTCCGATGCGTTGCCGAGTGCGCCGAAAGGGCATCTCTCTGCGCCGTTATCCGATGGCACCTATGCCCGCTACATCGCCACGGCGAGCAACTGGTATCTGGTGAATGCTGACGGGACGCTGACCTCGATTGCGTCGGGCCACACGGTTCCTTCAGGCGATCAGGAGAGTTTCATCCGCTTCGGAACGAAGCTCATCGGAACCAACATCACCGATGGAATGCGGGCATACGATGCGGAATCCGGCGGGGCAGTTTCGGCGATCCCCGGCGCTCCCGACGCGCGGGAAATCACCGAGTTCGGCGGCGCCATCTTCGCCTTCGATTGCGACGGCGACAACCGCCTGATGCGCAATTCCGATGTCAACGACCATACCCAATGGACCAACGGAACGGGACTCGCGGACAGCCAGCCTTTCGAGGACGGCGGCGCGCTCATCAAGGGCGTCCCCATCTCCCAGGCGCAGATGCTGGTTTTCCAGCGTGAGGCTATTCGGCTCGCTACCCTCACCGGGTCGTCGGTCTTCTACACACTAACCCAACTGGCGAAGAACGTCGGGGCGGTTGCTGCGAAATCAGTGGTAGCCGTTCCGGGCGGCGCCTGCTTCCTGGATACCAATGGCTTCAACTTCGCATCTGGCGGAGGCGTTGCACCAATCGGGACGGCACAAGGTATATCCGAGTGGTTCCTTGGCGATGTCTCCGCCGCTGACCTCGTGAAGGTGGAGGGTTCATACGACAGGTTCCGCCGCATGGTCTGGTGGCGCTATCCCGTGAGCGGAGATAGTGACGACGTGTTCTCCAAGATGCTTGGCTATCACGTCGACCTTCAGAAGTGGGTGACGCTCACGGTCGACACCTCCGCGCTCTTCACGACGGCGCTGCCTGGGTACACGTGGGACACGATGCCCGATCTGTCCTGGGACACGACGGCAGATGTTCCGTGGGATGACAGATCGCTGGCTGGTGGCGAACCGCTTTTCGGCGGAATGGATGTGAGCTTCAAGTTCGCGACGTTCTCCGGAACGCCCATGGCGGCGACGATGGAAACGGCACAGGCCGACCTCGGCTCGTCCCGAATGTTTGACCGCATCGCCCTTATGGGGGACGGCTCGGATGCAACCTTGCAGATCGGCGTGGCCGACAGATTGCAGGATGCAGTGACGTGGAAGGATGCCGTGGCGCTCACGGCCAGCGGTACATTCCCGGTAAGGGCGCGGGGCCGGGTGGTGCAGTATCGGCTTGCACGGGCCGCCGGAGATAGCTGGACCTACACGAAGGGCCTCGATCACACGAACAGGTTCGGGCGATGAGCGTGTTTGGGCTTCCCTACGGCATACCCAACACCGAGCGGAAGACCCTTTCGGGCACGAGCGCAACGACGATCCTGAGCGCGGGTGACAAGAAACTCGTCATCGTGGGCATATTGCTGGTGAACGCCAGCGGCGGCGCGCTGACGCCGATTGTGGACCTTTATGACGGCTCGACTGCGTTTCCGATCCGTGACAACGCCAGCCTGTCGGACAACACGGCTGAGAATGTCGCCATCCCGTCGTTCATCCGCATGAAGCCCAGCGACGTGTTGCGGGTGACTTCGGCCTCGGGGCTCACGGTTCACGTGTCCTATCTCGATCTGACGACCTCCAACAAGGCCTGACGTGCGGTTCGTTGAGGTGGACATGGCCATTCCCGGCGCATGGGAAGGGCTGCGGGAGCTATTGGCGCCGGCCTTCGCGCTCTGGACGCTGACGGAAGACGAAATCCGCGAACGGCTCGACAAGGGCATCATGAGGGCGCTGCGGCTCGTTGAAGGCGGGTCCGGCGTCGTCGTTTATCAGGTGTCCGACAAGCCGCACGGACGGGTGCTGTTCATCACCTATGCGGCGGGGCGGCTCGACGGCGGGCCGCGGGAACGACTTCGCACAATGCGGGAAATCGAGCAGGCCTTCGAGAGCGAGGCCCGGCGGCTCGGCTGCGTGGAAATGCAGGGCGGCGGACGCAACTGGCATCGGGTTCTCAAAGGCTGGGAACCCGATGGTGGCGAAGGCGTGTCGCTCAGGAAGGTGCTGACATGACACCGACAATGCGGCTGATCGAAGACGCGATTTTCGAGCGCAAGCCGGAATTGCGCGACGACGAGCGCCTGTCCAGCGCAGCGCCTTTGAATGCGGTGGCGAAGCTTCTTGATGAGCAGTTCCCTATCCCCGATGGCTGGCTTGCCCAGCGGGTCGACGCGACGCTGCACCTCCTCAATCGCTACTATCCCATCGAGAGGGCCGGCTGATGGCCAAGGGCGACGACGGCAAGACGAGCAACACCACGCCCTCGTGGCAGTCCGGTTCGCTCAATGTCGATCCTATCTCCGCAGAGGGCCTGAACTCGGCCATGCGCGGGGACATCGCGGCGAACTACCTCAAGGGCCCGACGCAGACCTCCTACGTCGGGATGGGGCCAGGCACCACGAATGCAATGGAAGGCCTGTTACGGCAGGCGTCCAGTGGGCAGGATTTGATCGGCCGCGCCGGCAATTACTATAAGGGCGTGCTGGGGGACAACGGCCTCACCGCAGCGCAGCGGGACGCCGCCGGGCAGCTCGGCAATGTGTCTAGCCTCTATCACGGGATCGTCGCGCAAGGCGGGCTGACGGGCGATCAGCGCGGCGCAATTGATTATTTCAAGACCGTAATGGACGGATCGGGCACGGCGCCGGGCTACGAGACGCTTCGTGCGAACGCGATGGATGATGCGCGCACCGCGGTCAATCAGCAGTTTGGGGCGTCTGGCAGATTTGGAGCAGGTAGCCACGTCTCCGATCTCGGGCGAGGCATCACGGACGCGGTGGCCGGGCTGGACTACCGAAACTATGAGGCCGATCTCGCCCGCAAGGCTGCGGCGGCGAGCGGCATCTTCAACATGGGGCAGACGGGACAGGGCAACGTCGCGAACGCGCTTCAGGGCATCTACGGTGCGAACACCGGCATCTTCAACATGGCGCAGACAGGGCAGGCCAATGCCGGGGCGGCAGCGGGCGGACTTGCCAGCCTCTACGAACAGACGCTCACGCCTCAGCGCATCAACGTTGCGCAGCAGTCGGCAATCGATGCGGACAGGCAGGGCGCGGCGGCGTTCGATCCGTATCTGAACCACCTGGCGAACTATCAGGGCCTGCTAGGCACGAACGCCGGGGCTCCGCAGCCCGAACAGCCGTTCAACTGGCGCGACGGCATGGGCATCGGCCTCGGGCTTCTCTCGGCGTTCCTGTAGGAGACGGATATGGCCGGCATCCTTCATCCGTACATGATGGGCGCGGGGCAGGGGCTTCTTGGGCCTCAGACCCCGGCCGCTACCATGTCAACTCCGCAGTCCGGTGGCCTCCTGTCCATGTTCATGCCGGAGGTGGGACAGAACCGTTTCTATCAGGGCTTCGACCGCAACCGCGACACGCTGAGCAACGCCTTCTTCGGCATGGTGGGGCAGGACGGGCCTCGGGGAGCGGCTCGTGGCTTCGCTCAGGGCGCGATGTATGGCCGCGAGTCCGACCGCGTGCTTCAGGAGCAGCGCAAGAAGCAGGACGAGGCGCAACGCACGAAGAACAGCACCATCGAATGGCTGACCAAGTCGCGCCCCGATCTGGCGGAAGCCGTCGCGGCAGGCATGCCGGTCAATGAGGCGTTCAATCAGGCGTTTGCGCAGCCGAAATCCACCGCGACCGACGACATCAAGGAATACCAGTATGCCGTACAAAACGGTATGTTCAATGGCTCCTTCACCGACTGGCAGACCAAGGGCATCCGGGATCAAGACCCGACGTTCGGCCGCGAGCGCGACACGCGCAAGGACTACGAGGGGCAGGACAACGTCAAGAACTACACGAAGGTCCGCGATTCCTACCAGCGCATTCGGGCGGCGGCACAGACGGATAGCGGCCCCGGCGATATCGGCCTGATCTTCAACTACATGAAGATGCTGGACCCCGGCTCCGTGGTCCGAGAGGGCGAGTTCGCCACTGCCGCGAATGCTGGCGGTGTCGGGCAGCAGATCATCAACCTCTACAACCAGATGCTCACCGGCGAGCGCCTGACGCCCGAGCTGCGCATGCAGTTCATCGACGCGGCGGACAAGCTCTACGGCGAGGCCGTGGGAAATCTGGAGCGCACCAACCAGCGCTATTCCGGCGTTGCGCAGGAGTGGGGCTTGGACCCTTCACGCATTGTCATGGAGCCGGATCGCTATGAGCCGTTGAAGCTTGGCGACAAGCCGAAGCAGGTTGCACCGGGCGTCACAATCCAGCGGGTGGAATGATGCCGACGTTCGAAATCGCCACGCCCAAGGGCAAATACCGCGTCACCGCTCCTGACGAGAACGCCGCACTTGAAGCGCTGCGCTCGGAAGGGCTTATGCAAGAGCCGGTCGGCACGGTCGAGGACGTTGCCCGTTCAGGCGCTACCGGCTTGCGGCAGGGCATCGAAGGTGTAGCCGGTATGTTCGGCGACGCGGCCAAGATGGGCGGCGATATTGCGGCATGGGGCGCGGGCAAGTTGGGAGCCGGCGAAGGCGCGCAGGATATGATCCGCAAGGGCGCTCGGTATCTGACCGTCGTTCCGAACGCGCCCACGACACAAGAGATCCAGGGCCTTACCAAACCCGTCATCGGCGAGCACTACCAGCCGCAGACAACTGCGGGCGAATATGCGCGCACAGGCGGTCAGTTTCTTCCGGGTGCGATGCTCGGCCCCGGCGCGATGGGCCGCAAGCTGATGACGGGCGCCGGCGCTGCGCTGACATCGGAGACGGCCGGGCAGTTGACGAAAGGCACGCGGCTTGAGCCGTATGCGAGGGCGGCCGGTGCGTTTGCGGGCGGACTTGCTGGCAGCGCGATCCCCATGCCCGGGCGCTCCCGCGCTCCTGCCTTGCCGTCTGCGGATGACATCAAGGCCAGCGCTGGCTACGAAGCGTTGAAGCCTGAAATGCAAGCGGCGCGCGTCACGACGGAAACCTATCGGGACATCGTCGGTCGCCTGCGCGCGGTCGCCGATGATTTCGGCATGGTGCCGGAGCAGCACGCTGCGTTCCAACGCATCCTTGCACGTCATACGAAAGCATCCGGCAGCAGCACGCCAAGCTTGCAGGATCTGGAAATCCTGCGCCGCTCGCTGGCGAATGCCGGCCAGACAACGGATGCATCGGCCCGCGCCCTCTCGGGGAAGTTGATCGCTGAACTAGATTCGGCGATTGAAGGGCTTGGCGGCTCGAATGTCATGGTTGGGGCCGGGCGCACGGCGGAGAACACGATCAAGGACTTGCAGACCGCGCGTTCAACCTGGCGCACGGCGATGAAGTCGGAGATGATCGAAGGCGCGATGGAGAAGGCGCGCAACACCGCCTCCGGCTTTGAGAACGGCCTGCGGGTGGAGTTCCGCAAGATCCTCAACAGCAAGACGCTGTCACGCTCATTCGATCAGACGGAACTCTCGGTGATGCGGCAGATCGTGCAGGGCAGCTTCAAGGGCAATATGCTCCGCTGGCTTGGCGGATTTGGCGTGCCGCTGGACAATGGACGCAACTTCCTCGGGTCGGTGATGGGCGGAGGCGTAGGAAGCACGCTCGGCGCTGCCGTCGCCGGGCCTATGGGTGCGGCAGTCGGCGGCCCGCTTCTGGTGGGCATCGGAACGGCTGCCAAGGCGGCATCGGCTGCCGGCACGCGCAATACAGCGCAGGTTCTTGAGGCGCTGGTGAAGGCCGGTCCTTCCATGCGCAAGGCAGTCGGGGAAGCTCTTATTGAGCTTCAGACGGCGCAGAGAGCGGGGCTTGTCCGCAGCGGTGTCAACGCCATGCAGGCGCTTCAGTCAACGCGCGAGCGCGAGCGCCAGCGCTGATATCTGTCTACGAGAAGGGTAAAACCGTAGGCGGCCATGAAGCCCCATGCGCCGGAGATCAGCGGGTTGATCTCGTAGTGGTAGGTTTCTTCATACCAGATGGCGCCGCAGACGACGCCGAAGGCGATGAGAACCTGTAGGACGTGCATCATCCGGTCCTTATGCCGCTAGGAGTGAGGAGTTGTCCATGAAAACCGTAGGCTCAGACGTGGTGCAGGTGAGTGGACAGCCACTCGGCAGTCTCTTGGGAATTGACGCGCCGATAAGCGCCTTTCCCCGTGATCTCCAGAACGATGATGCCGTCGTTTTCGTCAATGATCTCGGCGGTTCGCAGGATGCCTATGACCTCCGCTGGGGTCCGAGGTGTCTCAATGATCCAGATCGACTGAAGGGGCCAGCAATAATCAACGGCGGTCTTCAGCGTTGAGTAGAGCCGATACCAATCGGTTGACGTTACTTCGCGGCGCAGATCGTAGCTGACAACATACCAGGCCATCGTTCCCCTCCCAAGGATCGCCCATCATGCCGCTAGAGGGCGGGGAAGGCTAGTCCTTGCAAGCGCCTTCGCGCCAGACAGCGAGTTCTCTGCCATCGAAAACAATCGGGCCGTCGCGGGTTTCCATCCGCATTTCGGCGCGGCTGTCGTCATCGCAGGCGAGCTGAGCGACCGGGCTTGAAACCGGCCAATTGTCGATCTTGCAGGTAACACCGTCCTTCGCCGGGTCGGTCTTCGCGAAAATCACGAAGTGCCCGTCGATTGTCTCGATGGTGAAAGAGCAGTCCTCGTTGGTCCAGACGTTTGCCGAAGCGGGCGAGGCAACCAATGCAACGGCTAATATCAATGCGCGCATGATAGGTGCTTCCAATGGCCGTCAATGACTTCGTGTCGCTGCTGCTAGGCGAAGCCGGCGGCAAGAATGCGACCGAACGATACAACGACATGCTGCATATCGCCAGCGTGGTTGTGAACAGGTCGCTAGCGACCGGGCTCCCTGTAGAGGATATCATAGCGAACTCGAATGAGTTCAATGCCTGGGGCAAGGCTCTCCCCGCCGGGACGGAACAATTTCGTTCGCTCGCGCAGCAAGCCATCCAACAGGTCATAGACCACGGGCCCGTCACCAACGCGACGTTTTACGCAACGCCGACCAAGACCGACAACCTGCCCGGCGGCTTGCAGGCCGCGACGCGCACGGCCTCGCACGAGTTCTTCACTGATCCCGAGAACCGATCAATCGGGGTCGTCGGCGGCAGGTATGCTCGCGTCAGCCCTGTCTCGGTTGAGACGACGCCTCCAGTTCCATTGACCGCCCCGCGCCCCTATTCGCCGGGTGACATGCGCATGATGGCTTTCGAGCCGCCATATGCGAATCTTGTCCCGCCGACCGTGGCGGGGCAGCGGGAGCTAACGCCGGGCGCGGGCTTGGCCAACTTGGCACCAAACGGGCTTGTCGGCGCTCCGACACAATACGCGTTAGGCCCTGGTCGCTCGGCTCCCGCGCATCAGGTTGAACCCATCATCGACGCTTCAATCAAGGCGGTGATGGGGCCAGACTGGACCGCGCGCGTCAGCTCGGGGACATACACTGCCGGCCAGTGGGCGGCAATCCAGCGAGGCGAGCGTAGTCGCACCGGTTCGACGCGGCACGACAAGGGCAGGGCGCAGGACTTTGCCATCGTGAATTCCAAGACTGGCGAAGTATTGCAGCGTGGGGTTCACGACGACCAATTGCGCGACATCGCCCGCGAGGCCGCTTCACGGGGCGTCACCGGCATGGGCTTCAGCAAAGGATACATGGATGGGGACGGCGTAACTCGGTTCCATATGGATGTCGCACGGGAAGGAACGTGGGGCGCGCGCGGGCGCGGCCGACACGTCGACCCGGAGATGAAGTCGGCCTTTCTCAACAGCCGGCTGACCGGCGTCGGAGCCTTGCCCAACTGGTACACTCCCGGCGGCATTCCGACGCCCACGCCGCGCGACATCGGCATGGCGATGCCTTCCGTCCCATCCCTGCCCAACTTCGCAGGTGGCGCGTCCCCGGTTCCGGCTCCTAGCCCCATGTTCGGGGCTATGCCAATGCCCAGCCCGCCGATTTCGGCGTCTATGGCCGCTCCCATGCCTTCGCCTCCGATTGGGCCGGCTGGCGCGGTTCCCATGCCGGGACCGATGCAATTCACTGCCCCGCCGACCGTCCCGCCAGCGCTCGCCGCATTCGAACGACAGTTCAACCCGAACTCGGCGCGCCTCGCGCAGGAAGAATCCATGGCCATGTATCGGCTAGGGCAGCCTGCCGTGGACGCCATGATCGAGGATAGGCCTCGCTCGGCTCCTGCCGTCCCTGCCGCGGTGCCTCCGGTCAATGTCCCTTCGCCACCTCGGCCCGACAACGCAGCCTATGCCGGCCCCAAGGGCGCGTTCTCTGTGCCGCTACCGCCTTCGCTTCCATCTCTGGCCCCTGTGCCGACGCCAGCGCCAGCGCCAGCGGTTGCGGTTCCTGAAGTCGTCATTCCCGAACTCGCTCCTATCCCCACGCCTGCACCTCGCAACGCCGAAGCGTCTTTGCTCGGCGGCCTCATGGGGCCTGCAACGAAGCAGATCGGCCAGAACGTCAAGACCAACATGCAGGGCGGTCGCATCAACGTGTTTGCCGGCATCCCGCAGGCCTACCGCGATGCCTTCCGTGGCCTTGGCAACCGAATGGATCGCATGTTCGGCGGCTCGCTGCCGCCTCCCACGCCGTTCAGCGTCGGCCGCGGCCTGTCGGCCATCGAGGCGGTTCGCGGTGGCGGCATGGCTCCCGGAGCAACCGCCTACAGCAACAGCCATCCGGGCGCGAGCTGGTCGGTCAACGCCTACGGGCTTCCTGAGTTCACCAGCCAGCATGGCTTCACCGGCAGAACGCCGGACGGGTTCTAGACACCACACACAGCATTTCGGCAAAGGGTCGCTTCGGCGGCCCTTTTTCTTTGAGGGCGATACATGGCCAAAAACTCAGTTTCCGATTGGGATACGATAGCCGCAAACAACACTGATGTCGGTAATATCGGCATTGCGGGCACGTCCAGCATTAGGCTTGGAGACAACGCTATTCGCGAGATGATGGCGCAGATCAAGGTCTATTCCCGTGAGGGGGTAGCTCAGGTCGCCCAATGTCGGCTCGACCTCGACAGCGGCTCGCTGAAGCTCAACCGTTTCAACGGCAGGTTCATCTCGATCAACGGGGCGCTGGAGGAAATCCCCGCCGCTGGCGTCACCTTGGCAGGAACCGGCGTCACGACGACCAACGGCGTGTCGTCCGGGCCAATGCAGTACGTCTACGCTTATATGGACACCGGCACGATGACGCTGGAGCGGTCCACTACTGCCTACGCGGTCGACACCGCCACCGGCATCATGACGAAGTCGGGTGACACCAGCCGCACGCTCGTCGGCGCATGGTGCGCGTCGGGCAACGACACATGGTCCAGCACGGCGGGACAGGGCCTTTCGTGGTTCAATCGCCGACGCAAGGCAGTAACTGGCGCTTTGACGGCCATCCGCTCGGTGAACAGCGGCTCGTGGACGGAACTCAATTCGGAAGGCCGAGTGCCGTTTATCTCGTGGGCGGACGATACGGCGCTGATCGTCTTTCGCGCCACCGTCTATTTTTCTACCGGCGTAGCTTCGGGCGCGGTCGGCATCGGCGTTGACAGCGACACACCTTTCATCAAGCGCATCGTCCGCGAGGAAAACTCTATGGTTAGCCATGTCGACATCAATACAACCCTCGCCGGGTCGGAAAGCCTGCGAACTTTGCGCATGGTGGCGTTCCGGTCGGCCTCACCAGGTTATGCGATCAATGTTGGCGACAACATTTCCACTGAGACCGACTTTGGAGCCATGGAGGTTGTGATCAATGGATAACAGATGGCCGTCTAACTCACTGTTCGGCCCGCACATCGGCGAGGAGTTCGCCGCAGCATTCGAGGCGGCGGGCATGGGCCGCGACGTGCCCTTTGGCTACGGCAGCGACGGCGCGATCAACGGCTATGACGATCTGGAACCGGAGATCAAAGCGATCGTCGATGCCGTAGTGGCGGCGCACGACCCGCAGGCGCACATCTGAGCAGAGTGGCGCGCGGGATCTCCCGCCGGATTCCGGGTCCGGCTCGGCATCAACCAGGCCGGTGGAAACAAGACCCTCGACGCTCTGCGGGTGGGCATGCGGCTACGGCTTGAAGTGAGCGCAGTGGCCTAAGGCTGACAGCAAGTCCCTCACGCTTTCATCTTAACCTGAAGAACCTGCCGGAAACGGCGGAAGGAGCACGCATGGATCTCAACGACGCGACCATGACGCTTATCGAAAGCTTCGAGGGCTTTGAACCCAAGTGGTATTCCGATCCGGTTGGCGTGAAGACCATCGGCTACGGTCACACCGACGCTGCCGGCGATCCGAAATATGCCAGCACCAAGACCCTCACGCTCACCCGTCCGGAAGCTCGCGCGCTCCTGAAGCGTGACCTGAAGCAGTATGCGGATGCCGTCACGGCCGCGGTCAAGGTTCCGCTGAACGCGAACCAATACGGGGCGCTCGTCTCGTGGACCTACAACGTTGGCGTCGGCGCGATGAAGGGCTCCACGCTCATCAAGAAGCTGAACGCTGGCGATTACGCCGCCGTCCCTTCCGAACTGGCGAAGTGGAACAAGGCCAAGGGCAAGGTGCTCAAGGGCCTTACGCGCCGCCGTGACGCGGAGGCTGCGCTGTTCGCACAGAAGCCCGCTAGCGCGCCGAAGCCCGCGCCGGCTCCCTCGCCAGCCCCAAGCACACAGCCCGCACCAGCGGCGCCCGGCGGCGTCCTGCCGGCCGTCATCGCATTCATCACGGCAATCGGGGCGGCCGTCGCCGCCTGGTACTACGGAGGCTGATCATGCTGCGCAATCTCTGGCGCTGGACCGCCCGCTGGCGGACGTGGATCGTCAACGTCCTGTTCGCCTCGCCGATCCTGATCGAGACGATCATGGTGCTGGTCGGCTTCGACTGGGGCACCATCCTGCCGCGCGAGTACGTGCCCTACGTCATCCTCGCGCAGTCGGTCCTCAACGTCTGGATGCGGCCTCGCCGGGCGGTGCTGGCGGGCGACCCGGAAACGAGGGTGGGGCGATGATCTCCGCCCTCGCCACCATCGCCGGCTTCCTCCTGCCGAAGCTGATCCCATCGCTCGCCGGCATCGCCGAACAGTTCAAGCGCGGCGAGATCGACAAGGCGACGATGCAAGCCCGTATGCACGAGGCCACGCAGGCCGCGCTGGCCGAGGTCGGCAAAGCTCATGCCGACGCCATCGCTTCCACCTTCGCCAGCTTCATGGACGCGAGCAAATCCAGCCCACTCATGCAGCGGGTGTGGGGCGCGGTCACGCTCTCTCAGCTCGCCGTCCTGCTTTGGCATCAGGTCGGCATCCCGGCCTATGTGCACTGGACCGGCCTGCCGTATCCGTCGAGCGGCGCGACCGTCGAATGGGCCTATCTGCTGCTGGCCTTCTGCCTCGGCGGCGGGCCGATCCTGTTTCGTGGAGGTCCGGGCAAATGACCATCGCCGAACTGTTGCAGGCCATCGGCATCGACCCCACCGTTCTCGTTGCCGGTGGCGGGGGAGGGGCGCTACGCGCGCTCTCGCGCAAGAAGCTGCGGTTTCGAGAACTGGTCCTCTCGCCGCTCTGCGGCGCGCTGGCAGCAGCCTATCTCACACTCCCCGTCGTGCATTATGTAGATCGCATCGGCTGGTCGATGCCGAGCGAGCCGACACAGGCAATCCTCGCCGCAGCATTCCTGATCGGCACGTCGGCGATGTGGATCAGCGATTTCGTGTTCGAAGCCGTGACGAGATGGTTCAGGCCGGCATCCCCGGACTGATCATCTTCCCGACGCCGGCATATGATCGCCCCGCTGCCGAGAGGCGGCGGGGCTTTTGTCGTTTCAGGCTTCGCCTTGATCAGCGATGGCCATCAACAGAGCCATAGCGCCGGCCGCCCTTAGCGCAGCGCGTGTCGGCACCTATGGAATGTCCAAGTTCATCCGCGAAGCTATCGACCGCGAGCTAGAGCGCCGCGAAGCCATCGGCTCCTAGTCGATGGCTAGGAGGATGGTACAGGCGAGGGTGAGCAAAGCGAGCCTCCAGAATTGACAGATTCGCGGAGAATCCGTGGATTGACCAAAGCACCTGCTCCAACGTATTGAAATCGCCAGATAGGGCCGTCCCTTCACACGGGTGGGGTCGCAGGTTCAATCCCTGCATCGCCCACCATCGTAGAAAGCTCAGCTTTTTCGATGGCTTGATCCTCATTTCGACATCCGGGCAAAGACCCTTGAATTGGCTGCTGGTCACACCCTGGTCGCAGCAAAGGGTCCGTCATGGCAACCATCCGCAAACATCGCGGCAAACACCAAGTCCAGATTCGCAGGAAGGGGTTTCCGACAATCAGTCGGAGTTTCAAACATTTTGCCGGCGCGAAGGAATGGGTGCCGCATATGATGCGCCCGAGCGAAATCCTTGCCTGTTGCCGAGTGGACGACGCGAATGAGCCGACGCCTTGAACGAATGCGCCGCAATCCGGTCGGCGACTGGAAAATTGAAGACGTGGCCGCTGTCTGCCGCGAGTTCGGCGTCTCGTGCGAAAAATCCCGCTCCGGCAGCTCGCATTACAAGATCGCGCATCCGGCAATCGCCGAGATTCTGACCGTGCCTTTCAAACGCCCGATAAGGCCCGTATATATCCGCAAGCTCGTTGCGTTCATCGACGCCGTGAGGTCTGCACCATGAGCCGCCTCGAATATCCGGTCATCGTCTCGCCGCTTCCGCTGGAAGAAGGCGGCGGCTTTCTCGCGACCGTTCCCGATCTGCCCGGTTGCATGAGCGATGGCGACACGCCGCAGGAAGCGATCATCAACGTTCAGGATGCAATTGCTGCGTGGATCGAAGCTGCCGGCGATCTTGGCCGTGAGGTTCCCGCACCGTCGCGCCAGCTTGCATTGGCGTAGGCTCCGTCTCGAACCTCCATATCTGGTTTTTTCAGCAATCATGTTGTGTTGTGCGGCACGCGGGCGGCCGTTCAGGCCGCGGCCGCGGCAACCAGCTCGTCCGCCATCGCGACCGTCAGCGCGTCGAAATGCGAGATGACGCGCGAGGGCTCGTAGTCGCGCACATGGCGGTCGGTATAGCCGAAATCGACGGCGACCACCGGGATGCCGGCGCGCTTGGCCGTCTCGATGTCGGTGCCCGAATCGCCGACCATCACCGCGCGCGCCGGGTCGCCGCCGGCCAGCCGGATGGTCTCGGTCAGGTGGCGCGGGTCGGGCTTGCGGAAGGCAAAGGTGTCCTGACCGCAGATGGAGGCGAAGCGCGGCGCAAGGTCGAGCGCCTCCAGCAGCTTGCGCGACAGCGCCTCGTATTTGTTGGTGCATACCGCCAGCCGCCAGCCGGCAACCTCGAAGCGGTCGAGCGTTTCCTTAACGCCCGGGAAGGCGAGCGAGCGGCCGGGCATGTTGTCCGTATAGTGTTCGAGGAAGGCGACCAGCAGCTCGGCGAGCCTGTCTTCCGACAGCGGCGTGCCCTGCGCGGCGAAGGCGCGCTCGATCATCACCTTGCCGCCCATGCCGACATAGCGGCGCAGCCCGGCCGCGTCGACCGCCGCCATCCGGGCGAGGCCGAGGCAATGGTTCAGGCTGTCAAGCAGGTCGGGAGCGGTGTCCACGAGCGTGCCGTCGAGGTCGAAGACGAGGGTGAGGCGGGTCAAGCTGCGTTCTCCGTATTGCGCCTCGGGCCGTGCCCGTGGGCTGCACCGGTGGCGTAGCCGCACGGGCACGGTGCCGCAAGGGCCGCGCGCCCGCGGATTTGGCCGGCGGATTTGGCGGCGCGGCGTTTGATGCTAAACGGCCACGGACGAATCGGACGGGCGGGTCATGGACGCGAAGGCACTGAAGATCGAGGCGGCGCGGGCGGCGCTCGCTCACGTCGTTAACGGCATGAGGCTCGGCATAGGCACCGGCTCGACGGCGGAGGAGTTCGTGCGGCTGCTGGCCGCGCGGGTGGCGGAGGGGCTGGCCGTGACCGGCGTGCCGACCTCGGAGCGCACGGCCGCGCTGTGCCGCGAGCTCGGCGTGCCGCTGGCGACGCTGGAGGAGCTGCCCGAGCTCGACCTCACGGTCGACGGCGCCGACGAGATCGGTCCCGGGCTGGCGCTGGTGAAGGGCGGCGGCGGGGCGCTGCTGCGCGAGAAGATCGTCGCCGCGGCGTCGGCCCGCATGATCGTCATCGCCGACGAGAGCAAGGTGGTGGAGGCGCTCGGCCGCTTTCCCCTGCCCATCGAGGTGAACCGCTTCGGGCTGGCCGCGACCAGGCTCGCCATCGCCGGCAAGGCTGCGGCGCTGGGCTTGTCCGGCCCGTTGAGTTTGCGGATGACGGCGGGCGAGCCATTTGTTACAGACGGCGGCCACCTGATCATCGATGCATCTTTTGGCCTTATTCCCGATCCAAGAGCACTCGCCAATGCTCTTTGCGACATACCCGGGGTCGTGGAGCATGGCCTGTTTCTGGGGTTGGCGGATCTGGCGGTCGTGGCGACCCCCGGCGGGGTCAGGACGATCGCCGCAGATCCGCAATGAGGGAGTTCGAGATCGATATGTTCGTGGTCACCCGTGTTCGCCTCGCCGCAGCCGCGATAGCCGCCGCGTCGATGCTCGCGCTCGCCCAGCCGGCGGCGGCGCAGGAATTTCCTGAAAGCCACCTCAAGGCCGCGCGGGCCGCGATCCTGGCGCTGAACGCCACCGGCGAGTTCGACGCGTTCCTGCCGAGCGCCGCCGCCCAGCTCCAGGCGCAACTGATCCAGAAGAACCCCGACCTCAGCAAGCTGATCACGGATACGGTGAACGCCAAGACGCTGGAGCTGGCGGGGCGCCGCGGCGACCTCGAGCGCGAGGCCGCGATCATCTATGCCCGCGTCTTCAACGAGCAGCAGCTCAACGAGATCACCGCGTTCTACAACACGGAGACGGGCAAGAAGCTCATGACGGACGGCGATATCGTCGGCCGCGAGACGATCAAGGCCGCCGAGATCTGGCAGCGCGGCATGGCGCGCGACCTTGCCGAGGCCGTGGGCAAGGCGCTGGTGGAAGCGACGAAGGACATGCCCCAGCCGATCGCGCCGGGCGCCGTCGCCGCACCGGGACAATAGAAGCAAAAACGCGGCGCCTCCCTTTCAACGACGGGAAGCCCGGCCTCGCGCCGGGCTTTTTTCGTGGGCTGGCGACAAGGTCGCTCCCGTGTGCCTTTCCCGCCGGGTCGTCCCGCGATAAGGGACTGCCGCACGCGCAAGGAGTCCGCCATGAGCCGCTACGACTACGACCTCTTCGTCATCGGCGGCGGCTCGGGCGGCGTGCGGGCCGGGCGCGTTGCCGCCTCGCTGGGCAGGAAGGTTGCCATCGCCGAGGAGTTCCGCTTCGGCGGAACCTGCGTGATCCGCGGCTGCGTGCCCAAGAAGCTGTACGTCTACGCCTCGCAGTTCTCCGAACATTTCGAGGACGCCGCCGGCTATGGCTGGACCGTCGGGGAAACCAGCTTCGACTGGCCGACCCTGGTCGCCAACAAGGACAGGGAGATCGCGCGGCTCGAAGGCATCTACCTCGGCGGGCTGGAGCGCAACGGTGCCACGATCTTCCAGAGCCGCGCGGTGCTGGAGGACAGGCACACGGTGCGGCTCGTCGCGGAAAACCGCACGGTGACGGCGCAGACGATCCTTATCGCGACGGGAAGCCACTCCAACCGGCATCCGGCCCTGCCGGGCGGCGAGCACTGCATCACCTCCAGCGAGGCGTTCGACCTGCCGCGCCTGCCGAAATCGATCGCCATCGAGGGCGGCGGCTACATCGCCGTCGAGTTCGCCAACATCTTCCACGGGCTCGGCGTACAGACGACGCTGGTCTATCGCGGCCAGGAGATCCTCGGCGGCTTCGACATGGATCTGCGCAAGGATCTGCGCGCGGCGATGGAGGCCAAGGGCATCCGCGTCCTCTGCCAGGCGCTGGCGCTGGGCGTCGACAAGCGGCCGGACGGGTCGCTGGACGTGCATCTGTCCACCGGCGGCATGCTCAATGTCGACGAGATGATGCTGGCGATCGGCCGCAGCCCCAACAGCGACGGCATGGGTCTCGAAGCGGCGGGCGTCGCGCTCGGCAAGTCCGGCGAGATTATCGTGGACGCGTATTCGCGCACCAGCGTCGACACCATCTACGCCATCGGCGACGTGACCAACCGGCTCCAGTTGACGCCGGTGGCGATCCACGAGGCGATGTGCTTCGTCGACACGGTCTATCGCGGCAGGCCGACGGCGCCGGACCACGAGGCGGTGGCGACGGCCGTGTTCTCGCAGCCCGAGATCGGCACGGTCGGCATGACCGAGGAGGCGGCGGCGAAGGCGTTCGACGAGATCGAGCTCTATGTCGCGCGGTTCCGGCCGATGCGGCACACGCTGTCCGGCCGGCAGGAACGGATGCTGATGAAGCTGGTGGTCGACGCCAAAAGCCGCAAGGTCGTCGGCGCCCATATTCTCGGCCCGGACGCGGGAGAGATGGCGCAACTGCTGGCCATTCCGGTCAAGGCCGGGCTGACCAAGGACGATTTCGACCGCACCATGGCCGTGCACCCGTCCGCCGCCGAAGAACTCGTCACCATGTATGCGCCGAGCTACCGCGTGAAAGGCGGCGAGCGGGTCGGCTGAGGCTGACGGCCCGGTGCGGGCGTCCGGGCAGGGCAGGGCAGGGCGGGGCGGCCCGCCGCGGCCGGCTGCGACAGGGCGGGCGCCGCCACGCGGCGGGCTTTCATCGCCGCGGCGCTTCCTGTATAGACCCACGATTCCGCGCGGGGCCTTTCCCGGCGCGGTGTTTCGTATTGGGTGAAGCTATGACGAAGTGGTCTCCGAATTCCTGGCGCAACAAGCCGATCAGCCAAGTCCCGGCCTATCCGGACATGGCCGCGCTGGCCTATACGGAGAAGCAGCTCGCCACCTATCCGCCGCTGGTTTTTGCAGGTGAGGCCCGCAAGCTGAAGAAGCAGCTCGCCCAGGTGGCGGAGGGCCAGGCTTTCCTGTTGCAGGGCGGCGACTGCGCCGAGAGCTTCGCCGAGCACGGCGCCGACAACATCCGCGACTTCTTCCGCGTCTTCCTCCAGATGGCGGTCGTGCTGACCTTCGCCGGCTCGCAGCCGGTGGTGAAGGTCGGCCGCATCGCCGGCCAGTTCGCAAAGCCGCGCTCGTCCGACAACGAGACGAAGGGCGAGGTGACGCTGCCGAGCTATCGCGGCGACA
Source organism: uncultured Mesorhizobium sp. (assembly GCA_964629765.1). Classification (GTDB taxonomy): domain Bacteria; phylum Pseudomonadota; class Alphaproteobacteria; order Rhizobiales; family Rhizobiaceae; genus RCIO01. Next base: position 25,819 of record CAZVTK010000053.1, read on the forward strand.
TCATCAACGGCATCGAGTTCGACGAGAGGTCGCGCGTGCCCGATCCGGCGCGCCAGGAGATGGCCTACCGCCAGTCGGCCGCGACGCTGAACCTTCTGCGCGCCTTCGCCCAGGGCGGCTACGCCTCGCTGGAGAACGTCCATCGCTGGATGCTCGGCTTCGTCGCCGACAGCCCGCAGTCGGAGCGCTACGAAGCGCTCGCCAACCGCATCTCCGAGACGATGGATTTCATGCGCGCGGTCGGCATCACGTCGGAGACGAACCACGCGCTGCGCGAGACCGATTTCTACACCAGCCACGAGGCGCTGCTGCTCGGCTACGAGGAGGCGCTGACGCGCGTCGATTCGACCTCCGGCGACTGGTACGCGACCTCCGGCCACATGATCTGGATCGGCGACCGCACGCGCCAGCCCGACCATGCGCATGTCGAGTACTGCCGCGGCATCAAGAACCCGCTGGGCCTGAAGTGCGGTCCGTCGCTGACGGCCGACGGCCTCATCGGGCTGATCGACAAGCTCAACCCCGAGAACGAGGCCGGCCGGCTGACGCTGATCGCCCGCTTCGGCTCGGACAAGGCGGCCGAGCACCTGCCGAAGCTGGTGCGCGTCGTGCAGAAGGAAGGCCGCAAGGTCGTATGGTCGTGCGACCCGATGCACGGCAACACCATCACCGCGGCCGGCTACAAGACGCGGCCCTTCGACCGCATCCTCAAGGAGGTGCAGACCTTCTTCGAGGTGCACCATGCCGAGGGCTCGCATCCCGGCGGCATCCATGTCGAGATGACCGGCAAGAACGTGACGGAATGCACCGGCGGCGCCCGCGCCATCCGCGACGACGAGTTGCAGGACCGCTATCACACCCATTGCGACCCGCGCCTCAACGCCGAGCAGGCGCTGGAGCTGGCCTTCCTCACTGCCGAGCTGCTGAAGAAGGCTCAGAATCCAGTTCGGAAAAAGGCCGTAAACGCCTGATCCGGATCGCTGATCCGATGTTTTGGACGGGCGCTTCGGCGCCCGTTTCCGTTTGTCGGCGACCGCGATATTGCGGCGTTCATCCCCGGAACAATCGCAGGTCCAACCTCATCTCGCTCTAGGCTGTGGTGACGATTTAACGGCTTGGGATTCCCGCGGTCCTGCAAATC
>CAZVTK010000054.1:0-26013 GCA_964629765.1 uncultured Mesorhizobium sp.
CGGGCCGCGCCGCGTTCGACCCGCGCAACCACTGGTCCGGGCTGATGGTGACGACGCGTCCCTTCCAGGACAACGCGCCCGAGGCCGGCCGCAGGCTCTACGAGCAGCCGCGGCTGATCGGCGGCGGCTCCTCCATCAATGGCCAGGTGGCCAATCGCGGCACGCCGGCCGACTATGACGAATGGGCGGCGGCGGGGGCCGCCGGCTGGGGCTGGGACGGGGTGCTGCCCTATTTCCGCAAGCTCGAACGCGACCTCGACTTCGCAGGGCCTACGCACGGCAACGACGGCCCCATTCCGATCCACCGCATTCCGCGCGCCAAATGGCCGGCCTATTCCCTTGCCGTCGAGACGGCGCTCGGTGAGCTCGGGTTCCGGGGCATCGAGGACCAGAACGGCGTCTATACGGACGGGCACTTCCCGATCACGCTCTCCAACGACGGCACGCACCGCGTCTCCACCGCCATGGCCTATCTCGGCGCCGATGCGCGCCGGCGCGCCAACCTCGAAATCATGGCGGATGCGCAGGTGCTGTCGATCCGCTTCGAGGGCCGCCGCGCCACCGGCCTCGTGGTGCGGCGCGGCGGGACGGACGGCACGATCGACACGGCCAATGTCGTGGTGTCGGCGGGGGCGCTGCACTCCCCTGCCCTGCTGCTGCGCTCGGGCTTGGGGCCGGGGCTCGCCCTGAAGCGCCTCGGCATCGAGCCCATCGCGGACCTGCCCGGCGTCGGCGAGAACCTTCAGGAGCATCCCGGCATCTCGCTCGCCTCCTTCATCCGCCCCGGCAAGCGGCTCGGCGCGGCGACGCGCCGCCATATCCACCTCGCCATGCGCTACAGCTCGGGACATCCGGGCGGGGCGCCGTCGGACATGTACATGATGTTCGCCGCCAAATCGGCCTGGCACCCGCTGGGCCGCAAGATCGGCACGGCGATCTCGTGGATCAACAAGGTGCATTCGACCGGCCGGGTCGAGCTCGCCAGCGCCGACCCGGCCGCCGAGCCGGTGGCGGCGTTCAACTTCCTCAAGGACGAGCGCGACCTCCAGCGCCTGTCCGACGCGGTGGTGCTGATGGCGCGCATCTTCGCCGCGCCGGCCATGGCGGACGTCATCGACCATGCCGGGCCGTCGAGCTACAGCGGCTTTGCCAAGTCGCTCGGGCGCCAGACGCTGCGCAACTATCTGCTGACCGCGCCGACCGCGCTGGCGCTCGACGCGCTGCCGCCGCTCAGGGCGACCTTCTTCCGCACCATGGTGTCGGGCGGCAGCTCGCTCGCCGGGCTTCTTTCGGACCGCGCGGCGCTGGAGACCTATGTGCGCGACCACGCGTTTCCGCAGTGGCACGCCTGCGGCACCTGCCGGATGGGGCCGGCGGACGATGCGATGGCCGTGGTCGATCCGTCGACCGGCGCGGTGCACGGCTTCGAAGGGCTCTTCGTCGCGGACGCGTCGATCATGCCGACAGCGCCGCGCGCCAACCTCAACATCCCCGTCATCATGATCGCCGAGAAGATGTCGGAGCTGATCGGCGCGGCAACGCGCAGCCGGGCGATAAGCGAGGCGGTCTGAGCCGAAGCGGCGGGGACGGCGGATCGCCCCGCCGCCCTTGCGCACAGTCGGGACCGGACGTCAGCCGACGATGTGGATCGTCTTGGTCTCGATATAGTTGTCGAGGCCCTCGGGACCGCCCTCGCGGCCGTAGCCCGATTGCTTGTAGCCACCGAAAGGCTGCTTGGGATCGACGATCATGCCGTTGACCGTCACGTTGCCCGAGCGGATGCGCCGCGCCACCGCATAGGCGCTGTGCTCGCTGCCGTAGACGGAAGCGTTGAGGCCGTAGGTGGAGTTGTTGGCCTTGCGGACCGCGTCCTCCTCGTCGGAATAGGTGATGACCGACACGACGGGCCCGAAGATCTCCTCCTGCGCGATCCTGCTGTCGGCCTGAACGTCGGTGAACACGGTCGGCTCGACGTAAAAACCCTTGTCGAGGCCCTTGGGCCGCCCGCCGCCGCAGGCGACCGTCGCGCCTTCCGCGCGGCCGGCCGCGATGTAGCCCTCCACGCGGGCGCGCTGGCGCGCCATGGTCAGCGGTCCCATCTGCGTCGCCGGGTCGAACGGGTCGCCGACCTTGATGCCGGACACCGCCGCCAGATAGAGATCGAGGAATTCTCGGCTGCGGCTTTCGGGCACCAGGATGCGCGTCAGCGAAAAGCACACCTGCCCGGTGATCGGCATGGTGTAGACCATGAGGCTCGGCAGCGCGGCCTTGAAATCGGCGTCCGGCAGCAGGATCGCCGCCGACTTGCCGCCGAGTTCGAGGCTGACGCGCGCCAGCCGCTCCGCGCATGCAGCAGCGATGGCCTTGCCGGCGCCCGTCGAGCCGGTGAACGCCACCTTGTCGATGGCCTTGTGGCGGACCAGATAGTCGCCGCCCTCGCGCCCTGCCGGCACGAGGTTGAAGACGCCCTCGGGCAGGCCGGCCTTCTCGATGCATTCGGCGAGGATGTAGGCTTCCAGCGGCGTCTCGGGCGACGGCTTGGACACGAAGGTGCAGCCGGCAGCAAGGCCCGCAGCGATCTTGTAGGACAGCAGCACCAGCGGCGCGTTCCACGGCGTGATCGCGGCGCAGACGCCGACGGGATCCTTGACCACACGCACGCGGCCGCCGTCGTCGCGCTTGCGCTCGTCGACGAAGGGGTATGTCTCGATCAGGTCGGCGTAATAGTTGAACAGCGTCGGGTTCTGTCCAACCAGCTTCTTGGTCAACCCGATGGGCGCGCCGACCTGCAAGGTCCAGGAATAAGCGATGTCGTCCAGCCGCTCGGTCAGGTTGGCCGCCACCTTGCGCAGATAGCGGGCGCGCTCGGCCGGCGCCATGCGCGGCCACGGCCCGTTGTCGAAGGCGTCGCGGGCGGCGGCGACCGCGCGGTCGATGTCGGCCGGGCCGGCCTCGGGATAGCTCAGCACCAGCTCCTCGGTAGCCGGCGAGATCACATCCAGCCGCTTCGTCGAGATCGGCTCGATCCAGCGGCCGCCGATGAAGAACTTTTCCGGCGCCTTCGGGCCGGCGGCGACCGGCCTGGTCATCACGTTCATGGCTTTGTCCTCCGGTTTCGCGGCAGCCTGCGGCTGCGCCTTTGTTTGTGCCTCGGCATGGGCCAGTGCATGGATATGGGGAGCGGCATGGGCATGCCCGTTCGCCTCGGGCGAGATGACGACCTCCATCAGGCGCGGCCCCTTCATCGCAAGGAACTCGCGCAGCTTGCCGGCGAGCTCCGTGCATTTGGCGCAGCGTCCGGCGCGCACGCCTTGCGCCTCGGCGATCGCGACGAAATCGACATGCCCGATCTCGACGCCGGCGACGCGCTCGGCATGGATCGTGTCGGCCATGCCTTTCAGCGCGCCGTAGCCGCCATTGTTGAGGATGATGACGAACAGGTCGACATCGTATTCGGCGGCCGACCACAGCGCCTGGATGGCATAAAGGCTGGAGCCGTCGCCCATCGGCGCGATCACCGGCTTGCCGGGCCGCGCCAGCGCCGCGCCCACCGCCGCCGGCAGGCCGAAGCCGAGGCCCCCGCTCGCGGTGGCGAAGAAGCCGCCCTCTCGGTCGATGGGGAAATGGTCGTGCAGCGCGCCGCGCGCGCTCGGAGCCTCCTCGACCACGATGCTGTCGGGCGAGCGCAGGTCGGCCAGCGTCTGGTAGAGGAACGCGTTGGTGATGCCCGCCGGCTCGGTCACGCGCGGCACGGCGCGCGCCGGCAGGTCGTTGCGCAGGGCGCGGGGACGCACCCGCTCGCCCAGCGCCTGTGCCGCCACCCGCAGATTGGCGAGCACGGCCATGCCCGTCGCCGCACCCGCCAGTTGCCTCGGATCGTCCGAGATCAGGCAGAGCTCGGCGCCGGCGGGCAGATGGTCGCCGCTGCCGGGGAAGTGATAGGTGAAGACCGGCGCGCCCATCACCAGCACGAAGTCGGAGCCGTCGAGGCAGCGCGACAGCGCCGGCTGCTGCGCCGGCAGGAAGCCGGCGAAGAGCGGGTGCCGCTCGGGGAAGCTGGCGCGCGACGACATCGGGCTCACCCAGACCTTCGCTTGCAACCGCTCGGCGAGCCGCACGGCCGCGTCCCAGCCGCCGTCGAGGTCGACGCCCGGTCCCACCACCATCACCGGCGCGCGGGCGCGGTCGAGCCGGGCGGCCACATCCTCCAGCGCGGCTGCGTCGATCCCCATCACCGCGCTCACCTCGCGGTCGGCCAGCGGTGCGCAGGGCACGTCCCAGTCGTCGAGCGGCACGGAGATCACCACCGGCCCGCGCGGCGGCTGCATGGCCAGGTGCCAGGCGCGCGCCAGCGCCGCCGGCACGTCCTCGGCGCGCGCCGGCTCGACCGCCCATTTCACATAGGGTTTCGGGAACTCGACCGGGCTCTCGTTGAACAGGAACGGGTCGTGCGGCAGCAGGTCGCGCGTCTGCTGTCCCGTGGTGATGATCAGCGGCGTGCGGTTGCGGAAGGCGGTGAAGACGTTGCCCAGCGCGTGGCCGAGGCCCGCCGCCGAATGGAGGTTCACGAAGGCCGGGCGGCGCGTCGCCTGCGCATAGCCGTCGGCCATCGCGACCACGACGGATTCCTGAAGGCCGAGCACATAGGAGAAGTCCGGCGGCAGGTTGACGAACATCGGCAGCTCGGTCGAGCCGGGATTGCCGAAGACGCGGTCCATGCCCTTGCGCCGCATGAAGTCGAACACGGCGTCGGCGACGGTATGCGTGCGGAGGCGGTCGCCGGCAAGCGCGCCGGGGCTCATTCGGTTCATCAAATCCTCCCGTGGCCGGCCCTGACGCAACACGCCGGTCCACTCTGGCCGCAGTCTGGCACACCGACCGCCAACGCGGAATTGCCCGGAACGAAGAAAGCCATTAGCATTGGTTATGGCTTTGGATGTGCGCTCCGCGACGGTCCTGCTCGAATGCGCCCGCAGCGGCAGCCTCGGGCGGGCCGCCGCCGCACTCGGCGTGTCGCAGCCCGCCGTCACCCGCACGCTGAAGCTGCTGGAGGACGGCTACGGCGTGCCGCTGTTCGAGCGCACCACGCGCGGCGTCGCGCCGACCGCCTATGGCGAGGCGCTGCTGCCCTATGCGCAGCTCATCGTCTCCGAAGCGGGCAACGCGCGCGAGGTGATCCGGCAGATGCGCGGCGCCAGCCGGGGCGTGGTGCGCGTCGGCGGGGTGGGCAGCGTGGTCAGCGGCATCGTGGTCGCGGCGATAGCCCGCGCGCGCCAGACCCATCCCGACATCCAGTTCCAGATCGTCGAGGAGCTGGAGGATCTTCTGCTCGGCCAGCTCAAGGGCGGCGAGATCGACATCGCCGTCTCGCCCGAGCCCTATGCCGACGACGACATCGTGCTCGCCGCCGCCGAGACGCTGCACGACACCGTCAGCGCCTTCGGCAACCCGCGCCATCCGCTGGCGGGCCGGCGCGCCGTGAGCCTTGAGGAAGCGGCCGCCGCCGACTGGGCGCTGCCGCCGGTCGCCACCCCCGTGGTGCGCGAATGGCTGCGGCGCTTTCACGGCCGCGCCGTGGAGCCGCGTTTGCCGGGCATCGTCTCGCGCTCTGTGCAGGTGATCAAGGCCGTGGCGTCGACCCAGGACGTGCTGTGCTGGATGCCGCTGCCGCTCGTTGCCGCCGAGGTGGCGAAGGGCGAGCTGGTGCGCATCGACATTGCCGAGCTGGACTGGACGCGCAGCTTCCGCATCTACCGCCGCCGCAAGGGCCTGATGTCGCCGGCGGCGGGAATCCTCGTCCAGAGCATCAGGGCGCTCGCGGCCGAATAGCCTAGAGCCTGTTATGGACCATGGATGGAGGCTGCGTTGAGCGACGAAGGACCGCATGACAGGAGAAAGGCGCAGGCCGGTATCGGGCATACCGGCAAGCCTTTCGACGCATCAGGCGGCCTTCGCCGCTCAACCCTTCGGGCTGCGCCGCTTTTGGCCCACCGGTTCGTCGCCGGTCTTGCAGGTATGCCCGATACCGGTCTGCGACCGGCTCCTGCCGGGCGGGCCAAAATCGGCAGCAGCGCAGCCCCATCCATGGTTCATAACAGGCTCTAGCCCTCGGTCCCCATCTTGCCCGGGTTCATGATCCCGAGCGGGTCGAGCGCGGCCTTGATCCGCTTCATCACGTCGACGGCCGCGCCGTGCTCCTTGCGCATGAACTTCAGCTTCGAGATGCCGATGCCGTGCTCGCCGCTGGCGGTGCCGCCGACCTTCAGCGCGCGCTCGACCAGGAGGTCGGCGAGGCGCTCGGCCTCGGCCAGCTCGCGCTCGTCGGCCGGGTCGATCAGGTAGGCGGCATGGTAGTTGCCGTCGCCGACATGGCCGATGAGCTGGCCGGTCAGGAACGAGGCGTCGATGTCGGCGCGCGCATCGACGATCGCCTCGGCGAGCCGCGAGATCGGCACGCAGATGTCGCTGGTATGGAGCTCGCAGCCCGGCCGCGCCGCCTTGGTCGCCCAGTAGAGGTCGTGGCGGGCCTGCCACAGCTTCGCCCGCTCGTCGGCATCGGCCGTCCACCGGAAGCCGGCGCCGCCATGCCCGGCCGCGATGCCCTCGACGATACGCGCCTGCTCGGCCGCCCAGTCCGGCGTGCCGTGGAACTCGAAGAACAGCGTCGGCGTCACCTCCAGCGTCAGCTTAGAATAGGCGTTGACGTTGGCGATGGCGACCTCGTCGAGGAACTCGACGCGGGCGACGGGGATGCCGTACTGGACCGTCGCGATGACCGCCTCGACGGCGCTGCGCACGTCGGGAAAGCCGCAGACCGCCGACGATACCGTCTCGGGGATGGGATGCAGCCTCACCGTCAGTTCGGTGATGACGCCGAGCGTGCCTTCGGCGCCGACGAAAAGATGGGTCAGGTCGTAGCCCGTGGACGATTTCTTCGCGCGCGAGCCGGTGCGGATCAACTCGCCGTCGGGCGTCACCACCTTCAGCGCCATCACGTTCTCGCGCATGGTGCCGTAGCGCACGGCGGTGGTGCCGCTGCCGCGCGTCGAGGCCATGCCGCCGATCGAGGCGTCAGCGCCCGGATCGACGGAGAACATCATGCCGGCGGCGCGCAGCTCGTTGTTGAGCTGCTTGCGGGTGACGCCGGGCTGCACCACGGCGACGCCGTCGTCGGCGCTGATCTCGAGGATGCGGTTCATGTCGCGCGTGTCGACGGTGACGCCGCCCCTCACCGGGATCGTGTGGCCTTCCATCGACGAGCCGGCCCCGAACGGCACCACGGGCACGCGATGGCGCGCGCAGATGCGCACGATCGCCTGCACGTCCGTCTCGTCCGCGGGAAAGGCGACCGCGTCGGGCATCGCCGGCGCGAGCCGCGACGTGTCGCGGCTGTGATGCTCGCGCACGGCGGCCGAGGTGACCAGCCGCTCGCCCAGCCGCTCCTTCAGCGCGGCGACCGCCGCCTCCACCGCCTCAGACATAGTGCTTGTCCTTGCCGGCGGCCGCGTCCGGCGCGCGATAGGGATATCTGGAGGAGGCGAGCTCCTTGGAGGTGATGAACTCCAGCAGCACCGGCACCCCCTCCTGCGTCTTCTGGATTCCGCGCCGGATCGCCGGGATGATCTGGGCGGGGTCGGTGATCCGCTCGCCATGGCCGCCGAGCGCCCTGGCGAAATCGGCATAGTTCCCCGAGATGTCGGTCGACCGGTATTTGTCCGTCGACACGCCCATGATCGGCAGTTCCATCGCCATCGAGAAATTGTTGAGCAGGATCGACAGGATGGGAATGCGCTCGCGCACCGCCGTCTCGAAATCCATGCCGGTGAAGCCTATGGCCGCGTCGCCCCACACATTGATGCACAGTTTTTCGGGATGGGCCAGCTTGGCGCCCATGGCGAGCCCCAGCCCGTAGCCGAGCTGCGTGGTCTTGCCCCAGCCGATATAGCTCAGCGGCTCCGTCGACACCCAGAAGGGCGCGAGCTGGTCGCGCGGGCTGCCGGCGTCGTGGGTGATGATGGTGTTGGCGACGTCGACGGTCTTCTGGAGATCCCACAGCACCCGGTAGGGCGTCATCGGGTTCTCGTTCGAGGTCAGCTTCGGCATCCATTCCCTAAGCCATGCAGCGCGCACGGTCGCGATCTCGTCGGCCGGCGCCGTCCACGGCCGCGGCGCGACCCCGAGATCGTCGAGCTCTTCGAGGACCGCCTCCAGCGACAGCGCGGCGTCGCCCACCAGCGCGACCCTCGCCTCGTAGTCCTTGTTGACGTGCTGGGCGTCGAGCGTGGCGTGGATCACCGTCTTGTGCGGCGGCATCTGCACGGCGAAGGAGCTTTCCGTGAAGGAGCAGCCGACGCCGAAGATCAGGTCGGCGCGGTCGAGGAAATGGCGCACCGTCCCCGGGATCGCGGCGCCGCCCGCGCCGAGCGCCAGCGCGTGATTCTCGGGAAAAGCGCTCTTGCCTTCGAGGCTGGTGCAGACGGGGATCGCCAGCCGCTCGGCCAGCGCCCTGAGCTGCGGCCATGCCCGCGCATAATGCACGCCCTGCCCGGCATAGAGCACCGGACGCTTCGCCTCGACCAGCAGCCTCACCGCGTCGCGCACCGCCTGCGGGTCGGGCCCGCTGCGGGTCGACAGCACCGGCCGGTAGTCGAGCGGCTCGGGCACCTCCTCGTTCCAGATGTCGTTCGGGATCTCGACAACCACCGGGCCGCCGCGCCCGTTGCGCAGTTGCGAGAAGGCGCGGCGGAAGATCGCCGGAATGTTGGCCGGGACGTTGATCGGCTCGACCGACTTGGTGATGTCGCGCATCGCCACCGTCGCGTTGTAGTTGGGGCCGACATGGGCGATGTGGCGCGGATAGCCGCCCGGCAGCACCAGCACGGGCACGGATTCGGCGAAGGCCTGCGCGACGGCACCGTAGGAATTTTCCGTTCCCGGCCCGAGCTGCATGGCGAATACGCCGATCTTCCTGCCCGACGACAGGCGCGAGATCGCGTCGGCCATGTGCAGCCCGATACGCTCCTGGCGCACGATGATAGGGCGGATGTCGGCCGCCGCCGCATGCTCGATCACATGGTTGACCGGGTAGGCGAACAGCAGCTCGACACCCTCGCGCTTCAGGATTTCGGCAATCGCGTCGCCAACCTTCATCAGACCCCTCCACTGCGCTGCCGCACCGACCGCCAAACCCCTGCAAAACCTATAGGCTGTATGCAATCGTCCGTCCACAAGCGCGACCGCTCATCGTAGCGGATGGTTGACGGGAAGAATCGCCAGTCCGGATAAACTCCGTCAAAGCCTTGTATCGCCATGATTTCCGTGGTGTTCTGTGGCGTGAGGCGCAGTCGGGGGCGGATGAGGCCGCTTCCGGGTTCCAACCCTTCGGAGGAGACTATGTATACAAGAACCTTGAATGCGCTGGCCGCCGGCCTGGCGTTTCTCTATGTCACCGGCGCCAGCGCGCAGGAGACGATGACCCTCGCGCACTGGGTGCCCGCATCGCATCCGCTCCAGGTGCTCGGCATGGAGCCGTGGGCGAAATCGCTCAGCGAAGCCACCCAGGGCCGCATCAAGATCGAGATCTTCCCGGCCCAGCAGCTCGGCGCCGCCGCCGACCACTACGACATGGCGCGCGACGGCATCGCCGACATCGGCTTCATCAATCCCGGCTACCAGCCCGGCCGCTTCCCCATCATGGCCGCCGCCGAGCTGCCGTTCCACTTCGCCAACGCCAAGGCCGGCGTGCGCGCGCTGACCGAGTGGTACAAGCCCTATGCCGAGAAGGAGATGGCCGACGTCTATTTCTGCATGGCGCTGTCGCACCATCCGGGCACCATCCACGGCCGCGACCGCGTGCTCGTGCCCGAGGACCTGCGCGGCAAGAAGGTGCGCCCGGCCAACGCCACCGAAGGCCGCTTCGTCAACCTGCTCGGCGGCGCCTCGGTCCAGGTCTCGGCGCCCGAAAGCCGCGAGTTGCTTGCCAATGGCGGCGCCGACGCCACGCAGTCGCCGTGGGAATCGCTCTACATCTTCGGCGTCGATTCCTTCGTGAAGCACCATCTCGACATCCCGCTCTATGCGTCGATCAACGCCTTCGTCATCAACAAGGGCAAGCTGGCGTCGCTGTCGGCCGAGGACCGCAAGGCGGTCGAGGATCACTGCACGCCCGAATGGGCCGAGAAGATGTCGTCCGGCTGGGCCGACGTGGAAGCCGGCGGACGCGACAAGATCGCCGCCGATTCCACCCACACCCTGCACAAGCCCGATGCGGCCCAGCTCCAGTTGTGGAAGGATGCCGCCGCGCCGCTGACGACGGAGTGGAAGGCCACGGTCAGCAAGATGGGGCTCGACGCCGACGCCATCTACAACGGCCTCGTGGAAGCGCTGAAGAAGTACGATTCGTTTGCAGGCTGAGGAGAGCCTCGCGCGCCCGTCGCGCCGGTCTCAGAAGTGGAGGAATGACATGAAGCTGAAAGCACTGCTTGCGTCGGCAAGCCTTGCGGCGCTGGCCTCGACGGCCGACGCGGCCGAGGTCGAGCTGACCCTTTCGCACTGGGTTCCGCCGGTGCACGCGCTTCACGGCACCGGCATGGAGCCGTGGGCGCAGGCGATCAAGGAGGCGTCCGGCGGGCGCATCGAGGTCACCATCTTCCCGAGCTCGCAGCTCGGCGCGGCGCCCGACCATTACGACATGGCGCGCGACGGCGTGGTCGACATCGCCTTCATCAACCCCGGCTACCAGCCGGGGCGCTTCCCGATCATCGCGGCCGGCGAGATCCCCTTCACCATCGCCAACGCCAAGGGCGGCTCGCGCGCGATCGACGAGTGGTATCGCCAGTATGTCGGCCAGGAGATGGGCGACGTCTACTTCTGCATGGCGCACCTGCACGATCCGGGCACGCTGCACGGCAAGTCCGGGCCGATCCTCGTGCCGGGCGACCTCAACGGCAAGAAGATCCGCCCCGCCCACGGCACCATGGCGCGCATGATCAGCGCCCTCGGCGCCGGCTCCGTGCAGGTTCCGGCCGGCGAGATGCGCGACCTCGTCATGAGCGGCGGCGCCGACATGACGGCCTCGCCCTGGAATTCGATCTACACGTTCGGGCTCCAGGACACGACCACCCACCACCTCGACATGCCCTTCTATGTCACGACCTTCGCCTTCGTCATGAACAAGGCGAAGATCGACGGGCTCGCCGCGGCGGACCGCAAGGTGATCGACGACCACTGCACGCCCGAATGGGCCGAGAAGATGGCTTCGGGCTGGGCGGACGCCGAGTTCGCGGGTCGCCAGAAGATGATCGACGCGGGCCACACCATGTACAGGCCGGATGCGGCGCAGGTGCAGCTCTGGGTCGACGCCACCGGCTCGCTCCAGGGCGAATGGGTGGCGGCCGCGGGCGGCAAGGGCATCGACGCCGAGGCCGCGTGGAAGAGCCTTGCCGAAACGCTCGCCAAATACGGGGCCGACGTCAAGTAAGGCCGCCGGCTTAAGACCACGGGACAGGCGCCGCCGCGCGGCGCCTGTCCCTTTCCGGCCGGAGCGGCGCCCAGGGAGGGGATATGAACCGGATCATCCAGCGCTTCTGCGAGGGGGTCGACATCGTGGCCGGGATCCTGCTCGGGCTGGTCACGATGCTGATCGTGGCCTCGACCGTGGCGCGCTATTTCTTCGCCTACGCGATTCCCGACGCCTTCGACCTGTCGCGCTACATGATCGGCGCCTGCCTGATGTGGGGCTACGCCTCCGTCGGCTATCGCGGCGGCCATATCGCCGTGGACATCTTCTACGAGATCTCCGGCCCGCTGTGGCGCAAGCTGCTCAACGGCTTCGCCTGGGCGACGCTGCTTTTCTTCACCGCTCTGCTGGCCTACCAGATGTATTTCCGCCTCGTCAGCGCCTATGCCAGCAACGAATCCACCTTCGACCTGAGGCTGCCGGCCTGGCCGTTCATCGGCCTGATCTGGCTCGGCTGTGTCGTCAGCGTGGTCACCATCACGCTGTCGCTGCTGCGCAACGACGGCGCGGACGAACCCAATATCGAGGGCGAAGGCATATGAGCACCGCCGACTGGGTAGCCATACTGGGCTTCGTCGCCATGTTCGTGCTGATGGGCCTGCGCGTGCCGCTCGGCGTCGCCATGGGGCTGGTGGGCGTCTTCGGCTTCGCCGCCATGCGCGGCTTCGGGCCGGCGTTCAACCTTTTGACGACGTCGCCGCTGCGCGTCATCACCGATTTCAACCTCAGCCTCGTGCCGTTCTTCGTGCTGATGGGCGTGTTCGCCACCAATTCGGGCATGTCGCGCGAGCTGTTCCGGACCGGCAATGCGTGGCTGGGCCAGTTCCGCGGCGGCGTCGCGCTTTCCACCATCGCGGCCTGCGCCGGCTTCGCGGCGATCTGCGGCAGCTCCATCGCCACCGCCGCCACCATGACGCGCGTCGCCCTGCCCGAGATGCGCCGGGTCGACTATGACGACGCCACCTCGACCGGGGTCATCGCCGCCGGCGGCACGCTCGGCATCCTGATCCCGCCCTCGGTGATCATGGTCGTCTACGCCTTCCTCACCGAGACCGATGTGGGCAAGCTGTTCATGGCAGGCATCGTTCCCGGCATCATGGCCACGGTCATGTACATGGCCACGGTGCTGATCGCCCATGGCCGCCGCCTGCCGGCCGGCCGCAAGTTCGACCTCAGGGAAGCCTTCGCGTCGCTGCGCGACGTGTGGGCGGTGCTGCTGCTGTTCGTCTCGATCATCGGCTCGATCTATCTCGGCCTTGCGACGCCCACCGAGGCGGCCGCCGTCGGCGCCTTCCTCACCATGGCGATCGGCATCTTCCGCGGCCGGCTGGACCGGCGCAAGATCATGATAAGCCTCGTCGAGTCGCTGCGTACCTCGGTCGTGCTGTTCTCCGTGCTCATCGGCGCCATGCTGTTCGGCTATTTCCTCGCCATCACACAGTCGCCGCAGAAGATCACCGCCTTCATGGTCGGGCTCGACCTCGGGCCCTACGGCACGCTGACGCTCATCCTCGTCATGTTCTTCGTCGCCGGCGCGCTCATGGACGAGATGGCGATGATCATCCTCATGGTGCCGATCGTGTTCCCGGTGCTGATGCATCTGGGCTTCGACCCGATCTGGTTCGGCATCATCATCGTGACCGCCTGCCAGCTCGGCATGATCTGCCCGCCGGTCGGCATCAACGTGTTCGTCATCAACTCGATCGCCAAGGACGTGAAGCTCACCACCATCTATGGCGGCGTGATGCCCTTCATCCTGACCGACATCATACGCATGGTGCTGCTCATCCTGTTCCCGGCCATAGCGCTGTGGCTGCCGATGACGATGAGGTAGCGGGGGATATGCCATGCAGCCTCCTCCGCTCAGCTTCGTGTGCGAGATCCGGGCGAGCCTCGCGCCGCCGCTGGAACTCGGCCCCGCGCCGGGCGGACGGGCGCGCATCATCCGCATCACCGGCGGCGCGGTTTCGGGCGATCGCCTGTCCGGCCGCATCCTCGACCTCGGCGCCGACTGGCAGAGCGTGCACGAACAAGGGCATGCCGAGCTCGACACGCGCTATGCCATCGAGACCCATGACGGCGCGCTGATCGACGTGCGCAATTTCGGCCTGCGCCACGGCCCGGTCGAGGTGATGGAGCGGCTCGCCGCCGGGCTGCCGGTCGACCCGTCGCAATACTACATGCGCACATGGCCGCGCCTGAAGACGGGCGATCCGCGCTACGCATGGGTCAACCGCACCCTGTTCGTCGGGACGGGCGAGCGCATGCCGGACAGCGTCAGGATCGGCGTGTTCGAGATAGGCTGAGCCTGCCGGTTCCAGCCTTTCCGGCCGGAATTCCCGTTTCTCCCGCACCGGCGCGGTTTTTCGGAACCTTCGCGCGATCACGATGTTTAGCTCCCGTTAACGGGAGAGGATCGTTGGCCGGCGCGCGCATCACGAGACGGGGATTGCTCACCACCACGCTGCTCGGCGGCGGCTTCCTCCTCGCTTCGCAGGCGCTCGGCCGAACCCTGTCGGGAACCGGCATTCCGTGGGTGCCGGGCACCGCGCCCGCGCCGCGGGGCTTTGCCGGCGGCCGTTTCTTCACGGAGGCGGAACGCCGCTCGATCGACGCGCTGACCGCGCGGCTGATCCCCTCGGACGATGTCGGCCCCGGCGCGCGCGAGGCCGGCGTGGTCGACTTCATCGACGACCAGCTCGCCGGACCGTTCGGGCGCGGCGAGCGCTGGTACATGCAGGGGCCGTTCGCCGACGGCCTCCCCACGCAGGGCTACCAGAGCGAGCATCCGCCGGCCGGCCTCTACCGCGCCGCCATCGCCGCGCTCGACGCCCACTGCCGGCGCAGCTTCGACGGCCGCGCCTTCGCCGAGCTGACGGAAGACGAGCAGGACGCACTGATCCAACAGATGGACGACGGGGAACTGGAGATGGAGGGCGTGTCCGCCGCCGCCTTCTTCTCGCTGCTTCAGGACAACACGATCGAGGGGTTCTTCTGCGACCCCGTCTATGGCGGCAACCGCGACATGGTCGGCTGGAAGCTCATCGGCTTCCCCGGCGTCCGCTACGACTGGCGCGACCATCTCGACCACGACGGAGCACGCATCGACATCGAGCCCGTCGGCCTTTCCGGCCGGCCCGCGTGGAACGTCGACTGAACCCACCCACCCGCGGCCGAGCCTTCGGCAAGGCAGGCCCGGCAAGGCAGGCAAGGAGGAACGGATGGCGCGAAAACTTCCGCCCGTCGACGTGGTGCTGGTCGGTTTCGGCTGGACCGGCGCGATCCTCGCGCAGGAGCTGACGGAGGACGGGCTTGAGGTGCTGGCCGTCGAGCGCGGCGGCTGGCGCGACACGCCGAGCCATTTTCCCACCACCGCCGCGCAGGACGAGCTGCGCTGGTACTGGCGCACGGAGATGTTCCAGACCACGGCGCGCGACACGCTGACCTTCCGCAACAACGACAGCCAGACGGCGCTGCCGATGCGGCGCTGGGGCTCGTTCCTGCCCGGCGAGGGGGTGGGCGGCGGCGGCGTGCACTGGAACGGCCAGACCTGGCGCTTCCTGCCCTCCGACTTCCTCGCAGCAAGCCACAATGCGGCGCGCTACGGCCCGCTGGCGCCCGGCATGACCGTGCAGGATTACGGCGTCACCTATGAGGAGCTGGAGCCGCATTACGACCGCTTCGAAAGACTGTGCGGGATCGGTGGCAAGGCCGGCAACCTGAACGGCCGGATCGTCGAGGGTGGCAACCCGTTCGAGGGCGCGCGCAGCGCCGAATATCCCAACCCGCCCATGCACATGACCTTCGCCCAGCACCGTTTCGAGGCGGCGGCGAAGGAGCTCGGCCTCAACCCCTTTCCCGGGCCGTCGGCAAACATGACGCAGCCTTATGTGAACCCGCTCGGCTGCCAGCTCGCGCCCTGCTCCTATTGCGGCTTCTGCGAGAAATACGGCTGCGGCAACTACTCCAAGGCGAGCGCGCAGACGACCATCCTGCCGGTGCTGATGAAGAAGCCCAACTTCACGCTGAAGACGCACAACGAGGTGCTGCGGGTGAAGCTCGACAATGCCGGCCGCCGCGCCACCGGCATCGTCCATGTCGACCAGAACGGCGAGGAATTCGAGCAGCCGGCCGAGCTGGTGATCCTGTGCGCCTACCAGCTCTCCAACACGCGGCTGATGATGCTGTCCGGCATCGGCGAGATCTACGATCCCGCGACGGGCCGGGGGCTGGTCGGCAAGAACTACTGCTATCAGGTGATGTCGGGCGCCGACGTCTTCTTCGACGACGAATACACCAACGAGTTCGTCGGCGCGGGCGCGCTCGGCCTGTGCGTCGACGAATACAATGGCGACAATTTCGACCATGCGGGGCTCGGCTTCATCGGCGGCGGCTACATCGCCTGCTGGACCACGCACAACCGGCCCATCGAGCGTCAGCGCACGCCGGAGGGCACGCCGGCATGGGGCTCGGCATGGAAGAAGGCGGTGGCGGAGAACTTCCTGAAGTCGACCAATGTCGGCGCGCACGGCGCGTCGATGGCCCATGCGGCCAACCATCTCGATCTCGATCCGACCTACAGGGACGTCTACGGCCAGCCGCTGATGCGCATGACCTACGACTTCACGCCCAACGATCGGGCGATGAGCGCCTTCCTGACGGAGCGCGTGAAGGAGATCGCCGGGCGCATGGGCGGGCGCGAGATCAAGGTCAGCCCACGCGAGGGCCCCTACGATTCCATGCCATACCAGACCACGCACAATACCGGCGGCACGATCATGGGCGCGACGCCGGCCGACAGCGTGGTCAACCGCTACCTGCAAAGCTGGGACGTACCGAACCTCTTCGTCATGGGCGCCGGCGTGTTCCCGCAGAATGCCGGCTACAACCCGACCGGCACCGTCGCCGCGCTCGCCTACTGGGCGGCCGACGCCATCCGCTCGCAATATCTGCGCAGTCCCGGCCCGCTGGTGCAGGCATGAGGACCACGCCCGCCATCGCCGCGCTGGCCCTTGCAGCCCTGCCGGCAGCGGCGCAGGAAACCGTCTATTCGCAGGTCGAGCGCGGCCGCTACGCGCTGGTCACCGGCAATTGCCAGGGCTGCCACACCGTGCCGGGCGAGGAGCCCTTCGCGGGCGGGCGCGGACTGGAGACGCCGTTCGGCACGATCTACACGCCCAACATCACCTTCGAGCCGGAGACCGGGCTCGGGCGCTGGTCGCGCGACGATTTCCGGCGCGCCATGCATGAGGGCATCGCGCCGAACGGGCAGCGGCTCTACCCGGCCTTCCCCTATCCGCATTTCTCGAAGATGCCGCGCGAGGAGGTCGACGCGCTCTACGACTATCTCTCCACCCTCCCCCGTGTGAAGAAGGAGAAGCCCGAGAACGAGCTGCCCTGGCCGCTGTCGTGGCGCGCCTCGCTCGCCGGCTGGCAGTGGATGTTCTTCGAGCCGGGCGTGTTCCAGCCCGATCCCGATCGTTCGGAGCAATGGAACCGCGGCGCCTATCTGGTGGAGGGGCCGGGCCACTGCGCCGGCTGCCATACGGAAAAGAACCTCGCCGGCGCCGACAAGGAGAACCGCCACCTGATGGGCGGCCAACTCGAGGACTGGGCCGCGCCCGACATCCGCGCCGGCGAGAATGGCGGGCTGGCGCACTGGAGCGAGGACGACATCGTCGAGTTCCTCCAGACCGGACGCAACGCGCATACGGCCGCCTTCTCCATCATGGCGGAGGTGATCGACTATTCGACGCAGCACATGGTCGAGGACGATCTGCACGCGATGGCAGTCTACCTCAAGAGCCTCGAAGGCGCGGAACGCGCCGCGCCCCGCCAGCCCGACGAGGCGGTGATGAAGGCCGGCGCGGCGATCTATTTCGACAATTGCAGCGCCTGCCACGTCTCGGACGGCCGCGGCGTGCCGCGCTTCTTCGCGCCGCTGGCCGGGTCCGGCAAGGTCAACAACGACGATGCGACGACGGTCGTCCGGGTGATTCTCGAAGGCGCGCGCGCCGTGCCGACGAAGGCGCATCCGAGCCCGCTGACCATGCCGGCCTTCGACTGGAAGCTCACCGACGCGCAGGTCGCGGCGGTCGCGACCTATGTGCGGTCGAGCTGGGGCAATCGGGGCGGCGCGGTGTCGGCCGGCGAGGTCGCCGACCTGCGCGCGGCGCTCAGGAAGAATCTCGGACCATAGGCGATTTCGGGGGCGCGGGCGGCCGCGATGGCGAAGGCTCAGGCAATCACGGGCGATACCGCGCCGAAGCGCGCGGGCAAGGCCGCGGCGCTGCTGGCGGCGGCGCCACTGCTCGCCTCGTGCAGCGGCATCCAGTCGGCGCTGGACCCGGCCGGCGAGGAGGCGGCGGAGGTCGCCACGCTGTTCTGGGTGATGACGGTCGGCGGCCTCGTCATCTGGGCCGGCATGGTCGCCCTGTCGCTCTACGCCTCGCGCTGGAAGCGGCGCGCCATCGGCGAAGAGGCGGCAGCCCGGCTGATCTTCTGGGGCGGCGCGGTGTTCCCGATCGCCGTGCTGACCGCCCTGCTCGCCTATGCGCTCTGGCTCATGCCCGCGCTGCGCCCCTTCGCGGGGGCCGACGCGGCTGCCCTGCGGATCGAAGTGACCGGCAACCAGTTCTGGTGGCGCGTCGTCTATGTCAGGCCGGACGGCGCGCGCATCGTATCGGCCAACGAGGTGCGCCTGCCTGTGGGCGAGCGCGTCGAGTTCGAACTGACCAGCGCCGACATGATCCATTCCTTCTGGATCCCGGCGCTGGGCGGCAAGATGGACCTGATCCCAGGCCGCACCAACCGGCTGTCGCTGCTGGCGACGCGGGCCGGCACCTATCGGGGGCAGTGCGCCGAGTTCTGCGGCACCTCGCATGCACTGATGGCCTTTCCGGCGATCGTCATGGAGCCGGCCGGGTTCGAGGCTTGGCTCGACGCGCGCGGCGCGCCGTCGCGGGGCCTGAACGCCGACGCGCAAGGGCGCGACCTCTTCCTGCGCGCTGGTTGCGGCGCCTGCCACCGGGTCGACGGAACCAGCGCGCAGGGACTGTCCGGCCCGGACCTCTCCCATATCGGCTCGCGCCTCACCATCGGCGGCGCCCTGCTCGACACCGACGACGAGGCGCTGGCGCGGTTCATCCTTCATTCCGCCTCGCTCAAGCCGGGATCGCACATGCCCGCCTATCCGAACCTTTCCGCCGACGAGCTCGCCGGCATCGCCCGCTGGCTGAAGGGGCTGCAATGAGCGAAGCGCCGACCCCGAACCACGCCCCCGACCGCGAATTGTCGCCGCAAAAGCAGGCCGAGGAGGCGCAGCTTCGCGCCGTGTGGGCCAACCCGAAAGGCTGGCGCTACTGGACCAGCGTCAACAACACCCAGATCGGCCTGTGGTACGGCACCACTGCCTTCATGTTCATGCTGTTCGCCGGGCTGCTGGCGCTGCTGGTGCGGGCGCAGCTCGCCGTGCCCGAGAACGACCTGATCCCGGCCGAACTCTACAACCAGGCGTATACGCTGCACGGCACGGTGATGATGTTCCTGTTCGCCGTGCCAATCTTCGAGGCGGTGGCGATCTTCCTGCTGCCGCCGATGCTCGGCGCGCGCGAGCTGCCCTTCCCGCGGCTCGGCGCCTTCGGCTTCTGGAGTTTCTTCATCGGCGGCGTGTTCGTCTGCGGTTCGATCTTCTTCGGCGCGGCGCCCAATGCCGGCTGGTTCATGTATCCGCCGCTCGCAACGTCGGAGCAGGCCGGCATCGGCGCCGACATCTGGCTGCTCGGCCTCTCCTTCATCGAGGTGGCGTCGCTGGCGGCGGCGGTGGAACTGATCGTCGGCATCATGAAATGCCGCGCGCCGGGCATGCGCGTCAACCTGATGCCGCTGTTCGCGTGGTATCTGCTGATCGTCGCCGGCATGATCCTGTTCGCCTTCCCGCCGCTGATCGCCGGCGACCTGCTGTTCGAGATGCAGCGCATGTTCGACTGGCCGTTCTTCGATCCGGCGCGCGGCGGCGACCCGCTCTTGTGGCAGCATCTGTTCTGGATCTTCGGCCACCCGGAGGTCTACATCATCTTCCTGCCGGCCATCGCGCTGCTGGCCATGATCGTGCCGACCTTCGCGGGGCGCCCCATCGTCGGCTATTCGTGGATCGTGCTCGCCGCCGTCGGCACCGGCTTCCTGTCCTTCGGCCTGTGGGTGCACCACATGTTCGCGACGGGCCTGCCGCAGATCTCGCTCGCCTTCTTCTCGGCCGCGTCGGAAGCGGTGGCGATCCCCACGGCGGTGCAGATCTTCGTCTTCATCGCCACGATGCTGGCCGGCCGCGTCATCTGGTCGACGCCGATGCTGTTCGCCATGGGCGGCATCGCCATCTTCGTGATGGGCGGGCTGACCGGGGTGATGGTGGCGCTCGCCCCCTTCGACTGGCAGGCGCACGACACCTATTTCATCGTCGCCCACCTGCACTACGTGCTGATCGGCGGCATGCTGTTCCCGGTCTTTGCCGGCCTCTACTATTATTATCCGCTGATCGGCGGGAAGCATATGTCCGACCGCGTGGGGCGCTTCGCCTTCTGGATGATGTTTTCCAGCTTCAACATCACCTTCTTCCCGATGCACCTCGCCGGCCTGCGCGGCATGCCGCGCCGGGTCTACACCTATCCGGCCGACATCGGCTGGGATTGGCTGAACCTCGTCTCCACCATGGGCGCCGTGGTGCTCGGCATCGGCATGTTCGCGGTGGTGGTGGACGTGACGCTGCACCGGCGCGGCAAGCCGCGCGGCGAGCAGAACCCGTGGGGCGCCGGCACGCTGGAGTGGATCAGCGAGCCGGAGGAGAACTGGGGCGTGCGCTCGATCCCGCGCATCGAGAGCCGCTACCCGCTGTGGGACCAGAAGGGTCTCGCCCGCCGGATCCAGCGGGGCGAAGGCTATCTGCCCGACGCGAAGGAGGGCCGGCGCGAGACGCTCGTCACCTCCGTGCTGGACGCCGAGCCGGAGCAGGTGCTGCGCGTCGGCGGCACGTCCCATCTCAGCATCGCCAGCGCCGCCACGCTGGGCGCGGTCTTCATCGCGCTCACCTTCAAGTGGTGGATCGTCTCGCTCGCCGCCGGCATCGCCTTCCTCGGCTGCATCCTGTGGTGGCTGTGGACCGGCACCGGCGAGATCCCGGAGAAGGACGAAAAGGACATCGGCCACGGCATCAGCCTGCCGCTCTATGCCTCGGGCGTGAAATCGGCCGGCTGGTGGGCGATGTTCATCACCATGACCGGCGACGGCACGGCCTTCGCCAGCCTCGTCTTCGGCTATTTCTTCTTCTGGACCATCCATGAGGATTTCACCGGCGGGACAGCCGGACCGGGCGCCTTCTGGCCGATGGCCGCGCTGGCGCTGTTCATGCTGGCATGGGCGGTCACGCTCGCCGCGCGGCAGGTGAACCGCGCCGGCATGGTTGGCCTCGCGCGCTTGCTGCTGGCGGCAGGCGCGCTGCTCTCGACCGCCGGCGGCGCGGCGGCGCTTGCGGGACCATGGACCAGCGGCATGGACCCGACGGCCCATGTCTATCCCGCCATCGTGTGGATCCTCGTCATCTGGGCGGCGATCCATGGCGGCGTCGGCATCGTCATGCAGCTCTACTGCCTGGCGCGCAGCCTCGCCGGCCGGCTGACGCCGCGCCACGACATGGAGCTGCACAATGTCGCGCTCTACTGGCACTTCATGGCCGTCACGGCGGTGGTGACGTTCGCGGTCGTCGGCCTGTTCCCGGGGGCGCGCTGATGTGGCGCCTGCTGC
This sequence comes from uncultured Mesorhizobium sp., assembly GCA_964629765.1. Classification (GTDB taxonomy): domain Bacteria; phylum Pseudomonadota; class Alphaproteobacteria; order Rhizobiales; family Rhizobiaceae; genus RCIO01. The sequence goes on from CAZVTK010000054.1 coordinate 21,314, forward strand.
CGAAAGAGGTCGAGACGCTGTGGACGCTGTTCACCGCGCCCGTCGTCTGGGCGCTGCATTTCCTCGCCTGCTATGTCGGCGCGGCGATCTTCTGCGAGAAGCCATGGCTGCTCGGCGGGGATTTTCACAATCTGCGCATGGCCATCGCAGTCATGACGGCGCTCGCGCTGGCGATGATCGTGCTCGCCGCCGCGCTCGCCTGGCGGCAATGGGGGTTCGGCGCCGGCGACCCGCCGCATGACGATCCGACGCGGCGCGACCGGCTGCTGTTCCAGGGCTATGCCACGCTGCTGCTGTCGGGCCTCAGCTTCGTCGCGGTGATCTTCACGGCCATGCCGGCGCTGTTCCTCACGGAGTGCCTGCGGTGAGGAAGCTCGCGCTCGCCGCCGGCCTGCTGCTGCTCGGCGCGATATGGCTCGGGCCGCTGCTGGCGGACTGGCGCCAGTCGCTGGCCGCCGGCATGGTCGCCCACATGGGCGTCATCGCGCTCGCCGCGCCGCTCATAGCCATCGGCCTGCCGGAACGCTGGCGGCCTGGCGCGCGGATGCCGGCGGCGGTGCCCGTGCTCGCCTCGGTGATCGAGCTCCTCGCGGTCTGGGGTTGGCACGCGCCGGCCATGCGCGCCGCCGCCGAAGCCTCGACCGCCGTCACGGTCGCCGAGCAGGCGACCTTCCTCGCCGCCGGCCTGTTCCTGTGGTGGACGAGCTTCGCCCGCGCCGGCCGGCCGCATGCCGCCGCCGGCGCGGTGGCGCTACTGATGACCTCCATCCACATGACGCTGCTCGGCGCGCTGCTGGCGCTCAGCCCGCGCCCGCTCTACGGCCCGGGCGACGTAACCTGCTTCGGCACGGTGCTGTCCGCCGGGCAGGACCAGCAGCTCGGCGGCGTGATCATGCTCGCCGCCGGTGCCGCCGTCTATCTGGCGGGCGGCGTGGCGCTTGCCGGCAGGCTGCTCGCCGACGACGGAGGGACGTCGGGCCCCACCCGTGCGGCGGCTCAGTAGCCTCCGACGATCGGCAGGATCTCGCCGGTGATGTAGCTCGAACATTGCGGCGAGGCGAAGAACACATAGGCCGGCGCGATCTCCTCCGGCTGCGCCGGCCGCTTCATCGGCGTGTCGGAGCCGAATTTCGCGACCTGTTCGGGCGGCTTTTCCGACGGGTTGAGCGGCGTCCACACCGGTCCCGGCGCGACGGCGTTCACGCGGATACCCCTGTCGACCAGATTGGCCGAAAGCGCGCGGGTGAAGGCGTGGATGCCGCCTTTCGTCATGGAATAGTCGAGCAGATGCGCGCTGCCGTCGATGCCCGTCACCGATCCGGTGTTGATGATCGAGGAGCCCTTGCCCATGTGCCTGACCGCCTCGCGTGCCATGAAGAAATAGCCGTAGAGATTGGTCCTGACGGTCGTGTCGAAATGCTCGGTCGTCAGCTCTTCCAGCCCGGCGGCGTGATACTGGAAGGCGGCGTTGTTGACGAGGATGTCGAGCCTGCCGAATTCGGCGACGACGGCAGCTACGGCATCCCGGCAATAGTCCTCGCTGGCGACGTCCCCCGGCAGGAGCAGGCAGCGCCGCCCCTCCTCCGAGACGGCACGGCGGGTTTCCCCGGCGTCGCGGTCCTCGGCGAGATAGGAGATCGCGATGTCGGCGCCCTCGCGCGCGAACAGCACCGCCACGGCGCGCCCGATGCCGGAATCGCCGCCGGTGATCAGCGCCACCTTGCCTTCGAGCTTGCCGGAGCCTTGCCAGAACGGCGCGTCGTACATCGGCGCGGGCTCGAGCGCCCGCTCGTTGCCCGGCTTGGCCTGATGCTGCCTCGGAAAGGGCGGCTCGGGATAGTCGCGCGCGCCCGCCTGAACGGCGCCGCTCCCAGACTCTTTCGGCTTCCCGCCTCCCTTGCCGTCGCCCTCGGCCCCATCCACCTGGGCTTGGATGCGATGCTGCTTCTCGACGGCCTCGCCGGCCTGCTGCCGATGCTTGTCCATTGTCCTGGCGGGGGTCATGACGGGCTCCACGCTTGCCTTCGCAGACAAACAACGCAGCCGCCTCATCGTTCCCGGATTTGCCGCTCAGGTTGCGCGGCCGGCCCGCCACGACAGAGCCTTTTCGACGCCGCGCAGCTCGGCCAGCGCCTTCAGGCGCCCCACCGCCGGATAGCCGGGCTGGGCCCCACGCGACAGGTCGTCGAGAATGTCCTGGCCGTGGTCGGGCCGCATGGGGATGACCGCGTCGGCGCGTCCCTCGGCGCGGCGCCGCGCCTCCTCGCGCAGCAGCGCGGCGGTCACCGCCACCATGTCGGTGTCGCCGGCCAGATGCTCGGCCTCGTGGAACGAGCACGGCACGCCCGGCGTCTCGCGGGTGACGTTGCGCAGATGGGCGAAATGGATGCGCGGGCCGAGCCGCTCCGCCATGCCCGGCAGGTCGTTGTCGGGCCGCGCGCCCAGCGAGCCGGTGCAGAAGGTGACGCCGCTGGCGGGGCTGTCGACCGCGCCGAGCACGGCCGCGTAGTCCGCCTCGGTGGACATCACGCGCGGCAGGCCCATCAGCGGAAAGGGCGGGTCGTCGGGATGGCAGCACAGGCGCACGCCGACGCGCTCGGCCGTCGGCACGACTTCGGAGAGGAAGTCGACGAGGCTCTGGCGCAGGCGCTCGGGCCCGATGGCATCATAGGTGGCGAGCCGCTCCGCCAGCCCCGTCAGCGAGTGGTCCTCGCGCGTGCCGGGCAGGCCGGCATTGACGCTTTTCGCCAGCACCGTACGCCCGCCGTCGGGCATGGCGGCAAAGCGCGCGTCGGCCGCTTCGGCCACCTCCAGCGGATAGGATGCGCGCGCGGCGCGCCGGCGCAGGATGTGCATGTCGAAGGCGACGAAATCGACGAGGTCGAAGCGCATCGTCGTGCCGCCATGCGGCACCGCCCAGCGCAACTGGGTGCGGGTCCAGTCCAGCACCGGCATGAAATTGTAGCACACCGTGGCGATGCCGGCCGCGGCGAGGTTCTCCAGCGAGGCGCGGTAAGCAGCCAAGTGCCCGCGCCAGTCGCTGGTCTGCGTCTTGATCGCCTCGGAGACGGGCAGGCTCTCCACCACCTCCCATGCGAGCCCGGTGGGCGCGCCGTCCGGCCCGAACGCCACCTCGCGCTGACGGGCAGCGATCTCGTCGGGCGTCCACACCGCCCCGTAGGCGACGTGGTGCAGCGCGGTGACGATGCCTTCCGCGCCCGCCTGCCGCGCGTCGCGCAGGCTCACCTTGTCGACGGGACCGAACCAGCGCCAGACGTGCCTCATGGCGCCGGTCTCATCCGAAGGCGAGGTTGGGCAGCCACAGCACGAGGCCGGGCAGGAACACCAGCACCGCGATCAGCGCGCAGATGGCGGCGATGAAAGGGATGGAGGCGATCGAATATTCCTCGATCGACACGTCCATCAGCGCGCAGACCGCGAACATGGCCGAGCCGCTGGGCCAGGTCATGCCGCCCAGCGTGACGATGGACATCATCAATATGCCGAAATGGATCGGGTCCATGCCGACGCTCTTGATGATCGGCACGAAGATCGGCGTCAGCAGCAGCACCATGACCGTGCTCTCCAGCGCCAGCCCCGCCACCAGCAGGAAGAGCAGGATGACGAGCACGATCATCGCCGGGCTGGTGATGCCGGCCAGCATCCAGCCGGCGAGGCTCTGCGGCACCTGAAGGTAGATGGTGGCGAAACCGACCATGCCGCTCATCAGGATGATGAGCATGATCAGGCCGACGTCGGACGACGCCTGCGCGAAGGCGGTCCACACCTTGTCGAGCGTCAGTTCGCGGTGCAGCAGGAAGCCGACGGCGAGCGCGTAGACCACGGCGAAGGAGCCGACCTCCGAGGGGGTGAACAGCCCGCCGCGGATGGAGAGCACCAGCGCCACCGGGAAGAACAGCGCCCATTTCGCCTCCCACGCGGCCGAGGCGAGCGCGGCGACGGTCGGCTTGCTCGAATTGGCGACGACATAGTTGCGGCGCCTGGCGATGACGTAGACCGTCAGCATCAGCACGCCCATCATCAGGAAGCCGGGAACGATGCCGGCAAGGAACAGCCGGCCGATGGAGACGTTGGCGATGTAGCCGTAGAGGATCAGGCCGATGGAGGGCGGCAAGGTCGCGGTGATCAGCGAGCCGACGGCAATGGCGGCCGCCGAAAAGCCCTTGCCGTAGCCCTTGGCGAGCATGGTGGGCCCGAGCACGCGCGCTTCCATCGCGGCGTCCGCCACGGCCGAGCCCGAGACGCCACCCATCAGCGTCGACAGCACGATAGCGACCTGCGCCAGCCCGCCGGACATCCAGCCCACCGCCACCATCGACACCTTGAGCAGGCGGTCGGTGATGCCGCTCGCGTTCATCAGGTGGCCGGCGAGGACGAAGAAGGGCACGGCCAGCAGCGGGAAGCTCTGGCTCATGGAGGCGATCTTCTGCACGCCGATGGACATCGGCATGCCGGCATCCATGACGAAGAAGACGAAGCCGGCGATCCCGGTGGCGAAGGCCACAGGCATGCCGAGGACCATCAGCACCACGAAGACGAGGGAGATCAGGCCCATTTTAGAGCAATGTCCGGTCAGATTGAACCGTTCTGCCGGAGGGCATTTGGTCCCAAGGCCGAGGGTTCTGGTGAAGGTCGTATCGGGATACGGCCGAGCCGGAACCCGAAGGATTTGGGCCAAA
>CAZVTK010000055.1:0-2316 GCA_964629765.1 uncultured Mesorhizobium sp.
GGAACAGCGTCGTCTTGCCGGCGCCGTTGGGGCCGATCACGCCGACGATGCCGCCGGGCGGCAGGCGGAAGGACAGTTCCTCGATCAGCACCTCGTCGGTGTAGCCCTTCCTCAGCCCGTCGACCTCGATGACGACGTTGCCGAGGCGCTCGCTCGACGGAATGACGATCTGCGTGTCGGTCGGCTTGCGGTTCTGCGCCTGCTCGAGCAGGTTCTCATAGGCTTGGATGCGCGCCTTCGACTTGGTCTGCCGCGCCTTGGGCGAGGACGCGATCCACTCGCGCTCGCGCCAGATCGCCTTCTGGCGGGCGTCGTCCTCGCGGCCTTCCTGGATGAGGCGCTTGGCCTTGGCGTCGAGATACTTGGTGTAGTTGCCCTCGTAGGGAATGCCGCGGCCGCGGTCGAGCTCCAGGATCCAGCCGGTGACGTTGTCGAGGAAGTAGCGGTCGTGGGTGATGATCAGCACCGAGCCCGGATAGGCGCGCAGGTGCTTTTCCAGCCACGCCGTCGTCTCGGCGTCGAGATGGTTGGTCGGCTCGTCGAGCAGCAGGAGGTCGGGCGCTTCGAGCAGCAGCCGGCACAGCGCCACGCGCCGCCGCTCGCCGCCGGAGAGGTTGTTGACGTCGGCGTCGCCAGGCGGGCACTGAAGCGCCTCCATGGCCATCTCGACCTGCTGCTCCAGATCCCAGAGGTTGAGCCGATCCATCTCGTCCTGGAGCCGGGCGCCCTCGTCCGCCGTCTCGTCGGAATAGTTCATCATCAGCTCGTTGTAGCGCTCGATGATGGCCGTCTTCTTCTTCACCCCGTCCATGACGTTCTGGAAGACGGTCTTGGCCGGGTCGAGCTGCGGCTCCTGCGCGAGGTAGCCGACGGTGGCGCCGTCGGCGAGCCACGCCTCGCCCTGAAAGTCCTTGTCCATGCCGGCCATGATGCGCAGCAGCGACGATTTGCCCGAGCCGTTGGGGCCCAGGATGCCGATCTTGGCGTCCGGGTAGAAGGACAGATGGATGTTGTCGAGCACCTTCTTGGCGCCGTAGGCCTTGGAGAGGCCCGACATGTGATAGATGAACTGGCGTGCCACGCGCGCTCTTCCTGATCGCAGGTTTCGGGAATTCGCGCGCTATGTAGGCGAAAGGCGCGGCCGCCGCAATGCGCGGGTCACCGCCTCGGCTGGGTCAGCCGGCCGGCCGCGGCGGACAGCGCGCCGATCTCGAACGGAAGCGCCGACTTCGGCACGAGAAGATAGCGCTCCTCGTCGTCCGGCGCCTTGATGTAGCGGACCATTTCGAGGAAGGGCGAGCCCTCGGCGGCGATGCGCACGAGGTCGTCCGGCACCATGACATGGCGACCGGTCGAATAGCGCACCGGGATGGCGAATTCCGGGAACACCTCGTGCACCAGCTCGATGCAGCTCAGCGCGTCCTTGTCGCCATAGTCGAAGGCGAAATCGAAATCGCGTCCCAGCCGCTCGAAATAGCCGGCATATTTTTCGCGCGCCCAGGCGTCGCCGCCATGCACGGGCCGCAGGATCACGATCTCGTCGACATTGGCGGCGTCCTCCAGCGAGACCAGATGAACGTCGACATTCGCCGACTCGATGCCGAACAGTCCCCGCTCGATGTCGGCCTGGTGAGGCCGGACCTGCGGCAGATCCCATGCGTCGACGCGCCTGAAATCGTCGGGCCCGCCGAGCCAGATGACGGTGTGCGTGAAATGGCTGGGGATGAGCTCGCGCGAGGGCGCCAGCTTGGAGCGCACCACGACGATGTCGAGCGGGCGCAGCTCGGCCCTGAGATACTCCAGCAGCCCGACGCGCTGCGCGAGCCGGCCCTGCCGCGCGGCGACATGCTTCAGCACCGGGGTGACGACCGGCCCGAACCCCGCCATGACCTTCTGGCTGAAGCCGGGTTCCTCGTCCTGCGTGACCGGCGGCGCACTTTCCAGCGTGCTGTACGAGAACGGCGTGCCGCAGCCGGACAGGGCAAGATACCCCGCCGCAAGCATCATCCTCGCGTATTGCCAGCGATCACCCCTCATCGATTCGCTACCTAACATGAAAACCGGCTTAAATATGCCCGCCCTTCGGGGAGCCGGGCGCGAGCCTGCCCGGCTTTCATGTCGGCGGTTTGAAACACCCGCCGGACAGCCGTTCCGCCCTGCCTCGGGCGACGGTCGACAAGGGCGGAACCGGGCAGCTATTGTCAGGGCGTGAACTAGAGCCTGTTATGAACCATGGATGGAGGCTGCGTTGAGGGGTGAAGGAGCGCAGGTCAGGTGGAAGGCGCCGCCCCGGATGGGGCCGACCCGCCCGCCGGT
>CAZVTK010000055.1:2326-25863 GCA_964629765.1 uncultured Mesorhizobium sp.
GGTTGCGCGGCGACGGCCGCCTGAGGCGTCGAATGGCTTGCGGGTAGGCCCGATACCGGCTTGCGCCTTTCGCCCATCAGGCGGTCCTTCGCCGCTCAACGCAGCCTCCATCCATGGTCCATAACAGGCTCTAGGGGGGCGTCGCATGAAACGCATCTTCGCAGCCATCCTGGCCAGCGGCACGCTGCTGAGCGGCACCGCGCTCGCCGACCACATGAACGGCACCTATTACGGCATCGGCAACATCGTCGGCTCCACGCTGGAGCTGGTGCAGCGCAACCGCGCGCTCACCGGCACCATGTCCGGCGCGCTGAAGGCGAAGCTGACCGGGCGCACGGATGGCGGCGACAATGCGAGCGGAAACCTCGAGGCGGCATCCGGCGCCGCGCTGGACTTCACCGCCCAATGGTCGGCCGACGGCTTCGTGATGAACGTGTCGACGCCCGAAGGCATGAAGATCTACATGTTCTCCAGCACGAGGCAGGACCGGCCGCCGGCGCCCGCCCCCGGCGACGACGACGATACCGACGGGCCGGACGCCCCGGACATCCCGCCGGCCCCGCCTCCACCCCCGCCCCCGCCGCCTCCGCCGCCCCCTCCCCCGCCGGAAGTGCGCGTGTACTACTACCTGCTGGATGCCGCCCATCAGGTGATCGGCCCGTTCCAGTTGGACGAGGTGAAGCGCAGGATCGCAGCCGGCGAGGTGAAGGCGGGCGACATGGTCTGGAAGACCGGCCTGCCGGCCTGGGTCGCCGTGTCGACGCTCGAGGAGCTGAACTGAGCGGCGGCGCGGACGCCAACACGGTCGCGGCGGGAGGCGCTTTCATGGAATTCGACAGGACCGAGACGCTGGCGTCGCCGACCGGGGCGGCGCTGAACCTGCTTTCGACGCCCGCGCGCGGCGCCCCCCGCGCGGTGGTGCAGGTCAACCACGGGCTGGCAGAGCATGCGGCGCGCTACGGGCGCTTCGCCCATTTTCTCGCCGGACGCGGCATCCACGTCTATGCGCACGACCACCGCGGCCATGGCGGCACCGTCGCGCCCGGCGTGCCCGCCCGCTGCTTCGCCGCGCCGGGCAAGGGCCCGGGACAAGGCCCGGGACAAGGCCCGGGACAGGGTGACGGCGGCGACCTCGTCATCGCCGACGTGATCGCCGTCCATGACCAGATCGCGCGCCGGCACCCCGGCCTGCCGGTCGTGCTGTTCGGCCACTCCATGGGCGGGCTGATCGGGCTGAACGTCGTGCTGCGCCATCCCGGCCGCGTCGCGGCGGCGGCGATCTGGAACGCCAATTTTTCGGCCGGCGCGGCCGGGCGCGCCGCGCAGGTCATCCTCGCCTGGGAACGCTTCCGCCTCGGCTCCGACGTGCCGTCCCGCATCGTGCCGAAGCTGACCTTCGAGGCGTGGGCGAAGACCATCGCGGACCGCCGCACCGAGTTCGACTGGCTGTCGCGCGACCCGGCCGAGGTGCAAAAATACATCGACGATCCGCTCTGCGGCTGGGACGCGCCGGTCGGGACGTGGCAGGCGGTGTTCGGCTTCGTCTTTCACGGCGCCGACGACCGCCATTTCGATGCCGTGCCGCGCAACCTGCCCTTCAACCTCGTCGGCGGGCGGGAGGATCCGGCCACGAACGGCGGCAAGGCCGTAGAGGCGCTGTCGCGGCGCATGACCGCGATGGGATTTTCGAATCTGGAAACAACGGTCTATGCGCAAACCCGGCACGAAAGCCTGAACGAGTTGAATCGCGATCTCATCATGGCCGAATTCGCCGGCTGGCTGGATCGGGCGCTCCCGCCCGTCTAGAGCCTGTTATGGCTCTAGGCTCTGGCAACGCCCTCGCGACTGCGCTATCTGATGACCATGTCGATGACCAAATTGGAGGCTGCCATGTCCGAAGTGAGCGTCGCCGAGGCCAAGGCTCATCTCAGCGACATCCTCAACCGCGTCGAGGCCGGCGAGAGCATCGTCATCACACGGCGCGGCAAGGCCGTGGCGAGGCTTTCGGCAGTGGAGAAGCCGCGCAAGCCGATCGATTTCGAGGCGCTGCGGCGGCTGCGGGAGCGCCTGCCGCCGCTCGAGCGGTCCGCAGGTGAGATCATCCGCGAGATGCGTGACGAAGGCTGGTGACCTTTGCGCAGCCTGCAATACTTCGACACGTCCTATCTGATCCCACTGGTGATGCGCGAACCTTCCAGCGACGCCGTGATCGGCTATGTCGGTGCCATGGAGCCGGGCGAGCCTACGACCAGCGCGTGGACCAGGGTGGAGTTCGCCTCCGCGCTCGGCATCCGGGTCCGCAACAGGCTGCTGACGGAGGATGAAGCGGCGGACGCGGAAGCGGGCTTCGCCGAACTGCTCGCATCCTTCACGGTTCTAGCGGTCGAGCGCGCCGATATGGAACGCGCCGCCAGGATATTGCAGGATCGCAGCCTTGGTCTTCGCGGCGGCGACGCGCTGCATGTGGCGATTGCCGGGAATCACGAGGCCGCGGCTTTCCTCAGCCTCGACAAGACCCTGCTGCGCGCGGCACGACGGTTGGGCGCACCGGCGTCTACCGGCGTGCCCATTGTCGGCTATGACGACTGACAGGCCCGAAGCGACATGACCGCTCCTCCCCTCCACGGCGTCCGCGTCATCGAGCTCGCCCGCGTGCTGGCCGGACCATGGGCCGGGCAGTTGCTCGCCGATCTCGGCGCCGACGTCATCAAGGTCGAAAATCCCGACGGCGGCGACGACACGCGCAAATGGGGGCCGCCCTGGGTGGCGGGCGCCGACGGCGCGGACCTGTCGGCCGCCTACTACCACTCGACCAATCGCGGCAAGCGCTCCATCGCCGTCGACCTCGCGGCCAGGGAGGGGGCGGACACGGTGCGCCGGCTCGCCGCCACCGCCGACGTGCTGATCGAGAACTTCAAGGTCGGCGGGCTGACGAAATACGGCCTCGACTGGCCGAGCCTGCACGCGGTCAATCCACGCCTCGTCTACTGCTCCATCACCGGCTTCGGTCAGACCGGCCCCTACGCCCCGCGCGCCGGCTACGACTTCATCATCCAGGGCATGGCCGGCATGATGTCGATCACCGGCGAGCCGGGCGGCGAGCCGCAGAAGGCGGGCGTCGCCATATCCGACATCTTCACCGGCCTGTATGCCGTCATCGCCATACAGGCGGCGCTGCGCCACGCCGAGGCGACCGGCGAAGGCCAGCACATCGACATGGCGCTCTACGACACGCAGATTTCCGTGCTCGGCAACCAGAATCTCAACTATCTGGTGTCCGGCAAGTCGCCCGTGCAGATGGGCAACGCCCACATGAACATCGCGCCCTACGAGGTGGTGCCGGTGCGCGACGGCCACGTCATCCTCGCGGTCGGCAACGACGGCCAGTTCCGCGCCTTCTGCAAGGTCGTCGGCCTCGACGCGATTGCGGCCGACCCGGCCTATGCGACCAACCCCGCCCGCGTCGCGGGCCGCGCCGGGCTGCGCCGAAAGATTGTGGAGGCGCTGGCGGCCTGGGACAAGGCACCGCTGCTCGCCGCGCTGGAAGCGGCCGGGGTTCCCGCGAGCCCGATCAACACGATCGCCGAATCCTTCGCCGACCCGCAGGCGGTGGCCCGCGGCATGCGCATGGACCTGACCGACGCGGCCGGAACGAAAATCCCCTCGGTGCGCGCGCCGATGCTGATGTCGGCGACCCCGCCCGCCTACGGGCGGCCGTCGCCGCGCCTGGGCGAACATACGGACGAAATCCTCGCCGAGCTGGCGGAACTGGAGAAGAGACAGGCATGAAAACTGCCCATATGAAGACGGGCGGACAGCTCATCGTCTCCGCGCTCGAAGCCAACGGCGTCGACCGCCTCTATTGCGTGCCCGGCGAGAGCTACCTCGCCGTGCTCGACGCGCTGCACGATTCGCCCATCCGCACCATCGTGTGCCGGCAGGAGGGCGGCGCGGCGATGATGGCCGACTGCCACGGCCGGCTGACCGGCCGGCCCGGCATCTGCTTCGTCACCCGCGGGCCGGGCGCCGCCAACGCCTCGGCCGGCATCCACATCGCCATGCAGGATTCCACCCCGATGATCCTGTTCATCGGCCAGGTGGCGCGCGGCAACCGCGACCGCGAGGCGTTTCAGGAGGTGGATTTCCGCGCCTTCTTCGGCCCCATCGCCAAATGGGCGGTGGAGATCGACGACGCGGCGCGCATTCCCGAGATCGTCACGCGGGCCTTCTCGGTGGCAACCTCCGGCCGGCCCGGCCCGGTCGTGATCTCGCTGCCCGAGGACATGCTCACCGACGAGGTCGACGCGCCGAACCCCCTGCCCTTCGTCGCGGTCGAGACCCACCCCGGCCAGCCCGAGATGGACGCGCTCGCCCGGCTTCTCGGCGACGCGCGGCGGCCCTTCGTCATCCTCGGCGGCTCGCGCTGGACGCAAGAAGCCGTCGAGCGCTTCGGCGCGGTCGCGGAGCGCTGGGCGCTGCCGGTCGGCGTCTCCTTCCGCCGGCAGATGCTGTTCGACCATCTGCACCCGTCCTATGCCGGCGACGTCGGCATCGGCCCCAACCCGAAGCTAGCCGCGCGCATCAAAGACGCGGACCTCGTCCTGCTGGTCGGCGGGCGCATGGGCGAGATGCCGTCCTCGGACTATACGCTGCTGAAAAGCCCCTATCCCGACCAGACGCTGGTCCACGTCCACCCCGACGCAGGCGAGCTCGGGCGCGTCTACCGGCCCGCTCTGGCGATCAACGCGTCGCCGTCGGCCTTCGTCGAGGCTTTCGCCGGGCTCGAAGCGCCTGCCCGTCCCGTCTGGGCGGACGACACGAAAGAGGCGCATGCAGCCTATCGCGCGTGGTCGACGCCGCCGCGCACCGGCCCCGGCGACGTGCTTATGGGCCCGGTCATGGAGTGGCTCGAAGGCGAGCTGCCGGCCGACGCCATCATCTGCAACGGCGCCGGCAATTTCGCCACATGGATGCACCGTTTCCACCGGTTCAGGCGCTTCGCCACGCAGGCGGCCCCGACCTCAGGCTCGATGGGCTACGGCGTGCCGGCCGGCGTCGCCGCCAAGGACCTTTTCCCCGACCGCGAGGTCGTCGTCTGGGCCGGCGACGGCGACTTCCTGATGAACGGGCAGGAATTCGCCACCGCCGTCCAGTACGGGCGCCCCATGATCGTCGTGATCCTCAACAACGGAACCTACGGCACGATCCGCATGCATCAGGAGCGCGAATATCCCGGCCGCGTCTCCGGCACCGACCTGAAGAACCCCGACTTCGCCGCGCTCGCCCGCGCCTATGGCGGCCATGGCGAGACGGTGGCGCGGACGGAGGAGTTCGCGCCCGCCTTCGCCCGCGCCCGCGCCAGCGGCCTTCCCGCCATCATCGAGGTCGCGCTTCCCGCCGAGGCGATCACGCCGACGCGCACCCTGACCCAGATCCGCGAGGGAAACTAGCCGAGCCCGGAAATGGCACTCCTTACATTCACATACATCGTTGGATGCGCCGTGAGTCGCATGGACATGGCGGGTCCGGCTATGCCAAACGCACCGCAGAAATCCACCAGACCAGGCAGGTAGCGCATCATGGAGAGTTTCGCACTCGACTTCCAGGAACTGTTCACGGGCCCCGGCCTGTGGGCGCTGTTGCAAGTCATGGCGATCGACCTCGTCCTGGCCGGCGACAACGCCATCGTCATCGGCCTCGCCGCCGCCGGGCTTCCGGCCGAACAGCGCCGGCAGGCGATCATCGTCGGCATCCTCGCCGCGACGGTCCTGCGCATCGGCTTCGCGCTCATCACCACCTGGCTGCTGGCCATCGGCCCCATCCTGCTCATCGCCGGCGGCCTGCTGCTGCTGTGGGTGTGCTGGAAGATGTACCGCGAGCTCAGCGTCAGCCATGAGGAGGAGCACGAGGCGACGGAGGCTCTGGCCAACCAGGATCTCGACAAGAGCGGCGCGATCGCCGGCTCGGCGCCGCGCAAGACCTTCTCCCAGGCCGCGTGGCAGATCGTCATCGCCGACGTGTCGATGTCGCTGGACAACGTGCTGGCCGTCGCCGGCGCCGCGAAGGACCATCCGACGATCCTGATCATCGGCCTTGCGCTGTCGATCGCGCTGATGGGCTTCGCCGCTTCCTTCGTGGCGCGCATCCTGCACAGGTTCCGCTGGATCGCCTGGATCGGCCTGCTCGTCATCCTCTACGTGGCGATCTCGATGCTGCTCGACGGCGCGGTGGACTACTGGCCCGAGCAGCTCGCCTTCCTCAGCCCCTGGTTCGGCCACTGAGCGCGGGACGGCTCACGCGGCAGACGGCCCGCCGGCCTTTCCGGCGGGCCACGCCATGAGCAGGCCGAGGCACAGCAGGCACATCGCCAGCAGGCAGGCGGTGATCGCCGTGAAGCCGCCGCCCACCAGCACGACCAGCAGCGTCGCGATCAGCCCCGCCCCGCCCTGCGTGACCACGCCGTAGATCGACGAGGCGAAGCCGGCGATGTCGCCGTGCGGGTCGAGCACCAGCGCCGCCGAGTTGGAAAACACCACCATGAAGCTGGTCGCATAGAGGATCAGCAGCGCGGTCGTGGTCAGCGCCGTCGCGGTGCCCGTCACGCCCGTGGCGAGGAGCAACGCCGACGAGACGATCAGCACCACCGCGCCGACGCGCATCGCGCCGACGATCCCGATCGTCACGATGAGCCGCCGGTTGGCCATCTGGCCGACGATGATGCCCGTCCCGTGCAGCGCGAAATAGACGGTGAAGGCAAGGCCCCGCAGGTCGAACATCTCGTCGTAGATGCGCGGTGCCGACGCGATGATGAGGATCATCGTGGCCATCGCGACCGTGCCCACCATCAGGAAGTGCCGCGACTGGCGGTTGCCGACGATGCGCCGGAAGCGCTCCCACATCACCCCCAGCGCCAGCGGGCTGGCCGCCCGCGCCGGAAGCGTCTCGGGCATGCGGACGAGCACCCACAGCGCCACGCCCGCCAGCAGCGCCAGCAGGCCGTAGACGCCGCGCCACCCGACCAGCAGCGCGAACCCGCCGCCCAGGAAGGGCGCGACGATGGGTCCGGCCGCGAACACCGCGCTCGCCGTCGCCATGTGCCGCGCCAGCGCTTGGCCCGTGAACAGGTCGCGCAGGATGGTGCGCCCGATGACCAGCGCGGCGGCGCCGCCGAACCCCTGCAACACGCGGCCCGCGAGCAGGATCTCCACATTCGGCGCCAGCGTCGCCACCACGCAGCCGCCGAGATAGACGGCAATGCCCGCGGCGAGCACGGGCCGGCGCCCGTAGCCGTCGGACAGCGGCCCCCACAGAAGCTGCGCCAGCCCGGCGGTCAGGATGTAGACGGTGATCGTCATCTGCACCGACGCATAGCTCGCGCCGAGATCGGTCACGATGTCGGGCAGCACCGGCAAGGTGCTGTCGTTGGAGATCGCGGACGCGGCGATGAGAACGCCGCAGAAGGCGACGATGGCACCTGGCTTCACGGTGGCGGACCCTAGCGAGAGACGAAGGAAAGATTGGCGGCAAGTTCGGTCGCCGTTCGCAGCGCGGCGGCCGTCGCCACCGCCATCTGCGGCAGCAGCATCCATTCCAGCGTCCACGCGGCGCCGGAGCGCTCGCCCTCATGGACCAGCGACTGATGCATGCCCGAAACCAGCGTGGCATTGAAGCGCGCCAGCGCCACCAGCGTCTCGGCGCCGACCGGATTGACCTTGTGCGGCATGGCCGACGAGCCGCCGCCGGAGGCGAGGCGCACCTCGCCCACCTCGCTCTGCGCGGCCAGCGCCACGTCCTGCCCGAACTTGCCGAGGCTGCCGGTCAGCAGCGACAGCGCCGACGCGAACGCAGCGATGCCGTCGCGCTCGCTGTGGCGCGGATGCGGGGGCGCGGCAAGGCCGAGTTCACGCGCCAGCGCGTCGAGCACGGCGCCGCCGCGAGGCCCCAGCTTTTCCAGAGTGCCCGCCGCACCGCCGAACGTCACCACGGCAACCTCGGCGGCGGCTGCGCGCAGCCTCTCGCGGTCGCGCGCGAGGGGGTCGGCCCACGACCTGATCTTGCGCGCGGCCGGCACGGGAATCGCCGCCTGCATGCGCGTATGCGCCATGACCTCGATGGTCCCGTCGCGCGCGGCCAGCGCGCCGAGCCCTTCCAGCAGCGTGCCGAGGCGCACGTCGAGGATCGCGCAGACCCGTTTCAGGCGCAGCGCCAGCCCTGTATCGATGGCGTCCTGGCTGGTCGCGCCGAAATGCAGCGCCGCCTTGTGCTCGGGGGCAAGGCCGGCGCGCAATTGTTCGAGCAGGGCCGGGATGACGACGCCGTCCCGCGCTGTACCCTTGTCCAGACCTGCTTTGTCCAGACCGGCAAGGTCGGGGGAAAAGCCGGCCAGATGCGCGGCGATCGATCGGGCCGCGGCGGGATCGATCGCGCCGGCCGCCGCTTCCGCCCGCGCGAGCGCGACCTCGAAGGCGAGGATCGACGCGATCTCCGCCTCGCCGGTGAAATGCCCGGCAACCTCGCGGTCGCCGAGCAGCCTGTCCAGAAAACCGTGCGCCAAGCGCGTCGCCTTCCTCAGATGTCGAAGAAGATGGTCTCTTTGTCACCCTGGAGGTGAATGTCAAACCGGTAGGTGCTGCCGTCGCGCTGGCCGATCAGCGTCGGCACGCGCACGCGGTGCTCGATGCGCGCCAGCAGCGGGTCCTCGGCGTTGGCCTTCTCCTCGTCGCCGAAATACATGCGTGTCTGGAGCCCGATATTGATGCCGCGCGCCACCACCCAGAAGGTGATGTGCGGCGCCATCAGCCGGCCGTCGGGAAACGGCACGCGCCCCGGCTTGACCGTCTCGAAACGATATTCGCCGGTGTCCATGTCGGTCGGGCAGCGGCCCCAGCCGGTGAAATTCTCGTCGGCGCCGCCGCGCGTGTCCGACGGGCTGTTGTAGCGGCCGGCCGCGTCCGCCTGCCAGATCTCGACCAGCGCGTCGCGCAGCGGCGAGCCGGTGCCGTCGAAGATGCGGCCGGTGACGGTGATGCGCTCGCCCTTCGTCCTGTCGTTGACCATCTGCGTGCCGAGGTCGGTATCGTAGACGCCGCCGATCTCGGCGAAGTTCGGCGTCAGGCCGATATGGACGTAGGGCCCCGCGGTCTGCGAGGCGCTTTCCTTCAGGCGGTTCAGCGATTGAGCCAAGATTCTTCTCCCTAGCGATAGACCTCGCGGCGGTGTGCAACGTCGATCAAGAGCACGACAAGCCGGTGATCCTTGATGGTGCAGACGATGCGATAATCCCCAACCCGATACCGCCAATGCTCCCTGAGAGGTCCGGTGAGGGCCTGACCGAGCTCCCGCGGGTTTTCCATTGCCGCAAGCCGCTGATCGAGGAAATCGGCAATGCGTTTCGCGACCTGCCGGTCGAGCTTGCGGAGCTGTCGCTTGGCCGAGTCGTTATATTCAATCGTCCAGGCCAAGCTCGCGCCTCACTTCGGCCGAGGTATAGGTGCGCTCCTCTCCCTTGCGCAGCCTCTCCAGCGCGGCCTCGGCCAGATAATAGTCTTCCACGTCTTCCAGGCTGCGAAGGATCATTTCGCGCAGGTAGAACGCCTTGGTTCTTCCCGTCCTCTCCGACAGCTCCTCGATGCGCTGCTCTATCTCCGGCTCCAGCCTTATCGACGTCGGCATTTCCACCTCCTTGAATACATGTATTCAATGTATCGTTGTATAAGGGGCGGGACAAGCTCAGTTCCCCTGCGGCTTGTTCTCGAAATAGGTCTGGCGGCGGCCGCGCAGCACGATGTCGAACTTGTAGGCGCGGCTGTCCATCGGCGTGGTCGAGCCCATGTCGAGCGCGGCGGTCAGCGCCTCGATCGCCCGCTTGTCGGGAATGGTGCGCACGATCGGGCAGATCGGGATCAGCGGGTCGCCCTCGAAATACATCTGGGTGATGAGCCGCTGGGCGAAGCCGTGGCCGAAGATTGAGAAATGGATATGCGCCGGCCGCCAGTCGTTCGGCCCGTTGGGCCACGGATACGGCCCCGGCTGGATGGTGCGGAAGAAATAGTTGCCGTCGTCGTCGGTGATGGTGCGCCCGCAGCCGCCGAAATTCGGGTCGAGCGGCGCCTGGTAGCCTTCCTTGCGATGACGATAGCGGCCGCCGGCATTGGCCTGCCAGAATTCCAGCAGCGCCCCCGCCACGCCCTTGCCGCGCTCGTCGAGCACGCGCCCGTAGACGATGATGCGCGGGCCGATGGCGCTCTCGCCGGACCGGGCGAAATTGTGGATCAGGTCGTTGTCCAGCTCGCCGAGGATGTTGTGGCCGAACACCGGGCCGGTGATCTCCGACAGCGTGTTGTCGAGCGAGATCATCGCCCTCTGCGGCGAACGGGTCACCGAGGTCTTGTAGTCCGGGAAGAATGCCGGCGGATGCCAGTTGCGGTCGCGCTGGTAGAAGGCGCCCGTCTCGGGCCCCCGGTTGGGAAGGACGATGCTCATCTGGCTTTCTCCCGATCCATATCAGCGAGGACTTGCTTGACGATCTTGATGGCATGGTTGGCGCGCGGGACGCCGGCATAGATGGCGACGTGCAGCATCGCTTCCATGATGTCGTCGGGCGTAGCGCCGGTGTTGGCGGTGGCGCGGGTGTGCAGCGCCAGCTCCTCGAAATTGCCGAGGCCGGCGAGCAGCGCCAGCGTCATCATTGAACGCTCGCGCGCGCTGATCGTGCCGCGCGACCACACATGGCCCCACGCGGCTTCCGTGATCAGTGTCTGGAACGCCTCGTCGAACGGCGTCTTGGCCGCCTCGGCGCGGTCGACATGGGCCGCGCCCAGCGTCTTGCGCCGCGTCGCCATGCCCTTCTCATGCATTTCGGATTGAGCCATCACAGAACCCTCAATACGGCAGCCCGACATAGTTTTCCGCCAGCGACATCGACGCCGCGCGCGAGCCGACCAGATAGTCCAGCTCGGCCTCCTGGATGCGCTGGCCGAATGCGCCCTGGTCGGGAAAACGGTGCAGCGTGTTGGTCATCCACCAGGAGAACCGCTCCGCCTTCCACACGCGCGAGAGCGCGCGGCGCGAATAGGCGCCGATGCCGGCGCTCGACCTTTCCGCATAGTGCTCGCGCAGCCCGTCGAACAGGTAGCGGATGTCGCTGGCGGCAAGGTTCAGCCCCTTGGCGCCCGTCGGCGGCACGATATGGGCGGCGTCCCCGGCGAGGAACAGCCGGCCGAACCGCATCGGCTCGGCGACGAAGGAGCGCAGCGGCGCGATCGACTTCTCGAAGGACGGGCCGGTGACCATGCGGCCCGCCACGTCGTCGGGCAGGCGGCGGCGGATCTCGTCCCAGAAGCGGTCGTCCGGCCAGTCCTCCACGCGGTCGTCCAGCGGGCACTGCACATAGTAGCGCACGCGCGTCGCCGAGCGCATGGAGCACAGGGCGAAGCCGCGCGGGTGGTTCGCATAGACCAGCTCGTGGCTCACCGGCGGCAGGTCCGCGAGGATGCCCAGCCAGCCGAACGGATAGACGCGCTCGAACAGCTCGATCGCCTTGCCCGGCACCGACTTGCGCGACACGCCATGGAACCCGTCGCAGCCGGCGATGAAATCGCAACCGAGCCGGTGGCTTGCGCCGTCCTTCTTCCACGCCACGTAAGGCGCGGCGCCGTCGAAATCGTGCAGCTCGACATCGGCGGCCTCGTACACGGTCGTGCCGCCCGTCTCGGTACGCCTGTCCATCAGGTCGCGCGTGACCTCGGTCTGGCCGTAGACCATCACGCGCTTGCCGCCGGTGAGCCCGTGAAGGTCGATCCGGTGATGGCGGCCGTCGAAGGCAAGGTCGAACCCGTCATGCGGCAGGCCCTCCTCGCGCATGCGCCGGCCGGCGCCCGCCTCGTCGAGCATCCCGGCCATGCCCTCCTCCAGCACGCCGGCCCGCACGCGGGCGAGCACGTAGTCGCGCGACTGGCGCTCGAGGATGACATTGTCGATCCCGGCATCGCCGAGCAACTGACCGAGCAGCAACCCGGCCGGGCCGGAGCCTATGATGGCAACCTGCGTGCGCATGGGTGGCGTCGGCTTCCTCCGCTCCGCTTCCTCTGGTCCGCTTCCTTCGGGCCGGCCTCCACCGGCATGGGGCGACCTTGTCTCGCGGCTGCCCTGTATACAATGGACTTTCGCGGCTTTCGATTGCACTATCCGAACATGGCGCCGCGCCGCGAAGTCCCGACCTACAAGCTCTACGGCGAGGATTTCGCTTCCTCGCCGGATTTCTGGTTGCACAGCGAAACGATCCTCGAGCGCACCCAGCTCCACAATTTCGAGATCGCCGAGCACCGCCACGCCACGTTCTTCCAGATCTTCCTCGTCGGGGCCGGCCGCGGCGAGTTGCTCTCCGACGGCACGGTCGAGGAATTCGGCGCGCCCTGCGCGGTGTTCATCCCGCCGGGCGCGCGGCACGGCTTCCGCTACGCGCGCGACGTGGAGGGCATCGTCATCACGGCGCGGGCGGACCGGCTGACAGCGTTGGCCGCGTCGGACCGGACGATCGCCGACTTCGCGGAACGGCTGCGCATCGTGCGCTTCGGCGCCACGCCCGAGGCGGGCCGGGCCGTGGCCGCGCTGGAGGAACTGGTCGCCGAGCGCGCGGCATCGGATGCGGGACGGGCGATGCTGCTCGAAGCGCTGATGACCGCCGCGATCGTGCGGCTCGTGCGCGCCGCCGGAGCTATGGAACCGGCGGCGGCCGGCGCCGCCGAGCCCCGCGCCGAGACGCTGCTCGCCCTCATCGGCACGCATTTCCGCGAGCATCGCCCGATCGGGTTCTACGCCTCGCGGCTCGGCGTTTCCGCCACCCATCTCAACCGCATCGCGCGCGCGGCGACCGGCCTGTCGGTGCAGGGCCTGATCTCGCGCCGGCTCATGGAGGAGGCCCGGCGCGACCTCGTCTTCTCCCCCTCGCCCGTGCAGACCATCGCCTATTCGCTGGGCTTTTCCGATCCCGCCTACTTCAACCGCTTCTTCCGCCGCGGCGCGGGGCTGACGCCGGGCGCCTACCGCCTCGCCGAAAGGAGCCGCGGCGCCTGAAGCGCGCAGCCCCTGCGTCGACCAACCCTGCGTCGAAACGCGCAATCCCCAGCCATAATAATATGAGTATGCAGCTCATCTATCTTCACCGGCAGCGTCACAAGGATCGTTTTCGATGGCAGAACTGTTTCGCAAGGTGGCGCTGGTCGAGGGCGTCACGACGCTCGTCCTGTTCCTGGTCGCGATGCCGCTGAAATACCTGGCCGGGCAACCCGGCCTCGTGCCCGCCGCCGGATGGGTGCACGGCCTCGCCTTCATCGCCTATGTCGTGCTGATGGTCCCGACGCTGCTCGGCGCCCGCGCCGACGCGCTGGGCTGGCTGCGCACCTTCGCCGCCGCGCTCTTTCCCTTCGGCACGTTCCTCAACGACCCGTGGCTGAAGCGGACGTTGCTGCGCCGGGCGGCGACGGGCTGATCCGCGCAACAGACGGCCCCGAAGCTGTCGAATGGCCGGCAAGCAGCCGGCATGCGATCAGGCGGCCTTCACCGGCCGGGCCCGCTCGATGCGCGCAAGCGCATGGGGACTGTTCATCGCTTCCCACAGGTCGGTGCGGCGCTGGATGTTGAGCCAGAAATCGGCGCTGTTGCCGAACACGCGCCCCAGGATGAGCGCGGTCGCTGCGGTTATGCCGCGTCTGTCGTTGCACAATTCGTTGACATGCTTGCGCGGCACACCCATCGCGCCGGCGAGTTCGCCCTGCGTCAGCCCCATCGGCTTCATGAACTCCTCGACCAGGATTTCCCCGGCGGTCACGGGTTTGCGCTTGGTCATCATCATGGCTATGCGCCTCTCTCAGTTCACCGGTAGCTGTGGTCGTCCAGATAAACGGAATTCGCCTCACCGCGGCTGCCGTTCCATTTGAACACCAGGCGCCACTGCTTGTTCACGCGGATCGAGCACCACCCTTCCAGATTACCGCGCAGCTTCTCGAAATGATTGCTCGGCGGTACACGAAGATCCTGATCGGTCATCGCATCGTCGATCATCTGGAGCTTGCGGAAAAGGCGATCCTCAAGCTCGACCGGGATGTTTCTTGAACGCGCATCATCAACGAAGAATGCGGACAGCCACTGGTCCCGGAAGCTGACGATCATCCCGCACCTATCAAGAGATAGTGTACCGCTCAATGGTACACAAATCAAGCTCGCCGGCTTTATGCCATTCCTGCGGGACCTGCCCGACGCTTCGTGCTCCACGCCGGCCACAACGCAAAAAAGGGCGGTGGCCCGCCCCTTTCGTCCTCGCCGAAAACCGGCGCTCACATCGCGTCGGTGATCTCGGTCGTGTAGGCGCCCGACGGCTCCTTCTCGATGATCTTCTGGTCGAGCAGCGCCTTGGCGGTGCGCTCATAGGCCGGGATGATCAGCTTGGCGTCGGGCTGGTCGATCAGCTTGGCACCTCGCCCATCATGCGCACCTGGTGGTTCTCGTCCTGGCCGCCATTCTCGATGACGATCTCGGCCGCCTCCTGGGGATTGGCCATCGCGTATTCCCAGCCCTTCATGGACGCGCGCACGAAGCGCACCATCTTGTCCTTGAAGGCCGGGTCGGCAAGGTTCGACTCCAGCGCGTAGAGCCCGTCCTCCAAGAGGTCGACGCCCATCGCGGTATAGTTGAAGACGATCAGATCCTCCGGCTTGTAGCCCGCGTCGATGAGCTGCCAGTACTCGTTGTAGGTCATCACCGAGATGCAGTCGGCCTGCTTCTGGATCAGCGGCTGCACGTCGAAGGACTGCTTGAGCACCGTCACGCCGTCGGGCCCGCCTTCGGTCGACAGGCCGAGCGAGTTCATCCAGGCGTAGAACGGATATTCGTTGCCGAAGAACCAGACGCCGAGCGTCTTGCCCTTGAAGTCGGCCGTGGTCTTGACCGGGCCGTCGGCGGGGCAGACGAGCTGCATGCCGGCCTTCTTGTAGGGCTGGGCGATGTTGACGAGGCCGACACCCTTGTCGCGCGCGGCGAGCGCGGCCGCCATCCACGTCACCACCACGTCGGCGCCGCCGCCGGCGATCACCTGCTCGGGCGCGATGTCCGGGCCGCCCGGCTTGATCGTCACGTCGAGGTTCTCCTCGGTGTAGAAGCCCTTGTCCTTGGCGACGAGGTAGCCGGCGAACTGCGCCTGCGCCACCCATTTGAGCTGGAGCGTGACGGCGTCGGCCGCCAGCGCGGCCTGCGCGGCAGCCAGCGAGAAAGCGCCGGCCATCATGGAAACGATGAGTTTTTTCATATGCTTACCCTCTGAGGTTGGCCTACCCACCGCGGATAGACGGATGCCAGAACGTGACTGCCCTTTCTGCGAGGGCTATCAGTCCATAGAAGACCGAACCGATGACCGCCGCAACGGCGATTTCGGCCCACACCATGTCGACATTCATGCGGCCGACCTCGGTCGAGATGCGGAATCCCATGCCGACGACCGGCGTGCCGAAGAACTCGGCGACGATGGCGCCGATCAGCGCCAGCGTGGAGTTGATCTTCAGCGCGTTGAAGATGAACGGCATGGCGGCCGGCAGGCGCAGCTTCACCAGCGTCTGCCAGTAGTCGGACGCATAGGTGCGCATCAGGTCGCGCTCCATGTGGCCGGCGGCCGCCAGCCCCGTCACCGTGTTCACCAGCATCGGGAAGAAGGTCATGATGACCACCACCGCCGCCTTCGACTGCCAGTCGAAGCCGAACCACATCACCATGATCGGCGCGATGCCGATCAGCGGCAGCGCCGAGACGAGATTGCCGAGCGGCAGCAGCGCGCGCCGCAGGAACAGATAGCGGTCGGCGAGGATGGCGACGCCGAGGCCCGCCGCGCAGCCGAGCACATAGCCGCCGAGCGCGGCCCGCCCGATGGTCTGGATCACGTCGGCCGTCAGGATCGGGACCGACGAGGCCATGCGCGCGCCGATGACGCTGGGCGGCGGCAACAGGATGAACGGCACGCCCGCGCCGCGCACCACCGCCTCCCACAGGACGAGGATCCAGAGGCCGAACAGCGCCGGGATGACGAGGCGCAGAAGGACGAACGCGATCCGGTTCCGCGGCCGCAGCACCGACAGCATGGCGACCAGCCGCCATGCCAGCAGCCATGCGGCCGCCAGCAACAGGTAGAACGCCGCAGTAGCCTGCCCCTGCGCGCCCTCAATCGCGCGGATGAGCAGCCACGCCGCGCCGTGCGCGGCGACGGCGAGCGCGGCGATGACCGCCGCCGGCATGCCGCGCAGCCATATGGCCGCGGCCGCGCCTGCGGTCAGCAGCGCCATGGCGAGAGCGCCATGCATCGACGTCGGCGCCGTGGCGACCGGCGGCAGGAACAGCCCAGCCGCCGCGGTCAAGAGCAGCGCGACATAGGCCTGCCATGCCTCACCGATCCGCCTCATGCCGGCCGCGCCCCCATCAGCCGCTCGGTCAGCCGCCCGGCGAACCCCACCACCGTCACCAGCAGCACCGCCACCACGGAACCGGCGACGAGCGCGGCGAACATGTCGATGGTCTGGCTGTAATACGAGCCGTTGAGCAGCTTGGCGCCGATGCCGGCGACCGCGCCGGTGGGCAGCTCGCCGACGATGGCGCCGACGAGGCTGGCGGCCACCGCGACCTTCATCGAGGCGAAGAGGAACGGCACGGAGGCCGGCAGGCGCAGCTTCCAGAACAGCTCGGAGCGGCTGGCATTGTAGGTCCGCATCAGGTCGAGATGGATCGTGTCGGGCGAGCGCAGACCCTTCACCATGCCGACCGCGACCGGGAAGAAGGACAGATAGGTCGAGATCAGCGCCTTGGGGATCAGGCCCGTCAGGCCGATCGCGGCGAGCACGACGACGATCATCGGCGCCAGCGCCAGGATCGGGATCGTCTGCGAGGCGATGATCCACGGCATCAGGCTGCGGTCGAGCGCGGCGACGTGGACGATGCCGACGGCGATGAGGATGCCGAGCACCGTGCCGAAGGCGAAGCCGAGCAGCGTCGACGAAAGCGTCACCCACGAATGGTAGACGAGGCTGCGGTTCGAGGTGACGCGCCGCAGGAACGTGTTCTCGAAGAAATTCTGCGCTACCTGGTGCGGGGCCGGCAGCGTCGGCTTGGGCTGCGTCATCGTCTTGACGAACAGCTCGGTGAAGCTGGACTCGACGCCGGCCCGCCGGTCGAGATCGCGCTGGAACGGCGCGTTCATATAAAAGGCGAAGGCGTACCAGCCGGCGACGATCACCGCGACGACGGTCAGGATCGGCAGCGCGGACTGGACGATGCGGGTCATGGGCAGGCTTTCCCCTGCTGTCGCGATCTTGCGAGGCCCGGCGCGGCTTCCTCCCCTTCGTCACCCCCACCCCTCACCCCTCCCCACAAGGGGGAGGGGAATTCTCCCACGCCCGTGCCTTGCGAAACGGCAGGTGGAGAGTGCGCCAACATGGGCGTCTCCCCTCCCCCTTGTGGGGAGGGGTGAGGGGTGGGGGTGCTTTCGCTTCCATCCATGAGACCAAGTTCGGCGAGTATCTCCACGACGCAACCATTGAAAGCATCCGCCAGCTCGCCCGTATTGAATCGGAGAACCCGATAGCCTTGCGATGCCATCCATTCGTCGCGGCGGCGATCCCGCGCCATCCCTTCGGTTTCAAAGTGATGCTCGCCGTCCACCTCGATCACCAGCCGATGTTCATGGATGGCGAAATCGGCAACGAACGGACCGATCGGCACCTGCCGCCGGACATGCACCTTATACAACCGCCGGAATTGCCTGAGTTCCGACCAGAGGTTTCGCTCGCCATCAGTCATTGCCCGGCGCAGGCGTCGAGCCCGTGAAATCATCATTGGACGAACATCTGTCGGCACCGATGCCTCCACCCTCAGCTCCTCCCCGCAAGGGCGAGAGGAACCCGCCTGTCGACGCCCTCAATCCTCATAGCTGTGCCCTGCCCTGAGGCCGTCGCGCACGCGCGCGGCGATGGCGAGGAATTCCGGCGCCTCGCGGATGTCGAGCGGCCGCTCCTTCGGCAGCGTCGATTCGATGATGTCGGTGACGCGCCCCGGCCGCGGCGACATCACCACGATCTTGGTCGACAGATAGACGGCCTCGGGGATCGAGTGGGTGACGAAGCAGATCGTCTTGTCGGTCCGCGCCCACAGTTGCAGCAACTGCTCGTTCAGATGGTCGCGCACGATCTCGTCCAGCGCGCCGAACGGCTCGTCCATCAACAGCAGGTCGGCGTCGAAGGCGAGCGCGCGCGCGATGGAGGCGCGCTGCTGCATGCCGCCCGAAAGCTGCCAGGGGAACTTCTTCTCGAAGCCGGCAAGGTTCACGAGGTCGAGCGTGCGCCGGACGCGCTCGGCCTGCTCGGCTTTCGCATAGCCCATGATCTCCAGCGGCAGCGCCACGTTGCGCTCGATGGTGCGCCACGGGAACAGGCCGGCCGCCTGGAAGACGTAGCCATAGGCCCGGCTGCGCCGAGCCTCGTCCGGGCTCATGCCGTTGACCGTGATGGACCCGCCGGTGGGCTGCTCCAGATCGGCGATCACCCGCAGGAACGTCGTCTTGCCGCAGCCGGACGGGCCGATGAAGGAGACGAATTCGCCGCGGCTGATGTCGAGGTCGACATTCGACAGCGCCTGGACCGGGCCGTCATTGGTCTCGAAGACCAGGCTGAGGCCTTTCGCTTCTACGACCGAGCTTCCCTTTTCCGGTACCGCCATACGCTATCCGCTACTCACATCGCTGGACCACGGCGACAGGTTCGCCGGTCTGGCTGTGCAGTTCATAGGCATCCCTGCCGTCTGCCTTCACGATAAGCATGAAATCGATCGAGCGGAACGCCTCTCCTTCATGGCTGCACAGCATTGTCGCAACCTGGCTGCCGTCCAGGGCCTTCGCAGCGTGCACGAACTCGCAGCCGGTCGCGAAGGTCTCGTAGGCCTGCGGCGTCAGGGCGATCAGGCTGTCGTCGTCGCGGTCGGCGTTGTAGAGCCAGTCGCAGCCCGCCTTGTTGCCGTACATTCCCGGAAGGTCGACGACATTTGCCGACGCGATCCCCGCTGCGCTCAGCAACGCGACCAGGAGCAGCGGCAGTGTTTTCGCGGCCGTCATCGGAAAGGCGCCCCCGCCAGCATCGCGCCGTGCGGCAAACCGGGACCGAACGCGCTACCGCCCCTGGTCATTCTTCCGCTCGCACGCCGCCAACTCGGCCCAAAGGCCACCCGTGGCATGGAATATGCGGTACGCGTCGGCATTGTCCGCCTTGGCGATGCGCACGAGATCGATCGTCTGCTCCCCTTCGCCTTCATGGCCGCACAGCATGGTGACGATGCTGCTTCCGTCGCTGGCCGGCAGCACCTGGACATATTCGCACCACGTGACGAAGTCCTTGTAGTAGGCGGGGGTGAGCACGGTCACGGCCTCCTCCCACAGCGTCTGGTCCTTCAGGTATCTGCAGCCTTCCGGCGAGCCGTAGTCGCCGGGCAGATCGAGCGTCGCACCCGCCGCGACGCCCACCGAGGCGAACAGCGCGGCGACGACGGAAACAGCGCGCATCACACCCCGCTCGCCGGAATGCCGGTGCGCTCCACCTTGCGCGGCGCGACCAGTTCCTTCCACGCCGACAGGGCGCGGCTCACCGGCCCGTTGGCCTCGCGCGCGACGAACTGCCCGTCGCCGGGCTTGGCCGCGACCTCGCCTCTGTCCACCGCGAGGCGGCCGCCGGAGAACACGTGGCGCGGCAGTCCCTTCACCTTGACGCCCTCGAAGACATTGTAGTCAATCACCGATTTCTGCGACCTGGCCGAGATCGTCTTCTCGGCCTCGGGATCCCAGACGATCAGGTCGGCGTCGGCGCCCGGCAGGATCGCGCCCTTGCGCGGATACATGCCGAAGATCTTGGCGACATTGGTCGAGGTCACCGCCACGAACTCGTTCATGGTCAGCCGCCCGGTGTTGACGCCGCGGGTCCACAGCACCGGCAGCCGGTCCTCCAGCCCGCCCGTGCCGTTGGGGATCCTGGTGAAGTCGCCGACGCCATGGCGCTTCTGCTCGGTGGTGAAGGCGCAATGGTCCGTCGCCACGGTTTGCAGCGACCCCGCCGCCAGTCCCGCCCACAGCGAGTCCTGATGGGCCTTGTTGCGGAAGGGCGGGCTCATGACGCGCCGCGCGGCATGGTCCCAGTCCTTGTCGAAATATTCGCTCTCGTCGAGCACCAGATGCTGGATCAGCGGCTCGCCATAGACCCGCATGCCCTTCTGGCGGGCGCGGCGGATCGCTTCGTGGCTCTGCTCGCAGGAGGTGTGCACGACATAGAGCGGCACGCCCGCCATGTCGGCGATCATGATGGCGCGGTTGGTCGCCTCGCCCTCCACCTCGGGCGGGCGCGAATAGGCGTGCGCCTCGGGGCCGTTGTTGCCCTCGGCCATCAGCTTCTGCTGGAGCTGGGCCACCACGTCGCCGTTCTCGGCATGGACCATGGGCAGCGCGCCGAGCTCGGCGCAGCGCTGGAACGACGAGTACATCTCGTCGTCGTTGACCATCAGCGCGCCCTTGTAGGCCATGAAGTGCTTGAAGGAGGTGATCCCCTTCTCCACCACCTGCGGCATCTCGTTGAAGACCTGCTCGTTCCAGCCGGTGATCGCCATGTGGAACGAATAGTCGCACAGCGCCCGCGCCGACTTGTTGTCCCACGCCTTGATGCCGTCGAGCAGCGACTGGCCGGGCGCCGGCACGCAGAAGTCGATCAGCATGGTCGTGCCGCCCGACAGCGCGGCGCGCGTGCCGCTCTCGAAATCGTCGGCCGAATAGGTGTGCATGAAGGGGAATTCGAGATGGGTGTGCGGGTCGATGCCGCCCGGCATGACGTAGCAGCCCGTCGCGTCGAACTCGTGATCGCCGTGCAGGTCGGGCCCGATCGCGACGATCTTGCCATGCTGGATCAGCACGTCGGCCCTGTAGGTCAGGTCGGCGGTGACGATCGTTCCGTTCTTGATGACCTTGGTCATTCGGCAGTCTCCATCATCTTTCCCACGGGCATCTTTCCCCCGGCCGCCCGGGCGGCCCTATTCTTCTTTCGGCCCGGCCGCTTCAGCGGCCCTATTCTTCCTTCGGCGCAGCGCCCCTGCGTCTCGCCCGTCGCTTCCTGATGCGCCTGAAATCGGCGAGCAGCTCGTCCAGCGTGCCGTAGACCGGAACCACCACCGCGAATTCCGCCGGCTTCAGGTCGCGCGAGGGCGTACACGCCTTGACCACCTGCTCCTGGTATTCGTGCGGCGCCCAGATGCGCGAGAATTCGAGGAACTGGTTTATCACGTCCGCCCTGAGCTTCGATATCCGCTCGTAATTGGCGCGGAAGATCGCAAAGGCCGAATAGAGCGCCAAAAGGGCGGCAAGGCCCAGTATGGCCGCCAGGATCGTCGGGTCGTTGGTGTAGCTCCCCGACACCAGCGCATAGAGCGACGCCAGCATCACGAAGACGATCATCGTCTTGGAGATGCAGTAGGCCGACGACACGCCGGCGATCTCGTCGTGATAGGCGGCCTCGTTGGCGCTCTCGATCTCGCGCAGCTTCTTCTTGAACTCGTAGAGCCGCTGGTTCTCCTCGTCCGTGTGCTCCTCGCCGCGCGCCTCGCGCAGGATGTCGAAGGCCGACAGCGTCAGGTCGTCGATCGCCGCCCAGCCGGACAGCGGGATGATTGCCGGCGGAATGTATTCGCCGATGCCCTTGAACACGACGTAGAGCAGGTGGATCGTCGTCAGGAACAGGAAGAAGATCAGCAGCAGGGCGAATTCGGAGACGCCGAGCAGGTCGAAGATGGTCTGGTAGTTCTGCACGACCTCGTTGAGCAGGTCCGCATCGGGAAGCAGCCCCGTCGTCGTCGATCCGATCTCCGTGAAGCCCGAGAGCACGTAGAAGACGACGCCGGACACCACAAGGCGCGACGTCATGAAGTTCGAGAACCTGATGACGCTCTGGAGCAGGCTCTCGACGTCCATCTAGGCGGCCCCGCGGACCCGTTTGGCGGCTTCTACCCTCACTCCACGATCTCCGCCGTTTCGAGCACCGCGTGGAACAGCACGTCGGCGCCGGCCGACGCCCATTCCTTCGAGATGTCCTCGGCCTCGTTGTGCGACAGCCCGTCCACGCACGGGCACATGACCATCGTCGCGGGCGCCACCTTCGCCGCCCAGCAGGCGTCGTGGCCGGCGCCGGAGATGATGTTCATGTGGCTGTAGCCGAGCTTTTCGGCGGCCGCGCGCACGCGCCCCACCAGCACCGGGTCGAACGTCACGGGATCGAAATGGCCGACGGCCTCTACCGAGCAGCCGACGCCCAGCTCGCCGGCGATCTCGGCCGCCCGTTTCTCGATCTCGGCGCGCATGCGGTCGAGCTTTTGCTGGTCGGGCGTGCGGATGTCGACGGTGAACACCACCTTGCCCGGCAGCACGTTGCGCGAGTTCGGAGAAAACTTCACCTGTCCGACGCCGCCCACCGCGCCCGGCTGGTTGGCCATCGCCACCGCCTGCACCATCTCGAAGATGCGGGCCATGGCGAGCCCGGCATTGACGCGCAGATTCATCGGCGTCGAGCCGGTATGCGCCTCCTTGCCGGTCAGCGTGAACTCCAGCCACCACAGGCCCTGGCAGTGGGTGACGACGCCGATCTGCCTGTCCTCGGCCTCGAGGATCGGCCCCTGCTCGATATGGTACTCGAAATAGGCATGCATTTTTCGCGCGCCTACGTCTTCATCTCCGAGCCAGCCGATGCGCTTCAGTTCGTCGCCGTAGGTCTTGCCGTCGGGATCCTTGCGGGCGTAGGCATAGTCGAGCGTGTGGACCCCGGCGAACACGCCGGACGCGAGCATGGCCGGCGCGAAGCGCGCGCCCTCCTCGTTGGCCCAGTTGACGACGACGATCGGGTGCCTGGTCCTGATGCCGAGATCGTTGATCGAGCGCACGACCTCCAGCGCGGCGAGCACGCCGAGCACGCCGTCATACTTGCCGCCGGTGGGCTGGGTGTCGAGATGGCTGCCGACATAGACCGGCAGCGCGTCCGGGTCGGTGCCCGGCAGCGTCATGAACATGGTGCCCATCGCGTCGACGCCCATGCTCATGCCGGCGTCCTCGCACCATCTGCGGAACAGGTGCCGGCCCTCGCCGTCCGCGTCGGTGAGGGTCTGGCGGTTGTTGCCGCCGGCGACCCCCGGCCCGATCCTCGCCATGTCCATCAGCGAATCCCAGAGTCGGTCGCCGTTGATGCGGAGGTTGGATTCAAGCGGCATGGGCGACACCCCGACCTTGAGGCGCGCTGCGCCCATATGATGACCTAAGGCGACAGCGCCCCCTCGTGCCCCCCTCTGTCCTGCCGGACATCTCCCCCTCAAGGGGGGAGATTGGCTGCCCGCTATGCTTTCGCCCATTGTTGAAGGTTGGCGAAACCAAACCGGCAATCCGATCTCCCCCCTTGAGGGGGAGATGTCCGGCAGGACAGAGGGGGGCGCGAAAGGGC